>JAEEXQ010000062.1 GCA_016287875.1 Bacteroidales bacterium | reverse complement strand
CCCCCATACACTCCCTCGCCCCGGAACGCACCCTGCCCCTCGGCAGCTTCTCCAAGATATTCGCCCCCGGATTCCGTCTCGGATGGATAATCGCCGAACCGGAACTCCTCGAACAAATATTCATCTGCAAACAAGCCCTCGACCTCTGCCCGCCCGTATTCGACCAATACCTGGCCACGGAATTCCTCGCTAGCGGCGCCCTCGACCGCAACCTCCAGCACAGCATCTCCCTCTACCGCGAAAAGAGGGATTACCTGCTGAGCCTGCTGGAGCGCCATATGCCCGAGGGGGTAAGCTGGACGCATCCCGACGGCGGCCTGTTCCTATGGGTGAGTTTGCCGGAGGGGATAGATACGGTGGCGATGTATGACTCTGCGCTGGCGGCCGGCGTGGCCTACGTGGCCGGGTCGTTCTTCTACCTGGACGGCAGCCACCGGAACACCATGCGCCTGAACTTCTCCTTCCTGGCGAAGGAGCGGATGGAGGCGGGAGTGAAGCTGCTGGCCGCGGAAATCCGGAAGGCCGCTTCCGGACGCAGCAGCTATCCCCCTGAAACACAATAACTTACCGGCGGGAGAATCGGCGGAATTTTCCGATTCTCTTCCCAGGAAATCATTGAAAATCAAACACTTAAGTGCTGCAGAGAAAAACATATAAGATGTCCGGTGCCGGGAATGACTTCGTCGTTCTGGACGGCAGGGGGGCTGATATGGACGGATTCCGCCGGCCGGAGCGCATCGCAGAGCTTTGCCGGGAGTTCCGGACAGATGGTCTGATGATTCTGGATGATGCCGTCCCGGCGGATGGGTGTGCTCCCGATTTCAGGATGGAGTTCTACAATCCGGATGGCAGCGGGGGGATGATGTGCGGCAATGGAGGCCGCTGCATCGTGGCTTTCGCCGACTGGCTCGGCGTCAAGGCTTCCGCCCCCGACCAATATGTATTCCTTGCACCCGACGGCCTTCACAGCGCTACCATTGTCGCACGGCCAGCAGGCGGCCGGATGACAGTCCCTGGCGGGACTCCGCTCCCTTCGGTCGCTCCGGCCCCTCCCAACGTTTCCTGCGTGGTCTCCGACCACTTGTCTCCGTCGGGCCCCATCCCCCTGCCCGTGTCCGGGGGTGGACACGCCCGCCAGGGGCTGTCTCCGGCCGCCTCTGCCTGGACCGTGCGGCTGGGGATGATAGATGTAGATGGTGTGCGGGAGATGCTGGGGGGATATTTCCTGAATACGGGAACACGGCATTTCGTGAAGTTCGTGGAGGATGTGGATGCCGTAGATATAGAAAAAGAGGGGAAGGAGCTGCGCTGGAACGAAGCTTTCGCTCCGGAAGGGACGAACGTGAACTTCGTGCAGCGCTGCGACGCCTACCTGAAGATACGCACCTTCGAGAAGGGCGTGGAGGGCGAAACCCTGGCGTGCGGGACCGGGATCACGGCCAGCGCCATCGTGGCTTACTCCGGCCCGCAGAAATCAGCTAGCATCCGTCTGCAGGCAAGGCGCGGGGATTGGCTGGAAGTGGATTTCGAGCAGGTCGGGCCGGAATCTTTCCGCAACATACACCTCACCGGCCCTGCCGAATTTTGTAAAATCTGAAAGACATGAAAAAGAAACTAGCGATATACATCGGAATAATCCTTGGATTCCTTGTGCTGGCCTACGCATTCGTGCCGCAGGTGCTGGATGGCAAGGTCATCAACCAGAGCGACATCTCCGGATGGCGCGGGATGGTGCAGGAGATGGACCAGTGGAACAAGGCTCATCCCGACGACAAGACGGCCTGGACGGGGTCGATGTTCGGGGGGATGCCCACCGCCACCATCGAGCCATCTACCGAAGGGGACTGGACCTGGCCACTCTACAAGGGCTTGATGGCCGGCAAGCGGCCTGCGAACTGGCTGTTCGTGTCCCTGCTGGGCGCCTTCCTTCTGATGCTGGCTTTCGGGGTGAATCCCCTGATAGCCGCCGGCGGAGCCATAGCCATCACCTTCTGCTCGTTCAATATGCAGATAATCCAGGTAGGCCACAACACCAAGATGCAGGCCATCGCGCTGATGCCCTGGGTGCTCGCGGCGATGGTGTTCGCGTATAGATCCGCCGTGGCCGGGAAATGGCCGAAGGCCCTGCTGGGAGCCGCCCTATTCGGGCTGAGCGTCAGCTTCCAGGTCAAAGCCAACCATCCCCAGATATCCTACTACCTCGCGATAATCATACTGCTCTACGCGCTTACCGTGTTCATCTGGCTCGTCGCCGACAAGGAACGCAGGGCCGCCGTGGGCAGGTTTTTCGCCGTGTCCGCACTGCTGGTGGCGCTCGGGGTCGCGGGGATAGGCACGAACGCATCCAAACTGCTGCCGACCTTCGAATATACCCCCTACTCAATGCGCGGAGGATCGACCTCCGGCGAGACCAAGGGCCTGGATCTGGACTACGCCACCGCCTGGAGCTATGGTTGGGAAGAACTTCCGAACCTGATGATCCCCAACTTCAACGGAGGCGCTTCCGCCGGCGCGCTGGGTCCGGACAGCGAAACGGTAAGGCTGCTGAAGCGCGCCGGGCAGCCCAACCTGAAACAGATCTCCAAGCAGCTGCCGCTGTACTGGGGTCCCCAGCCCTTCACCGCCGGCCCCATGTTCATAGGCGGCATCTCCATCTTCCTATTCCTCCTCGGCATCTTCTGCTACAAGGGAAAGGAACGCTGGTGGCTGCTGGCCGCGACGGTGCTGGCCATATTCCTGGCGCTGGGCCATCATTTCCTGGGATTCACCCGCCTCTGCTATAACTATCTCCCGCTGTACAACAAGTTCCGCACGGTATCGATGGCCCTCTGCGTGCTGCAGATATCCGTACCGCTGCTGGGATTCATCTTCCTGGACCGCCTGGTGCGCGAGGAGATTCCTGCGGAAGAACTGCGGAAGAAGGGCCTGTATGCCTTCGTGCTGACGGGCGGAGTCTGCCTGCTGTTCTGGTTGTTCCCGGGCCTGGCCGGAAGCTTTACCGGCGCGTCGGATGCCGGGATGCAGGATGCGCTGGTAGATGCGCTCGTGGCCGACCGTATCAGCTTGCTGCGCACCGATGCAGGGGTATCCTTCCTGCTGATCGCGGCTGCAGCCGTGCTCGTGTGGTGGATATCCGCCCAGCAAGTCCGCGCCCGCAGGGCAATGGCGGCCATAGGCATCTGCCTGCTGGTGCTGGTGAACATGTTCGCCGTCGGCAAGAGATATCTTTCGGGGGATGACTTCGTGACCCCCAAGAACTTTATGTCGCAGTTCGACCAGAGGCCGGCGGACAAGGCCATCCTGGCGGACACCGACCCCTCGTACCGCGTGCTGGACCTCAGCGTGAACGTGTTCAACGACTCCCATCCCTCCTTCTGGCATAAGAATATCGGGGGATACTCCCCTGCCAAGCTGCAGATCTATCAGGAGTACATCGAGAACCATCTGGCCGGGGAGATCCGGGAGCTGAGTTCGGCCCTGAAGGGAGTTTCGACGGTGGCGGAGGCCGAAGAGGCGCTGCCTTATCTGGAAGGCCTTTCGAAATTGAACTGCCGTTATATCATACTGGACGGCCGGGCCGCGCCGCTGCGCTACCGTTTTGCGCGCGGGAATGCCTGGTTCGACAGCGGGGAGGGTTCCGTGGAGCTGGTGAGCTACGCGCCGAACTGCCTGCGCTACGAATACGCCTCGCCGGTAGAGCAGAAGCTGACCTTCAGCGAAGTCTGGTATCCCGCCGGATGGGTGCTGAGGCTGGAAGATGGCAGCGAGCTGGAGATGTCGCTGAGCGACGAGCTGCTGCGCAGCGCCGTGGTCCCTGCCGGCAAGCACAGTCTGGAAATGCGCTTCGAGCCCGCGTCTTACGCACGCGGCGCCGCTCTTTCCAGGGCTTGCTCGATTCTGCTGATACTGCTCGCGCTGGGGGCCGTGGCCGTCATAGCGCTGGGATCCGGGGGCGTTGTGGCTCTGGAGCGCAAACACCTGAATACCAAATAGTTACTCCATATGCCTGCCCGGTTTTGACGGCAGGCATATACGATAAATGATTGAAAACCAAGTAAATACGCAACAGGGTGGAAGTAAGAGCTAAAAAAGCATTGGGGCAGCACTTCCTGGTGGACCAGGGAGCGGCGCAGCGCATAGTCGCGGCGCTGAATGCCGGGCCGGACGCCAAGAAGATATCCGCGCTGGAAATCGGCCCGGGGATGGGCGTGCTGACACAGTACCTGCTGAAGCGGGAAGATGTGGACCTGAAGATGGTGGAACTCGACGAGGAGTCGGTGAACTATCTGCTGACACATTTCCCGGGGATGCAAGGCAGGCTGTTCCTTGCGGACTACCTGAAGCTGAACATCAACCATCTCTTCAGCGGGCCTTACAGCGTGATAGGCAACTTCCCCTATAATATATCCTCGCAGATTTTCTTCAAGATCCTGGATGACCGCGACCGTATCCCGGAGGTGGTGTGCATGATTCAGAAGGAGGTTGCGGAGAGGATTGCGGAGGGGCCGGGGAGTAAGACTTATGGGATTCTGAGTGTGTTGTTGCAGGCTTGGTACGATATCGAGTATTTGTTTACGGTGGAGCCGGGGGCGTTTGCGCCGCCGCCGAAAGTCCGTTCGGCGGTCATCAGACTGCGGCGGAATGGCCGCACCTCCCTGACCGCGGCAGGAGAAAAGGGCGCTGTAAGCGCCCGAACGGAGGCCCTCCAGGGGCAGCCCTGCCGACGGGCAGTCGATGAGAGCCTGTTCAAATCGGTGGTGAAGACGGCGTTCAACCAGCGGCGCAAGACGCTGCGCAACGCGCTGAAGCCCCTGCTGAACCCCGAATCGGAAGGTTTTGCGGAATTCATCGCCGACCCCGTCTTCGACCTTCGCGCCGAAAGGCTCTCGGTCGAAGACTTCATCGCCCTGACCGCCAAAATCGCCGGGCACTTAAGGGGTTGATACACAGCGGGTTACCGGAAATAAAATCGGCGAATTTCGCCGATTTTATTTCCAGGAAGTCATTGATAATCAAGAAGATAGCTGCCCGGCTATTTTACGATAGAATTTACTAATTTTGCGAAGATGAAAGCAATTATAAGCGGATATGGCAAAATGGGCCATATGGTGGAACAGAAACTCAAAGAGCACGGCATAGAGCTGGCGCTCGCGAGCGAGGATATCCAGGCGGTGGACCCCGCCCTGGCAAAGCAGTGCGTATGCATAGACTTCACCACCCCGGCCGCCTTCCGCGCCAACTACAAGTTCATCGCAGCCAACTTCGGCGCTGCGGTAATAGGCACCACCGGCTGGAACGATATCGAAGCGGAAGTCAAGGCGGAGTTCGAGAAGCAGGGCACCCCGATGATATACGCCTCCAACTTCTCCATAGGCGTGAACGCCCTGTTCGCCGCAGTCGAAAAGACCGCCAAGGTGCTGAAGGGGCACGGATACATCCCCCACATCACCGAAACCCATCATATCCATAAGCTGGATGCACCCAGCGGCACCGCCAAGAGCCTCGGGATCCTGGTCGAGAAGGAATTCGGAGTGGAACCGCAGATAGATTCCATCCGCGAGGGAGAGGTGCCCGGGATTCATACCGTAGAGTTCAAGTCCGGAGTAGACAGGCTGAGCTTCACCCACGAAGCTTTCTCCCGCGAAGGGCTGGCAGAAGGAGCCGTGGTGGCGGCGGAGATGACCGAGGGGCTGAAAGGAGTACACGAATTCAAAGACCTTATAATATGATACAGTTCAAAGGTTGCGGAACGGCGCTATTTACCCCGTTCAAGAATGGAAAAGTAGATCTCGACTGCTTCGGCAGATGTGTCCGCAGGCAGGTGGAGGGCGGTATCGACTTCCTGATACCCCTGGGGACCACCGGTGAAACCCCCACCCTGTCGGACGAAGAGAAAGTTGCGGTCTATCGCTGCGCCCGCGAGAATGCCGGCGGCCTGCCGGTAGTGGTAGGCGTAGGCACCAACAGCGTGGCCGGCACCGTCGCGAACATACGTCTGCTGCACGAAGCCGACGCCTTCCTGGTGGTGGCCCCCTACTACAACAAGCCGCCCCAGAGGGGAATGTATGAGTACTTCAAGGCCGTCGCCGGCGAGACCGACAAACCCATAATCCTCTACAACGTGCCCGGCCGCACCAGCTCCAACATCGAGGCGGAAACCACCCTCAGGCTCGCCACCGACGTAGCGAACATAGTGGCGGTGAAGGAGGCCTCCGGCAAGATCCCCCAGATAGAAGAGATTCTGAAGGGGGCGCCCAAGGGCTTCGCGGTGCTGAGCGGGAACGACGATGACACCTTCGAGCTGATGAAGAAAGGTGCTGCGGGCGTGGTGAGCGTCGCCTCGAACGTGGCCCCTAAGATGATGGCGGATTTCACCCGCGCCCTGCAGGACAGCAGGTACGAAGAAGCTGCCAAGATGAACGAGGCCCTGAGCCCCCTGTTCAAGAACCTCTTCATCGAACCCAATCCCATCCCCGGAAAGGCGGCGATGGCGCTGCTGGGGCTGATGGAGAACTCCCTGCGCCTGCCTCTGGTGAGCGCGCTGCCCGAAACTGAGAAGATTATGGCACAGACACTTAAAGATCTGAATCTGTTATGAGCGATATAACCCTCGAACGCTTCAACGAAGTAATGGATGCCCTGGAAAGGGGCGAGGTCCGCGTGGCCGAAAAGGTGGACGGCACCTGGAAGGTAAACTCCTGGGTCAAGGAGGTGATCCTGGCCGGATTCAAGCTTGGCAAGATAGTGGAGATGGGCGGAGGCTTCCTGGACAAGGATACCTTCCCCGTGCGCAAGTTCAAGCCGGAAGACGGCGTGCGCATGGTCCCGGGCGGAAGCGCGGTGAGGCGCGGGGCGTATATGGCTCCCGGCAGCATAATAATGCCTCCGGCCTACGTCAACGTGGGGGCTTATGTTGATTCAGGAACTATGGTGGATTCCCACGTGACCATAGGTTCCTGCGCCCAGGTGGGCAAGAACGTGCACGTGTCGGCATCTACCCAGATAGGCGGGGTGCTGGAGCCTGCGGGCGCCACCCCCACCATCATCGAGGACGGAGCTTTCGTGGGAGGCAACTGCGGCATCTATGAGGGTACGATAGTGCAGGAAGGTGCCGTCATCGCCAGCGGCGTGATAATCACCTCTTCCACAGCCATTTACGACGCAGTGAACGGCGACTTCATCCGCCGCAATGCCGAGGGACGCATAGTGGTGCCCCGCAACGCGGTGGTGGTGAGCGGCAGCAAGCCCATAGTCAAGGGCCCGGCCGCCGAGGCGGGGGTGCAGCTCTACTGCCCCGTCATCATCAAATACCGCGACGACAAGACCGCCGGCAGCGTACAGCTGGAAGAATTACTTAGGTAGAATCCCCAGGATTTCGGGGAAGGAGTCGATGATGTAGTCGGCGCCGGCAGCGGCGAGCTCGGCGCGGGTGGAGTTGCCGTAGGTGACGCCGCAGCTGCGGGCGCCTGCTCCGCGGCCCATCAGGATGTCGACGGGCATATCCCCCACCACCAGAGCATCTTCCGGAGGGCAATCGAAGGCCCTCAAGGTCATCAGCACCGGCTCCGGGTCGGGTTTTGCCTTGGTCACGTTATCCGCCCCAAGCACATAGGAGATATATTCCTTGATCTTCATATCCACCAGGAAATCCCCCAGCGAACCCGATCTGCGGGAAGATGCTACCGTAAGCACGTAGCCACGGTCCTTCAGCTCCGCAAGAGTTTCCCTGACGCCGGGGAACAAAGACGGCACCAGTATCCTGCGGTTCCGCTCGAAGGTAGCGCGGTAGGTGCTGCAGCAGCGCGCTATCCCATCGGCATCCATCCCGGGATAGAGGGTGGCGAAGCTCTTTTCGAGGGGCAGGCCTATGGTGGCGGCGATATCGCCGTCGGGCAGCACGGGAAGGCCCAGGCTGCGCATGGTATCCGTCATCGTGAGTATGATGTTGGCGCGGGTGTCGCCCAGGGTTCCGTCAAAATCCAGTATGATAAGTTTCATTCGTGATCGTATAATTCAGTAGGATACTTGCCCGAGAAGCAGGCGGTGCAGAGGCTCTCGCGGCCCGAGGCGGCGAACAGCGCCTTCTCGGAAAGATAATGCAGGGAATCCGCTCCTATGAACTTGCAGATTTCCTCGGTGGTATGGCTGGACCCGATCAGCTGCTCCTTGGAACCGGTATCTATCCCGTAAAAGCAGGGCCAGGCATATTTGGGGCTGGCGATGAGCATATGCACTTCCCTGGCGCCGGCATCGCGCAGCATCTGCACTATCTGGCGGGATGTCGTGCCGCGCACTATGGAATCGTCGATAACTGCGACGCTCTTCCCGCGGACCACGCTGCGCACGGGCGACAGCTTCATCTTCACCCCTATCTCCCTCATCGACTGCGCCGGCTGGATGAAGGTGCGGGCGACGTACATATTCTTGATCAGGCCCATTTCCAGGGGAATCCTGCCGGCCTCGGCATAGCCTATGGCAGCGCTCTGGCTGCTTTCCGGCACGCAGGTCACTATGTCCGCCGGCACCGGATGCTCCTCGTACAGGAGCTTGCCCGTACGCTTGCGGAAGATATGCACGCCGCAGCCCTCGATGTCGCTGTCGGGCCGGGCGAAGTAGATGTATTCCATGGCGCACATCCTGCGGCCGACGAACTGCGAGTGCCGGTAGCTCTCCACCCCGCCGGGCCCGATGGCGACAAGTTCGCCGGGCTCTACGTCGCGGATGAACTCGGCCCCCAGGGCGTTCAGGGCGCAGGTCTCGCTCGCCACCACATATCCCTCCCCCAGCTTGCCGAGGGACAGGGGATGGAATCCGTATTTGTCGCGGCAGGCATAGAGCACTCCGTCGGCCATTATCACGGTGCAGAAGGCCCCGTCGAGGCGGCGGGCGGCGGAGATGATATTGGCCACCCAGCCGTTGGAGACGTGCTCCATCCCTATCAGGTGTCCGAAAAGCTCGCTGTCGGAGGTGGAATGGAAGAGGTGTCCGAGGGTTTCGAGGTGGGCGCGTATGCTGTCGACGTTGACTATGTTTCCGTTGTGGGCCAGGGCGAAGCGGCCGGCTTTGCTGGAGATGCAGAAGGGCTGGAGGTTTTCCATTCCGCCGACGTTGGTCGTGGGGTAGCGGACGTGCCCTATGCAGATGCGGCCTTGCAGGCGTTCGAGATCGGCCCCGCTGAAGACGTCCTTGACCAGGCCGGCTCCCTTATGCAGACGGATGCTGCCGTCATCCCCAGTCGCAGCAATGCCGCAGCCTTGCTGGCCTCTATGCTGAAGGCTCTGCAGGCCAAGGAAGGCTAGTCTGGAGGCTTGTTCTGCTCCGTAGATTCCGAGGACGCCGCATTCTTCGTGGATTTCTTTCATAGGATTATTTGCTTACACTTGCCAGAAGTTCGGATAGCTTTGCCGTCAGCGCCCGACGGCTATAGTCTGTCGTTGCCGCAGCTGCTTCCAGCGTTGGCCTAGCGGACGGGGAATGCAGGTACCTGACACCCTTTTTTTCGGGTGTCAGGACCTGCCCTTTCCCCGCCGCGGAAGAAGAAGCAGCTGCGGCCTGCCGGATGATTTCCGTCGGGTCTGCCGCCCAGCTGACCATATCTCCGGCACCGGTAGCGCGAAGCAAATCAGCCGCCGCACTATCTTCCGGCCCGATGCCCAGAACCAACGGCCCGGCCGCCTGCGCATGCGTTTCTGCGGCAGGGGAATGCAGGGTCGCGCCCCCTTTTTTCGGGGGACGACCCTGCCCTTTCCCCTGCGCGGTAGGATTGGCGGCCGCGGCCATGCATTCGAATATCTTGCCGGGATAAACCTTCGAATATTCCGGCCCATGACGCAGCGGCAGCAGGATGACATCCGCCTGCCTCAACTCTGCCACAGACTCAGGATGCGGCAGATACCCAAGCAACTTCAGCTGCGCACCCAGACCCGCCTCGTTGACAGCCTCGACAATTTCGGGATCCACCTTGCCGGCAAGACGGATTTCCAGACGCTGAGCAAAGTCCGCAGACTCGGAACATAGCCCCGCAAGGGCCTTCCAGAGTTCGAGGGGATTGCCGTCGGAAGCAAAAAGACCGGTATGTACAACGCGGAACTTGCCGTCGTTCCTGACAGGCAGTTCAGCGGAAAAATCATCTTCGTCGTAGCCGTTGGTAATCAGATGCACGGGGGTTCCGGTCCTGGCGGCGAAATCCGCCTGCACGCGCGGAGTCACCGAAACCACGGCAGTAGCCTCGTCCAGCACCGACTTCTCCAGACGGTAATGCCGGCGGCGCACCCAGGGCAGCAGGGGCAGGTTGGAGAAATAGAACATCCTGGTCCAGGGGTCCCGGAAATCCGCCACCCAAGGCAGGCCCGTAGCCCTGTGCACCCCGCGTCCGATAAGATGCACGGACTGGGGAGGACCGGTGGTAACCATCACATCTACCGGATGTTCCTCCAGATAAGAACACAGGAACTTCACCGACGGCCGCACCCATCCGGCACGAGGGTCGGGAACGAAGAGATTGCTGCGTATCCACAGCATCAGCCGCTGCTTCCAGCTCTTTTTCTGGGAATTGATGGGATTCACGCCCGCACCCTTGGCAGACCCGCGCCCCATAAGCTTATGGTAGATGGCATAGGGCTCGCGTATGGGCTGCTTCAGCACCTCCGCCTCAGGGGGGATCTCCGCCACGAGGCTCTCGTCCACCGCAAGCTGCTCGGGATTGGAGGGGGTGTAGATTACGGGCTGCCAGCCCTGCGAGGGAAGATACTTTGCGAACTTCAGCCAACGCTGGACCCCCGAACCTCCGGTGGGAGGCCAATAGTAGCTTATGATGAGAACCCTACGCATCGAGTCCGATTTCTTCTTTCATCGCCCGGAGCAGGTCGAAGGCCTGCATAGGGGTCATATTGTTCAGGTCGGCGGCCTCCAGCTTGGCACGTATGGCCCCGAGAGTGGGATCGTCGAGCTGGAAGAGGTTCAGCTGCACGCTGCCGTCGTCCTGCACGGAGCCGGCCGAAGCCACGGCCTTGACGCTGTTCTCCTTGCGCTCCAGGTCCTTCAGGGTACGCTCGGCGCTCTCCACGATTTCGCGGGGCATGCCGGCCAGGCGGGCCACGTGGATACCGAAACTATGCGAAACTCCACCCTCGGTGAGCTTGCGCAGGAAGATGACATCCTTCCCCACCTCCTTGACCGCGA
>JAEEXQ010000061.1 GCA_016287875.1 Bacteroidales bacterium | reverse complement strand
CCCCCGGCGAAAACGAGGGGGAGACTTGGTGCTTAACAGCTGTGTATCAACCAATTAACCGCCACGGGTAGTTTCAAGGGGGCGAGCGGGCACTGGGGCGCGGGGGTGTCGCGGAACAAAACGGCGGGGATTTGATTATCTTTGCGGTATGGATTCGAAGGAGGTTTGGCGGTTCCTGAAGTTCGTGGGGTTTTCTGCGAGCGCGGGGGTCATAGAGATGGTGAGCTTCGCCCTGCTGAATGAATTGACGGGGTGGAGCTACTGGCCGTGCTATCTCATCGCCCTTACCCTGAGCGTGCTCTGGAACTTCACCCTCAACCGGAAATTCACGTTCCGATCCGCCGCAAACATCTCCCGCGCAATGATCCTCGTCGTCTGCTACTATCTGGTTTTCACTCCTGCGACGACGGTGCTGGGGAGTTGGCTGGCGGATGACCTCGGGTGGAACGAGTATCTGGTCACCGGCATCAACATGCTGCTGAATGTATCTACCGAATTCCTCTATCAGCGGTTCGTGGTGTACCGCCGCAGCGTCGATTCCGCGGTCAGAGCATGATCTACGTCATGCCCGGCTCCGACCGGGCATCTTCCCCAACATGGCGCCGAGACGCGTGCTGGGCAACTAGCTAAACATCAGCACATTATGCAATCAAGGCTGCTCGAAATCGAGCAGCCTTGATTGCATAACTCTCAGAGTCACAGCCACATACCCAGCACGCCCACCGCTGCGCTTTCTCGCGCAGGGGTGGGCTGGGAGCGGTGAGAGGGTCAGCGCTTGAGCAGGGCGAGGTGGTAGATGGCCAGGAGGCCAGAGATTACCGCCAGGACGGAAAGGTCGTGATTCATCAGAACCACCGTCAGAAGGATGAAGAATCCCGCCCAGGAATAGTCGGAATCAATTCCATGGAACAAAAGTTTAATATCCTTGGCCTGGATACTCTTCACGATCAGGCCACCGAGGCTGACCGATATGATGATAAAACCGGCGATAGTCAGGATGTATGATGTGGTGTGCCCACAGGCAATCAGGGCGCCTAGCAATACACAGGCACCGATAAACATAAGTCGATGAAACAGATTGGTCATTATTCTCTCAAATTAGTGTACGTTTCTTCAAATATAGATATTTTGTATATCTTTGCCGCATGAGTGCATTGGAAATCTTCGCCATAATCCTTGGGCTTCTAGGGATAATCGGAAGCATCGCACCCGGATTGCCTGGCCCGCCGCTGAGCTGGATCGGGATTCTGCTGGTGTACCTGGCGGGCCGCAATGGGTCCTGCGAGCCGGTATCCGACAGATTCCTGCTGATTTGGCTGGGCATCACCACCCTCGTCACGGTGCTCGACTATGTTGTTCCGGGGTGGTTCGCGAAGAAGACCGGGGGGCATAAGCAGGCCTCCTGGGGCGCGATTATCGGCCTGTTCGCGGGTATCTTCCTGACGCCTGTGGGGATGGTGCTGGGGGCGCTGCTGGGCGCTTTCATCGGGGAGCTGGTGTTTGCGAAGCAGGGGGCGGCCGAGTCGGCGAAAGCGGCCCTGGGGGCGTTCCTGGGGTTCATTTTCGGGACCGGTATCAAGTTGATCGCGGCGGGCGTGATGCTGTTCTACATCCTGAAGTTCGTGTTCTAAGGGGACGCGGGCTGTTCGCCGGGGGCGCTCGCCGCGGGCAGTAACGCTGCCGGGGCGGGCGCGGCCGTTCCGCCGGCAGGGGCCTACCTCTCCACGCAGGCGAGGGTGGCGAGGGAGATGCGGAGGTTGTGGGGGCTGATGCGGTGTTCGAGGCCGCGGAGGAGGGCCAGGTGCGCCGAGGCCACCGTCGCCCCGGAGGTGAAGACATCATCCACCAACAAAATATGGACGAACGCGCCCGGGCGGACGGAAGGAGGGATTTCATCCCCCATCCGGAAGGCGCCGGAGACGTTGCGCGCGCGCTCCTCCTGGCTCAGATGCGTCTGGGAGCGGGTCAGATGCTCGCGCACCAGCATCCCCGGGCAACACGGCACCCCCAGCGCCCGCGCGATTTTGCGGGAGATAATCTCTGCCTGATTGTATCCCCTGAGCCACCGGCGGGTCCAGTGCAGGGGGATCGGCACCACCAGGGTCACATCCCTGAAAAAGGGGGATTCTTTGAGGATAAGGCCGAGCTGGTCCGCGAAGTATTTCCCGGCTGCGAAATTCCGGTGGTATTTCAGGGCTTTGCTGATGTTCCTGAATCCCCCGCGGTAAAAGTAAAGGGCCGTGGCATATCCGTACGGATGGAATCTGACATTATCCCCCATCCCCCTCTGTACCAAATCGTTATATCGCTCCGCCATAGGATTCTCGCGGAGTACCCAGTATCGTGTTTTCGGAAGATCCGCCTGGCAGGCCCGGCAGATGTGTTTTTCGTTGCGTTCCAGAGTCTGCGAACAGCAGATGCATTCGCGCGGCATCACCAGGTCCGCGGCCGAAGACAGCGCCCCGGCAATATGCTTCATCGTTTCCCGTAACATATTGTCAACCAATCAATATTAACCGCTGCAATTATAGTTTATTCGGTGGCTTTCGATGCATTTTCATCGCAAACTTTTGCATTTTTATTTGTTTTCAACGTGTGGTTTTCCGTATTGTTAGTCTGCGGCCCGAATTTATCGCTCCTTGAGCCCACCCCTCCGTCCGATCCGCCGCGCCGTCGGGAGCGACAAATTCGGGACGGGGAGGTGGGGTGAGTGCGAGGTGGGTGGGTGTGGTTGTGCGAGAGGAGGCGGGTGGAGCCAGTGCGGAAGGTGAGGATGGGGCGAGAGCGGGGGCCAGGAGGGCATGCGTGGGGCGCGATCGGGCAAGGTCTAATTTCACCAGGGGGACCTTGCCCACTGGAACCACGTGGAGGGGCGATTTTGGTTACGGATGGGATTTGCAGAAAGTTTCGTAACCAAAAAGGGGCGTTTTTGGTTACGGATGGGATTTGCAGAAAGTTTCGTAACCAAAAAGGGGCGTTTTTGGTTAAGGATGGGATTTGCGGAAAGTTTCGTAACCAAAAAGGGGCGTTTTTGGTTACGGATGGGATGCGGGGGCGTGAGGGCGCAGCGGCGGGAGGGCGTGGGCAGGGGCAGGAGATTTGGCAGCAGCTAAGTGGCTGTGAGTCAGGGAGATACTGAAAACAAAATCGGCGAAATTGGCCGATTTTGTTTTCAGTAAAGTGCTATGTATCAGCGTTTTAAGTGCTGCGGCAAATCTGGCGGAGGGCGGTCATAGCACCCCGCACCCCTCAGCACAAAACCCTCTCGCTCCTAGCAGTAGAGGCCGCCGTTGACGGGGATGACCTGGCCGGTGATGTAGCTGGAGAGGTCGCTGGCGAGGAAGAGGGCGGCGTTGGCGATGTCTTCGGGGGTGCCGCCGCGGCGCAGGGGGATCTGCTTCAGGTATTCGGCGCGGACCTCTTCGGGGAGGGCGTTGGTCATCTCGGAGACGATGAAGCCGGGGGCGATGCTGTTGGCGCGGATGCCGCGGGAGCCCATCTCTTTAGCCACCGATTTGGCCATTGCGATGAGGCCTGCTTTGGTGGCGGCGTAGTTTACCTGGCCGGGATTTCCCATCTGGCCGGCGATGGATGCCATGTTGATGATGCTGCCGCTCTTGGCGCGGGCCATTGCGGGAAGCACTGCGTGCATATAGTTGAAGGCGGATTTCATATTGACCGCGATGACTGCATCCCACTGCTGTTCGGTCATGCGCATCGCAAGGCCGTCTTTGGTGATACCGGCGTTGTTCACGAGGATGTCGATCTTGCCGAAGTCGGCGAGTACCTGCTCGACGACCTGCTGGGTTGCCTCGAAGTCTGCGGCGTTGCTTTCGTAGGCCTTGACCTTGTGGCCGAGGGCTGCGATTTCGGCAACGGTGTCCTGGTTCACGACCAGGTCGGTGAATGCGACGTCGGCACCTTCTGCCGCGTATTTGAGGGCGATGGCTTTACCAATTCCTCGTGATGCGCCCGTAATCAGGGCGACTTTTCCATTTAAAAGTCCCATAGTTTTGAATTATTAAAATTTAAGAATTTCACTATATCGACCGGGCATCCTCCGCCATAGCGGCCTCCACATCATCCGGGGAGGCGGGGAGGCGCGTGCCGCCAAGGCGGCGGGCGCCGTCGGCGGTCACCAGCACATCATCCTCGATACGGATTCCGCCGAAGTCCAGATAGCCGGCCTCCAGCGCGGAGTAGTTCACGAACGGACGGCCTTCCTTCTTCCAGAGGGCAATCAGGTCGGGGATGAAGTAGATACCCGGCTCGTCGGTGACGACGTTGCCCGGGACCAGCCTGCGGGCCATGCGCAGCGAGCGCAGACCCAGCTGGGAAGAACGCTTCTGGTCGGCATCGTATCCCACCAGATCTTCGCCCAGATCCTCCATATCGTGCACGTCCAGGCCCATATTGTGCCCAAGTCCGTGAGGCATGAAGAGCCCGGCCACTCCCTCGGCCACCATCTCGTCCAGATCCCCGGACACGAGGCCCAGCTGGGAGAGGCGGTCCAGCATCATACGGGCGACTGCCAGATGCACGTCACGGTAGGCCACGCCCGGCTTGGTAAGCGAGAAGGCCAGCTCGTGGCAATCATAGACTATGCTGTAGATATCCCTCTGCTTGGGGGTGTAGCGGCCTCCGGTCGGATAGGTACGGGTGAAGTCGGATGCGTAGTGGGAATTTCCCTCGGCACCGGCGTCGATGACCATCAGCTTGCCCGGCTCGATGGTGCAGGCGTGCCCGTGATTGTGGAAGATTTCCCCGTGCTGGGTGAGGATGGTAGCGAAGCTCACGCCCCAGCCCTCGGCCAGGGTCACTCCTTCCATCTCTCCGACTATCTCCTGCTCCACGCGCCCCACGCGTAATCCGCGGCGGGCGACGGTGTGCATCTTCTGGCCCAGCACGCAGGCGGCATCGAGCTCCGCGATCTCTTCGGGACGCTTGACCAGGCGCATGCTGATTATGGCGCGGATGAGGGCCTCGGAGGGCTTGTCGATTCCCAGGCTCTGCAACTTCATTGCGTTGTAGTAGCGGGACGGGGGGATGGTATGGATGGTGCGTCCCTGGATTATGGCCTGGGACACTGCCCAATCGAGTTTGGAATAGGGTTCGGAATGGTTTACCCCTACCTCGGCGGCCTGCTGGGCCACGGAGGGCTGGGGGCCCGTCCAGATGATGTCGTCGATGCTGAAATCATCGGCGTAGATAGTTTCGGTGCCTGCGTCCAGGTCCATGACGGCCGCGAAACGTGGCTCGTCTATACCGAAATAATACAGCCAGGTGCTGTCCTGACGGAATTTATAGCAGTTGTCCTTGTACTGTGCGGGGGCGTCAACATTGCCAAGAAAAACGGCAATTCCCTTCTCGCCATTGAGGAGGCGCCGCAATTCGGAGCGGCGGGCGGTGTAGGTTTCTTTATTGAACATAGTGCACAAAGATATAAAAAATTTACCCGATTGTGTTATCTTTGCATCTATTATGAAAAAACGCTTATTCCTCTCTATACTGATGGTCCTGACGGCCATCCCTTCCGAAGCTCAGGAAGTATTCCATCCCAAGGCAAATGAGTCCGCCACGGTAGTTCAGGGTAATGCCCGCTTCACGGTGCTTACCCCTCAGCTGATCCGTATGGAATGGGCTGCAGACGGCAAATTCGAAGACAACGCCACCCTCGGTATAGTGAACCGCGAACTCCCCGTTCCGGAGTTCAAAGTCAGGAAGAGCGCTAAGTCGCTGACTATCAATACCGGCAAGCTCGTCCTCACCTACAAGGGCAACGCCAAGTTCGACGCCGGCAACCTGAAGGTAAGCTTCGACAAGTATAGCTGGAAGCCCGGGGACGATCCCTCCGGCAACCTGCTCGGCACCTGCCGCACCCTCGACAGATACGACGGAATCCACGTCAACAACCCTCAGGGCGGGCTGACCAAGGACCCCTTCGATCCCGGAGTCATCTCCCGCGACGGATGGGCTCTGATAGATGAATCCGACCGCCACCTGCTGGTGCCGGTGGATTCCGACTGGAAATATTGGGTAGAAGAGCGCCCCGAAGGCGAGCGTATCGACTGGTACATCTTCGCATACGGCCACCATTACACAAAGGCCCTGGGCGACTTCGTAAAGGTCGCCGGCCGCATCCCCCTCCCTCCCAAATACGCCCTGGGATACTGGTGGTGCCGCTATTGGCTGTACTCCGATGCCGAACTGGTGGACCTGGCGGAGCACTTCGACTCCTATGACATCCCCGCCGACGTGTTCATCATCGACATGGACTGGCACGATACCTACGGGGAGAAGAAGATTTCGTTCGACGGCATAGGCCAATCCAAATGGAGCAAGGACGAGGCCGGGGAGAGCCTGGGCTGGACGGGATACACCTGGAAGAAGGAACTCTTCCCCAAGCCCGAAAGCACCCTCGAGGAGCTCCACCGCCATCATCTCAAGACCTCCCTCAACCTGCACCCGGCATCCGGCCTGCAGGTCTTCGAAGAGCCCTACGAGCGCTTCAAGGCGGATTACCTCTCCCGCACCAGCGACTACGACGGCCCGAAGGACTACCTCAAGCCCGACGGCACCCCCACCTACATCCCCTTCCGCATGGACCAGCAGGAGTGGGCGGATGCCTACTTCAACTCCGTGCTGCATCCCATCGAGGAGCAGGGCGTGGATTTCTGGTGGCTCGACTGGCAGCAGTTCCGCGAAAGCAAATACATCAAGGGCCTCAGCAACACCTTCTGGCTCAACTATACCTTCTGGAACGACCTGGCCCGCCGCAGCGCCAGCCAGGGCAAGGATGCTCCCCGTCCGATGATCTACCATCGCTGGGGCGGCATAGGCAGCCACCGTTATCAGGTAGGTTTTTCGGGAGATGCCCACGCCACCTGGAAGGTGCTGGGATATCTGCCTGAATTCACCGCGCAGGCATCCAACATAGGCTATGCCTGGTGGGGCCACGACATAGGCGGTCACCAGCAGCCGAAGGGCGTGAACAAGACCGATCCGGAACTCTACACCCGCTGGCTTCAGGAAGGAGTCTTCACCCCCATCTTCAAGACCCATTCCACCAAGGACTTCAGCATGGAGAAGCGCTTCTGGGTATTCCCCGACCACTTCGACGCAATGCGCGAAGCCATCCGCCTGCGCTACGACCTGTCCCCCTACATCTACACCGCCGCCCGCCAGAGCTACGACACCGGCGTGGGCCTCTGCCGCCCTCTGTACTATGCCTGGCCGGAGGATGAAAAGGCCTACAGCTGGAAGCAGGAGTTCATGTTCGGGGATAACATACTCGCCACCGTGGTTTGCGAGCCTGCGGACAAGCAGACCGGGCTTGCCGACCGCAAGATGTGGTTCCCCCACGGCTTCGGCTGGTTCGATATGAGCACCGGAAAGATGTACGCCGGCGATACCGAGGCGGATCTTCACTACACCATAGCCGAGAACCCCTGGTTCGTGCGCAGCGGGGCCATCATCCCCCTCGCTGGGAAGAAGATTTCCAACCTGCAGGAGGCCGACAACGAGGTGCGCCTGCTGGTAGTTCCCCTGCCGGAAGCTGCCGCGCATATGTGCAGGAGCCTCGGTGCAGAGACCAACAGCCATATGTACGAAGATGACGGCACTTCCCAGGCCTACTCTTCCGATTACGCGGTCACCCGCTTCAGCCAGGCCAGGACCGAGAAAGGCGTGGCCGTGGTAGTGAATGCCCGCGAGGGTTCCTACAAGGGAATGTGCCCCACCCGCAAGCTGAGCTTCATCTTCCCCGGCGTCACCGCTCCCACCAAAGTGCTGGTGAACGGCAAGGAAGTTCGCTACGACCGTTTCGCGGGCAAGAGCCCCGTCACCGAGGCTGTGTGGGGATACGACGGTGAATCCCTCACCGCGACGGTTTATCTGCCGGAGATGAGCGCCGGGCAGAATGTAATCGTGGAGTGCGAGTGCGAGGTCAAGTTCATAAACGGCGAGAAGGGCGTGATGAAGAGGCTGCGCGCCCTGATGCCCGAAGTCAAGGCCGAGTTCGCCGCCCACATCAGCGGCTCCCTGCAGCTCACTCCCCAGCTGCTGCGCCTCTTCGGCACCCCGAGCTTCATCACCGAAGACCCGGCCAACGCTGAGGAGTACCTGAAGGCAATCTCCGTCGAAGATGTAAGCAAGCATCTCGACTCCATAACCAAGCTTCCCGACGACATCAAGGTGAAGCTTCTGAAACAACTCGTCATAGACTAAATGGATAAACTGCTCCTATATCGTCTGGTAACCGCATCCACTGCTGCAGAGGGCTCTACGCTGACTCTGGAGCAGAACGTGCGCTTGCTGCGGGACGGCATCAGCAGCGACGGCAAGACCATAGCCGAGCAGCTGATGAACCTGGACCTGCTCAAGGGCTACGAGGCCGCCCTGGCCGATGCGGAGAGCCATCAGATGTGGAGCGCATACAGGATAAAGCTTCTGGCCGCCCAGGCCCTGCGCAGCTTCGGTTTCGACTGCTCCAAAGTGAACGGCGAGGCTACCCTGCAGAAAATCTGCCAGGAGGCCAACGAAGCCCGTATGCACGCCCGTACGCTCAAGGAGGACGGGCTCTATTCATTCAGCTATTCTCTCCATTTCCGGGTGAGCAACGCAGAGCTCTGGCCCCAAGGGAACGACCTTATGGCCAGGCTGCTGATGAATATGCTCCAGATGGAGTTCGGGCTCGAGCCCCTCTCCATCCGCGATCCCGAAGAGTACGCCAAACTTCTGGGTTCGGCCGTGCGCGAGGATATCGAGGATATCTTCACCAGCCACGCCTCGGAAGTGCTGGCACCGCTGTCGAAATGCCGTCACCTGGCCTTGAAGAACCACGAGGTCCCGGTGAAGAATTCGACACGGATTTTGCAGATACTTTCTTCGCACCCCCGCTACACCACGGCCGACCTTGCCGAAACCCTCGGCATTTCGACCAAGGGGGTGGAAAAACATATTTCGAATTTAAAGAAGTTGGGATCCCTGCTTCGTGTCGGCCCTGACAAGGGGGGCTGGTGGAAGGTGACCCGCATAGAATGATAAATGAAAAACTTAACTCTGATCGCTGCAGTCGGTACCGCCCTAACGCTGACTGCGTGTACTCTGAATGATAATCGTCTCGCCTTGACACCCGACCAGGTCGGGCAGGATGCCGGAAAAGAAGTCACCGCCACGGAAGTTGGCCACCCCGGCGCCGCCATCATCAAAGTGGACGAATCCTTGGGCGCATTATTGGAGAAGGCCGGCAAGGAAGGCCTTGTCCGGACCAAATCCGAACTCGTGGACGACGCCTTCGGAAAGATAGGCGTGTATGAGTTCGAAAGGGTGTTCCCGGATGCGGGCGAGTACGAGGAGCGTACCCGCCGCGAGGGTTTGCATTTATTCTACACCGTAAAGTACGACAAGAGCGTGGCGGCCACCAGGGCCGGCGAGATGCTCTCGGCGGTGGACGGCATAGTGAAGGTGGAGACTCCCCACAAGATCAAGCGCAGGAGCGTCGTGCCCAACGACCCCTACTTCAAATATCAGTGGGATATGATCAACGACAAGTCGCTGGATATCTTCTGTTCATACCCCTCCGTCCCCTATACCAACAAGGGGGCCGATATGAATCTGGCCGAAGTATGGGAGCATTATACCACCGGCGACAGCCGCGTCATTGTGAACGTGGTGGACGGCGGAGTGGATATCAACCATCCCGACCTGGTGGGCGTGGTGCTTCCCGGTGGAGCCAACGGAAGCAAGGATTTCGTGGGCAATTCCTATAGGATCACCCCCGACGACCACGGCACCCACGTGGCCGGCACGATCGCCGCCGTGCGCAACAACGGCATAGGCGTGTCGGGCGTTGCGGGCGGCGACTATGCCGCTGGCAAGCAGGGCGTGCGCATCCTCTCCTCCCAGATATTCAAGGGGAACTACGGGGCCTCCGACGCCCAGACGGCCAACGCCGTGAAATGGGGGGCCGACCACGGCGCGCTCATCTCCCAGAACAGCTGGGGATGGGGTGCGGACGACAATGAGGACGGAAACATCACGGAGGAAGAAGCCAGGAACTACAAGAGCCAGGGCATCCCCGAATATCTCCGCGCAGCCATCGACTACTTCATCAAGTACGCCGGCTGCGACAACTCGGGCAACCAGAAGAGCGATTCGATGATGAAGGGCGGGCTGGTGATTTTCGCCGCCGGCAACGAGGATTTCGACTATGACTGGGTGGGTTCCTACGAGCCGGTGATATCCGTCGCCGCGGGCACTGCCGGTTATACCAAGGCCTACTATTCGAACTACGGGGACTGGGTGGACCTCATCGCTCCGGGCGGGGACGGGCTCGACACCCAGACTCTCAGCTCCCGCTATTTCGGGGAGAAGGATTCATACGGCCACAGCCGCGGGGAAATCTACAATCTCCAGGAATCTACCTACACCTATATGTCCGGTACCTCGATGGCCTGCCCGCACGTGAGCGGCGCGGCGGCCCTGATAGTGTCGGCGTTCGGCGGCCCGGGCTTCACCAACGCCGAGGCCAAGAAGGCCCTGCTGGACGGCGCCAACTACCAGATCGTGCAGGGTAAGCAGGTCGGCGGATGGGTGGATGTCGCGAACTCCTTCCGCATCGCCGGGCACGGCTCCTTCGTCTCCCCCAGCATAGTCCGCGGAATCAGCGTCGAGCCCGGAAAGAAGGCCCTCACCATCAAATATGAGATCCCCGACGACCCCGACGAAGACAAGGCCGCCGGCGTCATCTGCCTCATCAGCACCCACAAGGACATGGTATCCAGCAGCACCGCCACCTACACCCAGAGCGATGTCACCCGCTTCGTCTGGGAGACGGGAGATGCCGCAGTGGGCGAGGAGGTGACCAAGTACGTGGACGGACTGCGGCACGGTACGACCTACTACATAGGATTCATCGCCTACGACAAGTCCAACAACTATTCCGACCTTTCGGAGATAGTCTCCGGCACTACCCTTCCCAACCACGCGCCCTTCGTGAAGACCACCCCCGCCGACCAGATCATCTACGGCCTGAATTCTTCGATGGATTTCGACCTGACCGATATGTTCGGGGATGTCGACGAAGATGAGCTGAACTACCAGGTGAGTACCTCCGACCACGATGTGACGCAGGTTTACCTCACCGGGCGTTCGGTGAAGGTGATCGCGCGCTGAGCCGGGGTGACCTCCCTGACCGTGCGTGC
>JAEEXQ010000060.1 GCA_016287875.1 Bacteroidales bacterium | reverse complement strand
TCCTTCCCGCCCTTTCCACCGTCATGCCCGGCGCCGACCGGGCATCTTCCCCAACACTACGCAGCACCTAACCACTTGGCTATCAGCACTTTCCCAGCAGGAGAATCGTCGAATTTTCCCGATTCTCTTTCCGGTAATCCTCTGACTGTCAATTACTTGGCTGCTGCATACACTTGCCCGCCACACGACAATTGCTAATTAGAGCGCCGGCATAAGCTCCTAGGTGTTCCTGGTCTGCAAAAAAAATGCAGACCAGGAACAAAAAAGCCCGAAATTGTTCCCGGTCTGCCAAAAACTTGCAGACCAGGAACACCCACCCCTTCTCCGTGGCAGGCCAGGATCACTCAGCCCTTCTCCGCGGCAGACCGGAATCACCCACTACCCATCCACAGCGTTTCGGTGGGCAAGGTCTGATTTCATGGCGGGTATCTTGCCCACTGGAAGTACACGGGTGGCCGATATGAGGGCAAGGTCCCAGGCATAAAATCAGATCTTGCCCATCAGAAGGCGTTCTGTTCACCCTATACCTTTTCATCAGCATATCAAACCGCATATTATTGATAGACCTGCAGCAAAAACAGCCAAAAATGCTGCAGGTCACAGTGTTTTGCAGGGGACCTAGAGCAAAAAACGGCAAAAACGCTGCAGGTCGTGGCAGGAAATGGGGTGCGGCTGGTGGGCAACGCTGCCGGTCGAGGCAAGACCGGCAGCTACGGCGGCGCCGGCTGCGGGGAGCAACATCCCTGAAGGGCTCTCCTCGCCGGCGGCCTTAGCCCAGCCACTACGCAATGAGCGCCACAGCGCGAACGGCGGAGGCCGGTACGAAGTACGAAGGCCGGGAGCCGCGGGGTATGTTAGGGGCAGAGCCCCTGACGAAATGACTGGCATCCGCCAGGATGCCTCCTCGCCGGCGGCCTTAGCCCAGCGACAAGATTCCTCGGCTCGCTGCGCTCGCTCGGAATGACAAAAAAGTATTTGGGTACTAGTGAATGAACGGGGGGGTCAATTGCGGCCCGGCCCCAAGGGCCGCAATTGACTATACGTGGCGTAGAAGATGCCCGGTCGGGGCCGGGCATGACAAAGAAACGCCGGGCATGACGGGGAAGGCTGAGCACAAAAAAACCGGTCGCGGGGGGCGACCGGTAGTGGATTGTCTTTTTAGGGTTTTAGATTACTCGGAGACACCAAGTTTCTCGGCGACCTTTGCGATGGCATCGGCAACGGTGGCGATGGTGCTGGTTTCCTCATCGGGAATCTTGACACCAAACTCTTTCTCGAACTCCATAAGAAGTTCAACAGTATCAAGGGAGTCTGCACCAAGGTCGTTGGTGAAGTTTGCAGTCTCGGTAACCTCGGAAGGCTCTACGCCGAGCTTGTCGACGATGATGGCCTTCACCTTCTTTACGATTTCTTCGTAGTTCATAATTTGAATATTAAGTTTATTAGTACAATCGTCTTTTGCGTTGCAAAGTTACTAATTATTCTCAATTTTCCAAAACCTCTTCTTTCCTGCTGAGCCTCAGCCAGATACGTATCGCATTCAGCCCGTTGAGCAGGTAGAAGACGTATTTGATGAGCATCACCACAGTATATGTAGACTCCGGCGTGGTGGCCAGGTTAACCGCCCACAGCACAATGGAAGAAAGGTTCACCAAAGTCCAGATGTACCACTGCTCCATATAGGCGAAGGTCATCATAATTATGGCCATCACGTAAGCGGCCGTGGTGAGGGCGTCCATCACCAGCTTGGCAGGGACTCCCGAGCCGAGGCTGTGCTGCCCGGCGAAGTAGGAGATACCGAACGCTACCGCGGCCACGGCGACGTAGCCCAAGGCCACGTAGAGCCACTTGCGGCCGTCCATGCGCTGGGCCTTCACGGCCTTGTGCACGCTAGCGTCGCGCTTGCGCCACTGGAAGAATCCCACGAAGTCCATGGGGATGAAGTAGAAGAGGTAGAGGAGGAACATCGAGGTGACCCCGTTCTTCCAGAGTACGTAGGTCTCGATGACCGCCCCCAGCAGGCCCACGACGAAGTTCATTATGTTCCCCTGCGCTGCGAGTATGGTACTGGTAACTCCGAACATGGCACCGAAGGCCACCACTATCTGCAGGGCGGTTTCGGAGGGATTGTTGCGGATGTTGATGATGCTTGCGATCAGCACGCAGACGAGCATGCCGAAGAAAATGAAGTAATTGAATAGTTTAGTCGATGTCTTTTCGCTCATTGTTCAGTTCTGTTAATATTCTTTCTGCCAGTTTAGGGCCCACAAAGTTAGCCAAATCTTCGGGATTTGCAGCAGCAAGGCGCGCTACCGACCCATAATGCATAAGCAGGCGCTCCTCCGTGACCTTGCCGACGCCCTTTATCGACGAGAGCGCCGACTGTATTGCAGCCTTGCTGCGAAGGCTGCGGTGGAAGGTGATACCGAAGCGGTGGGCTTCGTCGCGTATGTGCTGCAGCAGCTTCAGGGCCTGGGAATTACGGTCGATGAAAAGCGGATAGGGGTCCCCGACGCGGATGACCTCTTCCAGCCTCTTGGCCAGGCCCACGACCGTAAGCTTATCGCTCAGCCCCAGCTCGCACAGGGCCTGCCAGGCGAACTCCAGCTGCCCCTTTCCTCCGTCTATCACGATCAGCTGCGGAAGGTCATCCGGAGCCTCGGCCAGCATACGGGAATAGCGGCGGTTCACGACCTCCTTCATGGAGGCGTAGTCGTTGGCTCCCACCACCGTCTTTATCTTGAACTTCCGGTAGTCCTTCTTGGAAGGCACCCCGCCACGGAAAACCACGCAGCTGGCCACGGGGTTGGTCCCCTGGATATTGGAGTTGTCGAAGCACTCCATATGCACCGGCAGTTCCTTCATTCCGAGGGCCTTGCGGAGCTCCTCCAGCACGCTGCGGCGGAACTCGTCGGGATCGGTGTGCTCGCGCTGCTTGATGGTGTTGAAATGGTATTCCCGGGCATTCTTCGCGGCCAGCTCCAGGAGGGAGAGCTTATCCCCCTTCACCGGCACGGTATATCGGACGGATGGCATCTGCACGTCCGGCAGGAAGGGGACTATGACCTCCCGGGAGAGCTCGCCGAACTTGCTTTCTATCTCCGCGATGAACTCGCTCAGCACAGCGTCCTGCTCCTCTTCGATGTTCATCCGGAATCCGAGGTTCAGGCTCTGGACGATGGCCCCGCCGCGCAGGCGCAGGAAGGAGCCGAAGGCCTCCGGACCGTCGAATACCAGGGCGAAGACGTCGGCTTCGAGGTCGCGGACCTGGGTGACGATGCTGCGGGAGTAATGCTGCTGGAGGGCGTCGATGCGGTCTTTCCAGACCTGGGCCTGCTCGAAATCCAGGGCATCCGCGGCGGCGCGCATACGGCCTTCATATTCGGAGACGATAGCCCCGACGCCGCCCTTGAGGAAGGTCACTATCTCCTCGATCCATCCCCCGTATTCCTCGGTCGAAACCGCGCCTATGCAGCACCCCTTGCACTTCCCTATGTGGAAATCCAGGCAGGGGCGGATTTTCCTCCGGAGGATGACATCGGAATCTATCTTGTGGCGGCAGCTGCGCAGGGGATAGTTCTTTTCGAAGAATTCAAGCAGATAGCGGGCGTGCATGACCGTGCTGTAGGGCCCGAAATAGCGGGACCCGTTCTTCTCCACGCGCCTCGTCAGGAACACCCGGGGATAGGGTTCGGACGTGACGCAGATCCAGGGATAGGTCTTGCTGTCCTTGAGGAGGATGTTGTAGCGGGGCTTGTACTGCTTGATGAGGTTGTTCTCGAGCAGCAGGGCATCCGACTCGGAATCCACCACGCTGTACTGCACGTCGGCAATCTTGCTCACCAGTATGCGGGTCTTGGTGTTGAGCCTCTCGGGAGGCACGAAGTACTGCGCCACCCTCTTGTGGAGATCCTTGGCCTTACCCACGTAGATAACCTCCCCGTCGGCATTGTAGTAACGATACACGCCGGGGCTGTGAGGCAGGAGGCTTATCTTTTCGCGGATGTCCATCAATATGCAAAGATAGTCAAAAAGCAAAACGGTATGCAAAACCTGAGTCTTGCATACCGCATTTGCTTATAGAATCAGAATTACTTCTGTTCGCGACGGTTTCCACGGCGCTCGCCACCTTCGCGGCGATTGCCACCACGACGCTCTCCACGTCCGCTGCTGCGCTGGCCGGCGGCCTGTGCATTTGCGGCTGCGAGAGCTGCGGGGGTCAGATCCTGCTTGCCATACTTCTCACCGTTGCAGATCCAGACCTTGATGCCGAGGCATCCGACCTTGGTGTTAGCAACTGCAAGAGCATAGTCGATATCTGCGCGGAAGGTGTGCAGAGGAGTACGACCCTCTTTGAACATCTCGCTGCGGGCCATTTCGGCGCCGCCGACACGGCCTGCGATCTGGATCTTGATGCCCTCGGCGCCTACGCGCATTGCGTTGGCGATGGCCATCTTGATGGCGCGCCTGTAGGAGACGCGGCCCTCGATCTGACGGGCGATGCTGTCGGAGACAAAGCGGGCATCAACCTCGGGGCGCTTGACCTCGTAGATGTTGATCTGGACCTCTTTGTTGGTAACCTTCTTCAGCTCTTCCTTGAGTTTGTCGACCTCGGTGCCACCCTTGCCGATGATGAAACCGGGACGGGCTGCATAGATGGTGACGGTGATGAGCTTGAGGGTACGCTCGATGACGATCCTGCTGAGGCCGGCCTTTGCAAGACGGCCACCCAGGTACTTACGGATCTCGTAGTCCTCGGCGATCTTCTCGGCGTAGTTGCCACCACACCAGTTGGACTCCCAACCGCGGGTGATACCGATTCTGTTGCTGATAGGATTAGTTTTCTGTCCCATAATTATTTCTCCTCCTGAGCTTTTTTGACATCAAGAACCACGGTAACGTGATTGGAACGCTTGCGGATGCGACCGGCACGGCCCTGAGGGCAGGGGCGGATACGCTTGAGCGTGCGTCCTTCGTCAACCATAATGGTCTTTACATAAACATTACCGTTGTCAAGCTCTTTGGCCTGATCCGGATTCTTGGCCTCCCAGTTGGCGACTGCGCTGCGGAGAAGCTTCTCGAGCCTGATACTTGCTTCCCTCTTGGAGAAGTGAAGCAGATCGATGGCACGGTTGACCTCGATACCGCGGACGGTGTCGGCCACAAGACGCATCTTGCGGGGAGAGGTAGGAACATCATTCAATCTGGCTACTGCTGTGGCCTTCTTAGCTTCCTTGAGCTTTTCGGCCATAAGGTGTTTACGCTGTCCCATGACTACTTATTGTTTCCAGAGTGACCCTTGAATGTACGTGTAGGTGCGAACTCACCGAGTTTGTGCCCGACCATCTGCTCAGTAACGTAAACAGGAATGAACTTGTTTCCGTTGTGAACGGCGATAGTATGGCCGATGAAGTCCGGGGAGATCATGCTGGCGCGAGACCAGGTCTTGACCACCTCTTTCTTTTTGCTGCCATCATTCATGGCTATGACCCTCTTTTCGAGAGCTTCCTGAATGTATGGTCCTTTTTTAAGTGAACGACTCATATTCTCTTAGTTTAAACCTGTTACTTCTTTCTTCTTTCAATGATGAACTTGTTGGACACAGCCTTAGGATTGCGTGTCTTGTAACCCTTTGCAGGCAAGCCCTTACGTGAACGAGGATGTCCACCGGAAGCGCGGCCTTCACCACCTCCCATAGGGTGATCGTGAGGGTTCATGACAACACCACGGTTGTGAGGGCGCTTGCCCATCCAACGGCGGCGACCCGCCTTACCGTGGCTCTCCAGGTTGTGATCCGTGTTGGAGACGGTACCGACCGTTGCGCGGCAGGTAACGAGAACCATACGGGTCTCACCGGAAGGGAGACGAAGGATAGCGTGGTTGCCTTCGCGGGCAGCGAGCTGTGCGGAAGCACCGGCGGAGCGGGCCATCGCAGCACCCTGACCAGGGCGGAGCTCGATGTTGTGTACGAGGGTACCAACAGGAATTTCGGAGAGAGGGAGGCAGTTACCGACCTCAGGAGCGACTCCGCTTCCCGAAGCGATAACCTGGCCGACCTTGATGCCGTCCGGAGCGATGATGTACTTCTTGACTCCGTCTTCGTACTCTACGAGAGCGATGCGTGCGCTGCGGTTAGGATCATACTCGATGGTCTTGACCGTTGCGGTGCACTCGTCCTTGGTACGGAAGAAGTCGATGATACGGTACATCCTCTTGTGACCGCCACCGATGTAACGCACTGTCATCTGGCCGGTGTTGTTGCGGCCGCCAGTGCTCTTAAGAGGTTCCAGAAGGGCCTTGTGAGGCTTCTTGGTAGTGATCTCAGCAAATGTGCTGATGACCTTGTTACGCTGACCGGGAGTTACCGGTTTGAATTTTCTTACTGCCATTTTCTGTCCCTCCTATTATATGTTGGCATAGAAATCAATCTTGTCGTCACCGGCAAGAGTGATGTACGCTTTCTTGAAGTGATTCATACGGCCACGGAGCATGCCGGCCTTGGTGTAGCGGCTCTTCTTCTTTCCGTGATAGTTTACCGTATTGACCTCTGCAACGGATACGCCATAGAGCTTCTCCACTGCGTCCTTGATCTGAAGCTTGTTCGCCTTGCGGTCTACCACAAAGCCGTAACGGTTCAATTTTTCGCCCTGAGCCGTCAGCTTCTCTGTTACTATTGGCTTAATGATTATTCCCATCGCTCAAATTATTTTTTCCTTTCTGCGAGGATGTCCTGCACGCCGTCGACCATCACTACGGTGTTGGCCTTAACGATGGCGTAGGTGTTGATCTCGTCAACGGTGATGACATCTGCGTAAGGAAGGTTACGGGATGAAAGAAATATATTGTCGGAGTTCGCGGGAAGCACGAAGAGCACGTTGCGGTCGCCGGCCTTGAGGTTGGCGAGGATCTGTGCGAATTCCTTCGTCTTGGGAGCGTCCATCACGAAAGGCTCGACCATCACGATAGCTTTGTCCTGAGCCTTGTAGCTGAGGGCGGAGCAACGTGCGAGGGATTTGACCTTCTTGTTGAGCTTGGTGTGATAGAAACGGGGCACGGGACCGAACACGCGGCCGCCGCCGACGAAGATGTTAGCTTTCAAGCTTCCGTGACGTGCACCGCCGCCGCCTTTCTGGCGACCGAGCTTCTTGGTGCTGTGGGCGATCTCGCTGCGATCCTTGGTCTTGGCATTGCCGTGACGCTGGTTGGCGAGGTACTGCACTACGTCGAGATAGATGGCGTGATCATTGGGCTGGATACCGAAGACGTCCTCTGCGAGGTCGACCTTCTTTCCGGAATCTGTTCCGTCGATTTTGTAAACAGGAAGTTTCATAATTACGCCTCCAAGATTAAGTAAGAACCCTTGGCTCCGGGTACGGAACCTTTGACAACGATGAGATTATTCTCAGGGATGACCTTGATGACCTGCAGGTTGAAGACCTTGACGCGGTCATTACCCATACGGCCGGCCATACGCATTCCGGGGAATACGCGGCTAGGCCAGGAAGATGCACCCATTGAACCGGGGTGACGCAGACGGTTGTGCTGACCGTGGGTCTTACCGCCTACACCCTGAAAGTGGTGACGGTGCACAACACCCTGGAAACCCTTACCTTTGGAAGTACCGACAACATCGACGAATGCGACATCCTCTTTGAAGACGTCGGCAACGGTGATCTTGTCGCCCAGCTTGAGTTCGCCCTCGAAATCTGCCTCAAACTCTACGAGCTTGCGCATAGGAGCGACCCCTGCCTTTGCAAAATGACCCTGAAGGGCCTTGCTGGCGTGCTTTTCAGTTGTTTCGTCATAGGCAAGCTGCACTGCTGCATAACCATCGGTTTCAACGGTGCGGATTTGCGTAACAACGCACGGACCAGCCTCGATGACGGTGCATGGAAGGTTCTTTCCATCAGCACCGAAAACGGAAGTCATTCCGATTTTCTTTCCAATTAATCCAGGCATTGGTAAGTTAATTGATTGTTAATAAGTACTTTATAAAAGTAGTCCCAATTTTTGGGGCTGCAAATATACGATTTATTTTCCAAATAACAAAGGATGAAAGTTTTTTGCTATATTTGTAAACATATGATGATTATGGACATTCTCGGGTTCCTACACCTGGGTTTTGCAGATATAATAGACATAATAGTCGTGGCACTGATCCTCTACGTAGCCTTCCGCTGGCTTAGGGGCTCGTCTGCCGTGAACATCTTCATAGCCATCCTGATGCTCTTCGTGATACGCATCATAGCGGTGGCCCTCAACATGAAACTCCTGTCCGCCCTGCTGGACACCATAATCGACGTCGGAGCCATCGCCCTGATAGTTATCTTCCAGCCGGAAATCCGCCAGTTCCTGAGCCGCGTGGGCCGCTCCACGGGTTTCACCGGAGAAAAGCGCAACCTGCTGGCCCGCCTGCTGGGCCGCAGCGCCAACGCCCTCGACGACGAGGCCGCGAAGGAGCTCAGCCGCGCCTGCTTCGAAATGGCCGAGCAGAAGACCGGAGCCCTGATAGTCATACGCCACAAGAATCCCCTGCAGGACATCATCGACTCCGGGGACGTGCTCGACGCCGAAATCCGCTGCAGTCTCATAGAGAACATATTCTTCAAGAACTCTCCCCTTCACGACGGGGCCGTGATACTCGGCGGCAACCGCATACTGGCCGCCCGCTGCACCCTGCCCATCACCGACAGGACGGACATCCCCGCCAAATACGGAATGAGGCATAAATCCGCCGTAGGCATCAGCGAACGCAGCGATGCCGACGTGGTGGTGGTGAGCGAGCAGAGGGGCACCGTGTGCTTCGTGCGCGACGGCATCATCACCCCCGTGGAGAGCCGCAACCAGCTCAAGCTCCTGCTGGAACCCCCTAAACAAGAGAAATAGCCGTGGAAGACCGTGTACAGAAACTGGAAGCTAAGCTGGGGTTCGACAGGATCCGGGAGATGATCGCCGACCGCTGCAGCACCGACTATGCCAGCGGCAGGGTGATGGAAGAGGAGTTCAGCACCAGCGCGGAGCAGATACGCGGGCGCCTGGTACTTACCGACGAAATGCGCCTCGTGCTGATGTTCGAGGACAGTTTCCCCACCACCGGTTACATCGACGCCATCCCCTTCCTGGAGCCTCTGGCGAACGAGGGCTCGCGCATCGACATACTCTCCCTGGGCAAGCTAGGGACGCTTATCGACACCACCCGCCGCATAGTACACTTCTTCGGCAGCATCAAGGACGGAGTCTATCCCAACCTGAAAGGGATGTCGCGGAAGATAAACGTCTTCCCGGAGGTGCACCGCCGCATCGAGCAGATACTCGACAAATACGGGGACATCAAGGATTCCGCCTCCGACGAGCTCTTCGACATACGCAAGGCCATACGCAGCAAGGAAGGGACGGTGTCCAAGCGAGCGGCCGCCATACTCTCCCAGGCCCAGGCCGCCGGAATCGCGGATTCCGACGCAGGAGTCACCATACGCGAAGGGAAGTACCTCATCCCGGTGGCATCCGCATCCAAGCGCAAGCTCAGCGGTTTCGTGTACGGGGAATCCGCCAGCGGAAAGACATCCTTCATAGAGCCCGCGGAGCTGATAGAGCTGGAGAACGAGATAGCGGAGCTGCATTTCGCGGAGAGCCGGGAAATCGAGCGCATCCTGGCGGAATTCACCGAATTCCTCCGTCCCTACATCCCCGACCTGCTGGCCGGAGCCGCCTTCGTGGGGGAGATGGATTTCCTGATGGCCAAGGCCCGTACCGCCCTGGACCTGCGCGCCGGTATGCCCATAATAGCCGACGGAGGCACCCTGGCCCTGCGCAAGGCCCGCCATCCCCTGCTGGAGAAGGCCCTCGCCAAGGAGGGGCGCAGCATAGTCCCTCTGACCATATCCCTCGATCCCGCCAAGCACATACTGCTGATATCCGGCCCCAACGCCGGCGGAAAATCCGTCTGCCTGAAGACCGTAGGCCTGCTTCAATATATGTTCCAGTGGGGGATGCTGATACCCACCTCCGAGACCTCGGAACTGCCCGTATTCGAAAGGATAGCCGTGAGCATAGGGGACGACCAGTCCCTCGAGAACGACCTCAGCACCTATTCCTCCTTCCTCGCCGATATGCGGGAGATGCTTTCCTTCGCAGACGCGCGCACGCTCGTGCTGATAGATGAGTTCGGTTCGGGCACGGAGCCGGCGGCAGGAGGCGCTATCGCAGAATCCATACTCGCCGAACTGGACCGCCGCGGAGTGTGCGGGGTGATCACCACCCACTACACCAACCTCAAACTCTACGCTTCCGGCTCCGACACCGGAGTGGTGAACGGAGCGATGCTCTTCGACGCGGCCCGCATAGAGCCCCTCTTCCAGCTGGAGACCGGCCTGCCCGGGAATTCCTTCGCTTTCGAGCTGGCCCGCAAGATGGGCCTGCCGGAAGCGATAGTGCACGACGCAGAATCCCGCGCCGGCGAGGAATACGTGGGCATAGAGCGCAACCTGCGCAAGATAGTCCGCAGGCGCAAGGCCCTCGACGAAAAGCTGCAGAAAGTCAAGAACACCGACAAGGCCCTCGAAGGGCTCACCGCCAAATACCAGAAGGAGCTGGAGGACATACGCGAGCAGAAGCGCCAGATTCTGGACAGCGCCAAGCAGGAGGCTGAAGATATAGTGAAGGGGGCGGGCAGGCAGGTCGAGCGCACCATACGCGAAATCAAGGAGAGCCAGGCCGACAAGGAGCGCACCAAGGCCGCAAGGCTGGAGCTCCAGGGCTTCCTGGGCGCGCTCGAGGCCAAGAAGACCAAGGACGAATACATAGACCGCAAGCTGGAGAAACTCCAGAAGAAGAGCGCCCGCAAGGCCCCCGAAGCCCCCGTGCAGAAACAGGGTCCGCTGAAGGTGGGAGAGAAGGTGAAGGTGCTCAGTTCCGGGATGGTGGGAGAAGTCTCCCGGGTATCCTCGAAGGCGGTCACGATAATAATCGGCAGCATCAGCAGCACCATGGCTCCGGACGCGGTGGAGAGGATATCTTCCAACGAGTTCAGGGAGATATCCAGGAAGACCTTCTCCAAACCGCTGCAGAAGATAGACGCGAACATCACATCCCGCAAGCTCAGTTTCAAGCCCGAGATAGACCTCCGCGGCGCCCGCCTTCAGGAGGCACTGGAGGAGGTGATGCACTACTGCGACGACGCCCAGATGCTAGGCATAGGCAGCGTGCGCATCATCCACGGCAAGGGCACGGGAGTGCTTCGCGAAGAGATACAGAAGTACCTGCGCACC
>JAEEXQ010000013.1 GCA_016287875.1 Bacteroidales bacterium | reverse complement strand
CCGGAGGCAGGGTAGCCGTCGGTGGTGAATTCCACCTTGTTGCCGCGAAAGATGAATCCGTCCACGCAGTAGATGTTTACTATCCTCTGGTCGAAACCGCGGAAGGTGTTGCCCTCGACACGGATGTTCTTGTGGTAGCGGGAGTGCTCCTTGTCCGGAATACCGCTGCCTACGGCAATCACCGCGCGGCCCCAGCTGGGCGAACCGTACATACAATTGTCGAAGATGTTGTTACGGATAGTAACATCCCTCACCCCCGACTGTTCGTACCAGAAACTCCCGTCCCCCTCGAACAGTATCGCCGAGCCGGGAGTGTGGAAGACGTTATTCTCGATGACCACCTTCCCGCGCGAGCCGATCAGCAGCCCCCGGGCCCTGTTGTTGCCTATGTAGCAACCGCTTATCAGCACATCAGGGTAAGCGCCGTCTTCCGCCACCACGTCCCCGGGAGCGAAGCTGTCCGGCAGCTCCCCGCAGAAATACACCTCCGCATATTCGCTGTTGAGGTATTTCACGCTCTTTACTTTGGCGTGTCCGCAGGCCTCCAGGGTGGATTTTTCTGCAAGTTCCATCTCCATCCCAGGCTTGATGAAGCGGCTCCCGACCTGCGCCCCGTTACGCCAGCGCAGAAGGGCCCCGTTGCCCGGAAGGAGCTTCTCCACGGCCATATACCAGCCGTGGATATTGGTAGCATCATCCTTCTGGTTGCGGAAGATGCAATCTTTCATCCGTATGTATCCCTTGCAGTTTATGAAGTGGGTGGCGTCGGCGGAGATGCTGATGATGCGGCCGCTTCCGGGCGCAGGTTCGACATTCACCCGCAGCAGGTCAATGTCCTTGGTACTCTGGGCGATGACGCCCATCCCGCAGCAGTTGTGCAGTTTTATGTCCGTCAGCGTCACCCCCTCGCAGTTGTCGATGAAGAAACCTGGATGATGCCTGTAGGCCGCCCCGAATACCAGGGTGTTCCCCACGATGGCATCCCCGAAATCCTCCCGCCGTATGATGAAGCGTCCGGGGCCGGTCTGCTCGGCAGGATAGCAATCTGCCGAAAGCCAGTAATCGTGGGCGTGATATGCCACCTCCCTGCGCGCGGAATCGAACTCCAGAAGGTTAGAATAGGGATATTCCTCCCAATCAGGAGTCAGGAAGCGCAGCTGTCCCTGCACCAGCCGGGCCCCGGAATTCTCGGGGAACTCCAGTTCGAAGAAGCCCTTCCCGGCGCCCACGATCTTCCCTTCCGACACGAAGGGCCGGTCGAAATCTATGGTAAGGTCCCGCACCGAGATATTCCTGCATTTCTCGAGGTGGAATGGGGAGATATGCCCGGAAAACATCAGCACCGCCCCGTTCCCCTCGATGCAGAAATCCTTCATACCCTTCAGCTGGAAGGCAATCCGCTTCATCGAAGGATCGTGGTTGCTGATGTACTGGTATTCCTCGAAGGCCAATCCCGGCTTTATATGCAGGGTGTCGCAGGGGAGCACCAGCGCCGAGGCCCTGCTGGAGGCGCATTCGCGGAGCGCGGCCCGGATGGCGGGCATCGCATCCTCGTCGGAAGATCCGTCCATAAAGTCCTCCAGATACACCTTCTTCCGGGCAATATGGACCCGCAGGGTGATATCTATGCTTTCCCCCTCCTTCGCCTTGTAGCTGCGGGAGTCTTTGTTGATATTGTCCCATACTTTGACGTTCACTCCGCCCTTGATACGGAAGACCTCAATGTCGAAATCGCCCCCGAAAGCCCGGATATGGCGAAGTATCATATTGTCCCAGTCCGCGGCCAGGCGCGGGGTGAGGCTAAAGCTGTAGAAACCTTTGGGGCGCAGGCCGAACATACCTTCGATGACGGCTCGGCAGTACAGCCCGCTTTCTGCCGAAAGATGCCTCTGGCTGCCTTCGGGCCAGGCTTCAATGGGATATGGAACGTGAGCCCCGAGCAGCCGGCGCTCGGAGTAGGAGTGCATCAGCCGGCTGGCCGTAGCAATATCTCCCGCCATATATATGCCGCGGAGGGTATAGAGGGTCGAGCGGTCCCAGAAGGTGCTGCTGCCCTGCTCGGTCAGTACTCCGTCCTCGGTCAGCAGCAGGGGGGAAGTGAGCGCGGCGATGGTCCCTTCCTCGCGCCCCTTCAGGCCCACTATCAGTGGCATACATATCCAGGAGCGGAGCAAGTCGTTCCCCGCGTAGTATCGGTAGCTGCGGAAGCCTTGGATGTCCGCTCCGAAGTAACTTTCTATAGCCTGCGAAAGCTTTTCGGCCTTCGCCAGGTATTCTTTTTCGACCATCGCCCCTCTGCCCAGGCTGCGGGCGAGCATAGCCGTGGAGAGCAGGGCGTCGTAGTAGAGGCAGGAGGTGCAGAGGTTGGCATCTCCCGCAGGGAAACGCCCTTCCAGCTCGTCGCAGTCCGACCGCACCACTCCGGCCTCGTTCAGCTGCCGCTCGCAGTATTCCAGGCACCACCCGATCAGCGGCCAGAGCTCCAGCGCCTGGTCCTTGTCGCCCTGTGCCAGGGCGTAACGGGCTGCCCCATAGGCAATCATCGCGGCATCCCCGCGGTCGCCGGCCCCGTTCCATATGTCGGTGCCTTCGGCGATGATGGAGCTGGGGATGGGCGCCCAGCTATCGTTCATATAGCGTGCGAAATGCCGGAAGGAGTTGAGGGCGGACGCATTCCCTATCCCGTAGCCCAGGAAGGGGAAGAAGGGATTTACATATTCGGCTTGGTCATTGGCCCAGATCGCGGCATAGTAGGCCTCTCCGCCCGGCCCGTGCATAAAACCTCCCTTGGTCTTGTAGATGCTCTCGGCGGCGCGTATCTTGGCGAAGGCGAACTCTTGGTCGATGACTTCGTCGGGGGTGTCCAGAACCAGGTTCGAGCCCCACTCGTCCAGCAGGGACATACGGGCGCGGAGTTCCATCTCAGGATAGGCCCGCAGCGCTTCCCCGCCCTCCCGGTAGGCCTGGAAGACGGCCCCGAAGCTAAGGCTCTCCCCGACCCGCAGGGCGTAAGTGCCGCTGCCGGTGATTTCTTCCTTTATTATGAAAGGTCCGTCCAGAGACTTTTCCGGATCGGTACGGAAAACCTTGGAGTACTTGGGGATATGCACTTCTACCGCCCGCCCCGATTGGTTGACAAGGGTATAGACCTCGCCCAGAAGGGGTTTGTCCACCGAGGGGAAGATGGTCCGGGAGATGGCCACGGAGTCCGGATAGATGCTCTCCACGCGTATGCAGCCGTTTATCTCCATACGTACGACCGTCTCTCCGCGTAGCGGCTTCCCGTCAATGGAGAGCAGCGCAAGGATGTCGGTGGAAATACGGTGCCTGAGGCTGGCGTGGGTATTATTGGGGATAGTCCTCAGAAGGGGGAATACCAGCGACCTGTCCTCGCTGAAGCGGCCGTCTGCCTCTATCCCCCAACGGATTACGGCGGACATCTGCTGTCCGCTCATCTCTATATGGTCGTGGAGCGGCCGTGGCGCCGCACCCGCATCAAGGCATATCCCTCCATTCGGGGAAAGCTTCCATACGGGTGCCGCGCCAAGCAGCTCGACACACAATAACAAACACAAGGGAATTAATAAACGTCTCATCGTTTCCGATATTAAATCCCTCAAAAATAGGAAATTATTTAACAAGGTCCACCGTTATGGTCCACTCCTTCTTCGACTTGTCAGCAGCCTCTACCATGTACTTGTGGGGGACGCTCCAGTCGGCCGGCGTTCCCAGGGCGGGGGATCCGCCCATAGGGGAGATGATGGCCGCAGTGGAGATGCTGACCGCCACCACCAGCTCACTGGCGCTGATGTTGTCGAGTTCGGCTGCAGGGAAGTTGGAAGGTATGGTGACGGTGATGTCGCAGGTGCCGTTGTCGGTATCTATATCGTTGTTGACGGTGAGCGTGACCTGCTTCACGGCGTGAGCGCCGCTCAGCACGTGGGTGTACGACTCATCCACATAGCGATAATAGACGAAGGTGGACGTAATGTCCGAACCCTTGAACACGTCTAGTTCCTTGAGATTCGAATCCAGGCAGGAGCTGCATAGCAGCGCGGCGCCCAGGAATGTCAGTATTGCTTTTATCGTTTTCATTTGCTTTCGTGTTTGATCGTGGACTACCATCCCTCGTTCTGCTGATGGTCGAGGCCATAAGCTTCGCGGGTGTTCAGGAAATTCTGTGCGATGGGGAGCAGGTAGCGGCGGGTGGTGAAGCGCCTGTTCGAGGCTCCCAGGGTGGTTACCTGGCCTACCAGCACCTTATCCCTGCTGCGGCTGATCATTATCTTGTGCACCGGGGCGTCCAGGGCCTTGACCACGTCGCCTTCCGGAGCTCCGCCGTTGGCATATCCGCCGTACTTGCCCCATCTCAGATAGGCGAAGTAGGTGTAGCCGGCTTCGCTGCAGAACTCGATGTTGTGCTCGCGTATGTAGTCGGCCCAAGCCTCTTCGAGGGTGCTGGCTTCGGATGCAGGCAGCCCTCCGTGTATGGTGCGGGTGGCGTTCAGGGCCTCGACGGCCTTAACTACATTCTTCTTGCAGAGGTAGGCTTCGGCCAGGTTCAGATAGGCCATCGCCGTGCGGGCTATGCAGAAATGATAGTCGGTCTGGGTGGCGTAGAACATGCTCTTGAGGTCCTCGGGAACGTTCTTCCTCCAGTAGTAGTTGGTCACGGTATTATACCATCCACCATTCTCCTTGTCGCGTACGCCTGCGGAGGCGTTGCCCTGGAGATTGGTTTCCATTGTCTCGCCCAGCCACTCGCACTGGTCGTACACCACCGAGCTGTAGAAGCGCTTGTCGCGTTTCTCATACATAAGCTGTGAGATGTTGCGGGTGTCGGTGCGGCCGGACTTGAGAGCGGCGTAGCGTTGGAATGTAGGATAGCCGGCGTTGAGGTTGGCGAAGTCCTGGTCGCTGGGGATGCGCCTGGGCTCGCCGGTGGAACGGTTGTAGCTGTCCACCTGGCCGGGCGTGGTGACGCTCGCAGGGTCCAGATCATCCACGTTATCCTTCCACTGGGAAGTCTCCCACCAAGGGAGGGCCTTGCCCGTGGCATCGTCCACCACCAGATACTGGTCCACCAGGTCCTGGGTGGGGAAGAATACTGCCCAGCCCATGAAGGTGGCACCGCCGTGCGCGTTCTTGAAGGGGATGGGGCACATCGAAGGTTCGGTATCGGTGACCTGGATGTTGGGTCCTACGTCGATAAGCTCGCAGAAATTGCTCACGTAGGTATCTTCCTCCAGATAATAGTATCCGAGGAGGATTTCCGGGTCGGTGGAATTGCCGATGTTGAAGATGTCCCCGTAGTTGGGGGAGAGAGCCTTGTGCTCCACAACGTCGGATGCGGCGGAGATGGCCTTGTCGAGATACTTCGTGTCCTTGGTGTAGGCGTAGGCCTGCAGGCAGGCTTCCGAAAGCATGGTTTCGGCAGCGTACTTGTTGGCCCGGCCGGCGCTGGAGAACTCGGGCAGGTCGGCTATTGCATCTTCGAAATCCTCGACTATGATGTCGTAGCTCTCGACCAGGCTGGAGGTCATAGGGATCTTCGCAGCCAGGGTGTCGTTCTGCGAGAGGACCTGTTTGATGGGGATGAAATATCCCATCTTGCGGGCCTGATCGAAGAAGGTCATCGCGCGGAGGAACTTACCTTCAGCCACGAGTATCTTCTTCTGCTCCTCGCTCATTACCTGGGAAGCTGCTGCCTTTTCGATAATGACATTGCACATGCGGAGGCCGGTGGAATGGTTCACGCCATAATTACTGTAGGCGTTGATGGATGTTTCCAGGGGGAAGCCGTCGGTGCCTTCTCCCACCAGGGAGCACCATACGGAGTTGGGGGTGCGGCACTCCCAGAATACGGCGGAGCCATTGCCCGCCCACATTCCTGTGCCTTCGCCGTTACTGGAATCCGCCAGCACGGCACCGTAAACTCCGTTCACGAAGGCGTTGGCCGTAGAGAAGGAACTCCAAACGGTCGCTTCGTCGAAGAAGTCGGTAGGATGGGTGTCGAGCGGATCGTTGCAGGATGACACTCCAAAGAACAGGAGTCCCATCAGGCCTATCGTGTAAATCTTTTTCATACTCATTCTGTTAGAATCCTACATTGATGGTCAGTGCCAGGGTCCTGCTCACGGGGTAGCCGTAGCCCGAAGCATCCACGTTTTCGGGGTCCATACCATACTTCTTGGCCTTGGAGAAGGTTACGAGGTTCTGGCCGGACACTCCTACGCGGAGGCGGGAAACCCATTTGGCATTCTTGAGAAGCGCATACTTGAAGTCATAGCCGAACTGTACGTCCTTGATTCGCAGGTAGGCGCAGTTGAGGAGCCAGAAGTCGCTGGAGAGGTAGTTGTTGTTCGAGTTGAGGTTGGTGTTGTACATCAGTCTCGGATAGGCGGCGTTCTGGTTGGTCGGAGTCCAGGTATCCTCCTGATAAGGATAGATGGTGGTCAGGTTCCCGGCGTGGAGGGTCTGCATCGAGTTGGTCGCCGAGATGTAGAGATTGGCCGTCGTGGAACCCTGTAACAGAGAGTTGAAGTAGAAACCCTTGTAGCCGAGTGCGATGTTGATGCCGTACTGGCCGCGGGGCATGCTGGATTTGCCGAGGTGACGGTAGTCTTCGGAGTTGATCTGGCCGTCGCCGTTGGTGTCCTCGTACTTGATGTCACCGGGGGCCAGGGCGCCGGAAGTGATGCCGGCGAGGTAGGCGACGCTGTTGAAGACATCGTCCTGGTCGCGATAATAGCCGAGGGAGTGATACAGATTGCCGTAGTAACCCCTGGTCTGCTGAGCTCTGGTGTAGGGGTTCATATAGGAGGCTTCGGCTTCGGACTGGTCGTATGCCCACATCTGATCGAAGTAAGTGAAGTTAGCCGAGATGTCGTAGCTGAATTCGCCTATGTTGCTCCTCCAGCCCATCTGGATTTCGATACCTTCCCTTCTGTGCTCGCTGTCCGATTTCACCTTGGGCATTCCCACGCCCATGATGACGTTCAGATAGCTCTGGCCCGTCGGGGATACCAGGTATCCGTGGGTCTTGTAGTAGAAGTAGTCGAAAGAACCATAGAGTCGGTTTTTCGCAGAGGCGAAGTCGAAGCCTATGTCAGTCTGGTCGGTGGTGTACCAGGTAAGGTCGGGGGAAGGAAGGTCTCCTTCGAAGAATCCGGGGACGTATTCATTGTCAACTACGTAGCCCTTGCTCTCCAGCCTGTATTTCTGCAGGTAGGCGAAGCGGCCGGCGCTGGAGTCGAGACCGGTCTGGCCGTAAGAGGCCCGGAGCTTGAGCATATTGAGGATGTTGCGGTCCACGAGGGGTTTCATCCACTCTTCTGCAGTCACTATCCAGCCGAGGGATCCGCCGAAGAAAGCTCCCCACCTCTTGCCGGGGGCGAAGTAGTCGGAACCGTCGTAACGGAGGCTGCCTTCGAAGTAGAATCTGCGGTCGTAATTGTATCTGCCTTGGAATATCCAGGCGGCGCGGCCCATCTCGGCCTCGCTGCCGTAGTTGGTCTGCTTGCTGGCCGGGCCGACATTTATCTGGTCCACCCGGAACTCGTAGTCCTTGCGGCCGAGGCCTGCCTGGTCACCCCTTTCGTAGAACTGCTCATATCCTCCCACGGCCGATACTGAATGCTTGCCGAAGGTGCCGGCATATTCCAGAAAGGCCTGGGTGGTGTAGTCGGAGAGCTGGCTGATATCCTTGTTGAGCTTGGAGTTACCGGCGTATCTCGGGGTCTGGGAATCCCACTCGTAGGTGGCCGGGTCCATCCCCCACTCCTTGGCATCCACTATGTTGTAGCGGTAGTCGGCCGACAACTTGGCTTTCAGGCCCTTGACCCCGGGGATGTCCCAGACGGCCTCGGCCTTGGCGTTGATGAGGTTGTTCTTGGTGCGATAGTATCCTGAGTCGTCGGAGAGCTCGGCAATGATGTTGATGTTGCCCAGCGTGAGGGGCAGGCCGTATTTGTTGAGCAGCACTGCTTCGGGGGCGTTCTGCATATCGGCGAAAGCCGTGCGGTAACCCGGGTCAATGTTGGACCAAGGCTGGGTCTCCCTCTGCACATAGCCATCTACGCTAGTGTTTATCTGCAGGCCGATGTTCTTGATGTTTACCGTGTTGGCAACGCGGAAGGTAGCCCGCTTGAGGTAGTTCTCGGCGACCTTGTACAGGGAGTTGTTGTCCACATAGCCGAAGGATATATAGGTCTGCGAATACTCGTTGCCGCTGTTTATCCTTATGCTGTGCTTGCTCTGCGGAGCCCAGTCCTTGAGCACTATGTCCCTGGAAACCTGCATCGGTCTTCCCATAGCGTCCAGGCCGTTCTTGGCCTTTTCTATGATTTCGGGGGTGTACTGGGGCTCGAGGCCGTCGTTGATGCTGGCCTGGTTGGCGAATTCGTAGCGCTTCCAGAGTCGGTTGGTCTTCTGCCAGTAAGCGGGCTGTGCGTAGCTCTGGGTGAAGTCGTATTCCACCGTAACCTTGCCCACGCTACCCTTCTTGGTAACCACCTGGATGATGCCGTTCGATGCCCGCGCGCCGTAGATGGCCGTGGCGGATGCATCCTTCAAGATGTTCAGCTGCTCGATGTCCTCGGGGGAGAGAGCCACGAAATCCGCCTTGGTGCGGATTATTCCGTCGATGACGAACAGTGGATTGCTGCCGCCGCGGATGCTGATGGCAGGATCAACGTTGGCACCGCCGCCCCTTTCCGTAACAATGAGTCCGGGAGAACGTCCGGCCAGGCCCTGCGAGATGCTGGTGGTAGGCAGATTGGAAATCTGACCCGCCTTGACCTGGGAAACGGACGAAATAAGATCCCTCTTTGTAGTAGAGGAGTAACCCACCACCACGACGTCGTCAAGCACCAGCACCTGGTCTTCCAGGCTGTCCCTGACGGCGGTGATGCCGGTTCCCCCTTCCTGTGCCTGGGCGAGTTGCGACAAGCACAGAAGCGTGGCTGCTGCCAGCTTTTTGAGGTTGTAAGAATGGATCATAGTAATTGGTTATAAGTAATTGGAGTTTATTTCTCGAGTCTGATGGCAAAGCCTCCGCCAGGGGCGCAGTGTATGTCCATCGAAGTGGAAGCGTCCACCGTGCAAGTGTCTATCCTATAGTCCTCGCCCACGCGGTCGGCATTCACGCCATCCCGGAAGATGCTGGCTTTCCAGCTCCCTTCTCCCAGGAAGGAAAAGTCCACGTGGATGTCGCGGGCCTCCCAGGTGGTGATGCCGCCGACCCACCAGGAATCCCCCAGCTGCCGGGCGGAAAGCACATATTGCCCTGGCGCTCCGGCCAGCACTTCCAATCTGTCGGGCACGGCGGGAATTCCGGTGATGAAGCGTGTGGTCTCTTCTTCTTTTATATAATTGGTAAGATTGTCGCAGAGCACGGTTACGGGGGAGTCGAAGATGACATAGAGAGCCACCTGATGGGCGCGGGTTCCCTGGCTCATAGGGTCCATCCTTATGGCCCGGAAGTTGGCCTTGGTGGCATTGCGCATAGCGCCCGGAGTGTAGTCAAGCGGCCCAACGGCTCCGCGGGTGAAAGGAAGCATCACGTCGTGGAAGGGCATATCGGCGGCATCCCCTTCCGTCCATTTCAGCTGCTCGAGCCCGAACACTCCCTCGTAGTTTACCACGTTAGGCCAAGTGCGGCTGAGGCCGGTTGGCTTGTACATCCCGTGGAAATTGATAGTGAGGCCGTAGCGCGCGCTTACCTCCGCCATATGGTAGATACTCTGCACGAGCTCCTGGTCCTGGCGGTCGAAGAAGTCCACCTTGAAACCCTTGACGCCCATTGCGGAATACTTGCTGCAGACGGCCTCGATCTGCTTTTCGAAGCTGTCTCCGACGGCCCAGAGCAGAATGCCCACGCCCTTGGAACCGGCGTAGGCCACTATCTCCTCCAGGTCCATTCCGGGAATGGGATGCAGCAGGTCGTTTTCCTCGTAGGAATACCAGCCGTCATCTATCAGCACGTACTTGATCCCGAAGCGGGCGGCGAAGTCCACATAGTATTTATAGGTGCCGGTATTCATCCCCGACACGAAATCGACCTTCGAGATGCGGGTGCCGTTCCACCAGTCCCAGGCGGCCTGCCCACCTTCCACCCAGGAAGCATCCGCAAGCCTGGATGGCGCCGCAGTCTTATAGACCATATCGTTGTTCGCCAGGGCAACGTCATCTTTTCCATATATGAGGATACGCCAGGGGTAGGTCCTCTTCCCCTTGCAGCGGGCGATATAGTCCGCCCGGGTCAGCGGGTATCTGGCGTGGGATTCGTCATAGTAGAAACTCAACGGATATCCGGGATGCTCGGCAACGTAAGAAAGGCCTTCTCCGGCCTTTATGAACATCCCCGGATAGTCTTCCACGTCCGACTCGGTGATGAGCAGGCGCCCCGCTTCCCCGGCATCCACATACAGTGGCAGGAACGCGAAGGTGGGATGTCCCTTGCAGGAGGAAATCCTTTCGATGCTGTACTGTGCCTGGAAAGATGAGCGGTAGGAGTCCGGGCCGGCTTCGGGGCTGGGGGTGACATATGTCACGGCCGTCCTGAAATCTTCTGCGAAGCGGTATTCCACCTGCTCGGACTCCACCACGACATCATCCTTGAAAGAGGTGCTGAACCTGTAGGCTACGCCATCGGGATAGACCCGGAACTCTACACCATAGCCCCCGGCCAAAGAGATGTCGAGGACTTCGTAAGATGCGGAAATGGACTTCCTGCGGTACAGAGGTGCGTCGATTTCCTCAGTACCGTGGCGCCTTTCCACCTTACGGATTCTAGGGTTCCGGCCCAGAACGGGACCATCTTTCAAGGATAGGGAAAGGGGACTGGGAGAGAGCACTTCCGTGCCACAGACTTCTACGGAATAGTTTATACTCTCTCCTATTGATACCTTCAAGGTAAGATCCCCGTTATGAACCATGAATCCATCTTGCGCCGGAGCGGCTCCTGCGAAGCTCGCAGAAAACAGCAGGATAGATAGGAGTAGTTCTCTCATAAATATCGTTTTCCTTTGGTCCGCCGTGAAATTAAGTACAATAAACAAGAACGACCGCACACAATCGTTCAATAATTGGTTAATTTGTTAAAACTGTACTATTGATATAGAAAATTAACAAATGAGCTAAAAACTTGACTATAAGACTAGGATTTATTTACCATATTTGCGATTGGGAAACCATTGATTATGATGGAGAAACGCATCAACCGCCTCGCGGCCGCCCTGCTCCTGCTTCTCTCGGCCGCCTTCTCGTCAAAGGCCCAGTTCCGTTATTATACCACGGACCGGGGGCTGCCTTCCAATACGGTCCGCACCTTGCTGCAGGATTCCGATGGCATAGTCTGGGCCGGCACTTCCTACGGCCTCTGCTGGTGCAATGGCAACGAATTCACTCCCTGCGTCCCTCCCCCCGGCGAAGAATGGGGAAAGTCGGTTTTCGACATCTGTGAAAGCAAGGACACCAAGACTCTCTGGATAGGCACCTTCGAAGGCATTTATTGCAAGGACCACGGGAGCCGTTCCACCACCCGCCTTCATATCGACAGCCTCGACGGCCCCACCGACGACTGTTCGGTGAACCGCATAGTCGCGGACGATAACCGCAATATCTGGGTAGGTACCATCGGCCAGGGCCTCTTCCGCTACAGCATCCCGAACGGGAAATGGACCAGCTACCAGGGAAAGGGGCCTGGCGCCACCATAATAGATATATTGATAACCCACGACAAGCAGATCTGGCTGGTCTGCCTGGACGACTGCATATATAAATACAATACAGCCACTGACGATTTTTCCGCCTATCCCCTGGCGGACAGGTTCACCGGGCGGAAGATGGTCTCGGGTACCTGCGTCTGCCAGGATGCCTATGGAAATCTCTGGATATGTGATTCCAACTGCGATCTCTGGAAGGTGGACCGCAGCGATATGCGCGCCGTCTCTTTCCCCTTCCAATCGGGCCACGAGAAGATTACGGCCCGCACCATATTGGAATTCGATCCTGGCGAAATGCTGATAGGCACCAACCTCGGCCTGCTTTCCTTCGACTCCACCCGCCGCGAATATTCCTGGGTGGACAGGGGTGGAAAGAATAACGGCCAGCTGAACGACAAGTTTGTCTATGCCCTGATGAAGGACAGTGCCGGCGGCCTCTGGGTGGGCACCTACTTCGGCGGCATCAACTATCGCTCCGCCAACACCAACATAGTCAAATCCATATACCCGGCCCCCGGCTGCGGAAGCATAATCTCGGTAATGGCGGAGACCGATGGCGGCAAGGTGCTGGTGGGCAGCGACGACGGCGGGCTCAGCATCTACGACCCTCTTTCCGGGGCCTACTCCCGCGTGGACGTGGACCGGAACAACTCCAATATGAACATCCACGCCCTACTCACCGAAGGGAACTTCGTCTGGGTGGGGACCTTCGAGAACGGGCTCTACAGAATCGACCGCCGCAGCGGGCGCATCCGCCACTATGACGGGAAATATATGGAGGATGGGATGACGGACGTCTATTCCATCTTCCGCGACGACCGCGGGACCCTCTGGATAGGCACTACCAGCGGAATAGGCGTACTGGACGAGGCTGCCGGGCTCTTCCGCCGCAAGATAAGCCTCGAAAGCCACAGCGATATAGTTCGCATACTTCAGCACGGCGGAACACTCTATTTCGCCACCGAAAAGAACGGCCTCGTAAAGTACTCCTATGCCACCGGGGACTTCGGGACGGTGCCGGGGGATTATCCCAAGCACGTATCCTGCGTAGATATCTACGAGGGCCGTATATATGCCGGAACGGCCAACGGAGTGTATGTGCTCGATGCCGCCGGCTTCCTGGTGCCCTGTGATCCCCCGCTTCTGCGCAATTTCCAGGTCAGCGGGATGGCCCCGGATTACTGCGGCCTCTGGATCACCACCGATAAGGGGCTCTTCTGCTACGATGCTGCGGGACAGCTGGTCCGCTATACCGTGGAGGACGGCTTCATCAGCGACCGTTTCAATATTGCATCCATACTCAAACTATCCTCCGGGACCATACTCACCGGCAGCGCCAGAGGTATCAATAGCTTCGTTCCCTCGCTCCTCAAGAACGGCGGCAAGCCCGGGCTGCTCCGCGTCATTATCAAGGGTGCCGGCACGATGGTGGACGGAGGTGAGATGACCCCCGCCCGGCTCGACGGTTCCAAGATAGAGGTCACCGGCTCGAGGGTGGGCCTTTCTGTCGATTTCATAGCTCTCAACTACGAATCCCAACGGACGAATGTCTATCGCTATCGTCTCCAAGGCTATGAGGACGGGTGGCACGAGGTCGTCAGCGAAGATTTGGCCGGCGGCGTGCTCTACACCGACATCAAGCCGGGCTCATACAGTTTCAAGGTGCAGGCTGCCCGCTCCCCGGGCGCGGAATTCGGCCCCGTTTCCACCCTCGGCATACGGGTATCCCGCACTGCCAGGGCCGTAGTCGTAATAGTCCTGCTGAGTTCGCTCGGCCTTGTGGTGCTGGTGGCCCTGTTCCTGCTCTCCTATCGCTATAGGAAACAGAAGAAGATATCCGCCTCGCAGAAGGAGGATTATCTCCGGGAAGCAGTCTCCAAATCCCTGTATAAGGATCTCCTGCAGAAGATACGGGAGTATGCCCGGGACAATTCGATGGATGGCCTGGCCGCCCTGGCCGATACTCCGGTGGATTATTCCGATTCCGCCACTATGCTGGGTGCCGAAGCCGTCCTCCGCCATTTCTGCGAAGCGGCCGGACCGGACCTGCGTTACTCCTATACGGGCAACAACTCGGCGATGGTCCGTCCTTCGGTAATGCTGCCGGCCCTCTGCTCTATGGTGGAGAATGCCCTGGACGACAGGGGAGGGGCGGTCTCCCTCAAGGCGGATGCTTCTACCGACGCCGTGACCGTCACCGCACTGTCCGGCGAAGTGCCGGTGGAAACGGTGGAGATACCCCTGGCGGGCGAGGCCCCGGTGGAGTTCTCGTCCGACAAGTTCGTCTCGAAGATAGTGAACATAGTGCGGGACAATATTTCCGACCCCTATCTCTCCATCGAGGCCATAGCCGAGACCCTGGGAGTCAGCCGGGTTACACTGTTCAAAAAAGTGAAGAAGGCCACTGGCCTGACCCCGAACTCCCTCATAATAATGATACGTATGGAAAAGGCGGCGGAGCTGCTCTGCCTGCCCAACGCCAAGGTGGGGGATGTATGGGAGAAGACCGGTTTCCTGTCGGGCTCCCATTTTGGCAAGCTCTTCAAGAGCAGGTACGGGCTTAGCCCTAGGGAATTCGCGAACAAGTACACAGATATGGAATCATATTTCAAACAAAACAGATAATTATGAAAAGGATAGTTCTTCTGACCGCCCTGATGGCGTTGTTGTTCAGTGTCCAGGCCAATGCTAAGAAAGACGGGCCCGAAATCCCCAGCCAGTGGAACGGAGCCAGGGTAGCCTTCCTCGGCGATTCCATCACCGATGCCGGACAGCTCGGCTTCCAGGATATATACTGGCATCAGCTAGCATCCATACTTGGCATACAGCCCTACTGCTATGGCATCAACGGCCACCAGACCGAACAGGTGCTGGGTCAGGCCAGGAAGATGATGGAGGAACACGGCCAGGAACTGGATGCCGTGCTGATCTTCATAGGCACGAACGATTTCAATTCTTCCATTCCTCTGGGAGAATGGTACAGGGAGGAAACCCTCACCGTAAACAGGGACGGATTCCCTGCCACCCTTCGCCACCGGGTTGCGGTTATGGACGAACCCACGGTGCGCTCCCGCATCAACCGTTTCCTTTCCTTCCTCAAGCACAACTATCCCACCAAGCAGATAATCCTTCTCACTCCCATCCACAGGGGATATTTCAACTGTTATCAGTACAATGTCCAGCCGGAGGAAAGCTTCGCGAATCCCCTTGGACTGTATATCGACGATTATGTCAGGGTCATCAAGGAAGCGGGGGATGTTTGGGCGGTGCCTGTAATAGATTTAGGCAGCATCTGCGGTCTTTTCCCCACAGACACTGCCTATAAGCGTTATTTCCGCGAAAGCGATGTAGAGCGCGCTCATACGGCGGCTGAAGCTGCTGCGGCCGAGCCCGGTTCAGAACTTGCCCTGGAGTACCACGACCTACTGCACCCCAATACCGAGGGACATAGAAGGATGGCCTACTCTATCGCCTACCAGATCCTGGGCTATCCCGCCAGATTCTAGTAGTTCTTGAAGCTCATCCAGTCGGAGCTGCTTTCGCAGGCGGCCTGGAGTTCTTCGGGCAGGTTGGCGAAGAAGTCGAATCCTGTCCAGGCTTCTATCTGGTCCACGCTGACCGCGTAATTTATGTAGGCGTTGTCCTCCGTGGGCATGTTCAGGCTATGCTCGATCCAGAAGCCTACTGCCTTGGCATCGGTGACGTAGTTGCCGCTCCACCTTACCTTCAGCAGCACCTTCCAATAGTAATTGGGCAGAGGAAGCTCGGGGCGGCCTCTGGTGGGCTGTATGGTCGAGATCACATCGCTGCTTCCCTTCTTGCGGAAGGCGGCACCGGTTACTACATATACTGTATCCGTCCCCTTCACCGATTCGCGGACCCCGCCTTCGAGGTGCATCCAGATTCCTCCGTTCACGCTGTTCTGCAGCTGGGGAGTAATGTTGGTAGGATAGTAGGTCTGCTCCTGCATCTCGGGCACTGCATTACGGTCGGCGTTGGGAATCTGATGCCCGCGGGCATAATAGTCGTCGCCCAGACTCACCCCATATCCAGCCTCGAGGTCCACCTGCTTCGACACCGGAACCTGGGGGTCGAATATGCCCCAGTGGTCGGTACGGCCGGAGGTCAGATGGTCGCGGCAGAGAGGATAGGCCACCCAGTACGAGGCGTACATCGCCGGGTCGTAGAGCATCGAGTAGTTGCGCTGCCGGATGCCTCCCATCTGCGCCCGGTGGGTGACGAAGTAGAGGTCGTCGAGGGGAGAGGTGGTGGTGCCTGCCATATCCACTATATCGTAGGAGGGCAGTTCCAGCCAGGTGGGCATGGTAGAATTATGATGTGCCAGGGTCCTGAACGAGGAGATGCGTCCGAAGTATTCTTCGTAACGGTTGGTCTCGGGGTTCAGCCACAGTACATAGGCTTTGTAGTAGTAGATGGCATCTTCGTCGGGCAGGCTGCCGAGGCTGCAGCTGAAGCTGCCGCCGGTGGCGCTGGTGCCGTCGGTGGTGACCACCTGCGCGGGATGGGCCAGGTTTTCGAGCGCGGAAGCATCGCTGTCCCAGTAGAAACCTGCCTCATATATTCCTCCGGAGGCAGCCCCGAACGAGCCGTGGAGGGTGGCGCTGCTGTATGTAACGTCGGAAACGCCGCCGGTGACTACCATGGGCTTCCCGCCTTCCCACGAAACCCTTATTTCGGGGATGTTTATGGCGTACTGCTTGGAGCGTATGCCTATGAAAGCATAGTCGGAGGTGAACTGGAAGGTCTGGGTGTTCGTGGAATTCCCGGGGAAGGTCATCGAGGCCACGAGATCCCCGTGCGCCGAGCTGTCGTAAAGGTCGTTAGGGCTTGCGTAGGGAGTGTTGCTGGCGTATATATCGACGGTCCTGGTGGCATTGGAGGTGGTGGTGACGGTCACGGATACTTCCTTCAGCTTGCCTCCTGAGGCCGTGGTGACTATGCCGCTGTAGAAGCTCCCCGTATAATCGACATCGCTGCGTATGCCTATCTCGCCACCGTCCCTGCGTGCGCTGTAGCCGGCATACACCGCGGTAGAAGACGAGCCGGCCTTGCCGCTCCAGCTGGAGTAGCTGGTGCTTGTGATGCCCGTGAAGTCGGCGTCGAGCACGTCAGTCGAGCTGAAACCCACTCCGGGCACGCCGCGCATATCTACCGAGAACTTGGTGAGCTTGCTGTTGCGGAATTCCAGAGTCCTGCCCGCCGCAGCCAGGTTCACGTTCTTGGTATAGACCTTCTTGTCGGTGGTGATGCTGAGGGTGAAGTTGTCGCTGAGCGTCAGTTCGGCCAGGCGGAACCATACTACCACATCTCCGTTATAGCTGGTGGCAGATGCGGGAGTAAGGCTTATGGAATTGGTCCCGGATGTCATCTCGTCCGACAGTTCCCCGGAATTAGCATCCAGGGTGTAGGAGCCGGCAATCTTGATGTTGTCCGTCGTGGAGAAAACTATCTTCTGTATGGTTTCCGTGGTGGAAGGCGCGGTAATGAGCATACGGGCGGTACCGCCTACCCGGACGAAACGGGCGTTCACGTCCGTGGCGATGCTCATCAGATGCCCGGAGATGTGCTCGGAGAGCAGCACGTCGGCCGCGGGATCGAAGCTGCCCGATGCGAAAGTCTGCGCCGACGGCAGCGTAACGAGGAAGGAGGTGCCTGATTCGGTGAGGGCAGAAGCCGGATAAACGAAGGAACAGTTGTAATCCGTACCGGAAAGTATTCCCGAGAACTTGAAAGATGCGGTTTCTCCGCCGGATGCGAGGGGCGAAGACTCGCGCCTGCCTATCATGGTGAATCCTGTGCCGTGGACCTTGATTACGCCGCCGAGCACGTCTCCGGCTTCCCAGAGCACGCCGTAGCGGGTTTTTCCGCCGGCCTCATATTCGTCGATTACGGTCTTGACGGACGGATCCCCGGCCACGACCGTCATATCGATGGTCCCTCCGGGAGTATATTCTTCGCTCTTGGCGCAGGAGAAAAGCAAGCTGGCTGCGGAAATGCCGAGCCCTACATACTTGAGTATCTTTTTCATAAGGCAGGACATTTAGAACGAGTCGGGAATATCTATGATGCTGCCGTCGTCTTCGAAACCGCTTCCGGCATATCCTGTCTGACCGAAGTCACTTAAAATAAGAAGATTCTCCCGCGTGCAGAACGTAACAGCCTCCGCAGAAGGTGCTTGATAATGATTCAATCGCATGGCCCCTAATTATTTAACGTGCTAATTAAATGCTTTTTTCAGATATCTGCAAATTTCCCTGCTTCCCGAAAATATTCAATCGTTGCAATTCTCGGCGATTTTGTCATAAAAAGAATAACGGCGACTCGATTATCTTTGCAAAAAGTATATTCCGTATCCTATGCGACGTTTAGCATTTACATTATTCTTCTGGCTCCTTGCAGTCGCGGGCTTTGCACAGGGGATTACCATCACCGGTATCGTGAAAGATGCGCATACCGGGGAGACGGTAATCGGTGCAGGTGTCGTGTTGAAGGGGACCAATAACGGTACCATCACCGACCTGGACGGCGCCTTCACCCTTACGACCGAAAAGGGGAAGGAAATCGTCGTTTCATCCCTCGGCTACGAAGACTATGTCTTCACCGTTTCGGGGCCGGGGCCTTACAACATACTGCTCGCCACCTCGAGCGAATATCTCGACGACGTGGTCGTCGTGGGTTATGGCAGCGTGAAACGCGCCAACCTTACCGGCGCCGTGGACCAGGTGTCCTCCGAGGTTTTCGCCGGACGCCCCTCGTCCAATACCACGCAGATGCTGGTGGGAGCCATCCCGAACCTCAACATCTCACTTTCCGACGGTAAGCCGAGCCGCTCTGCCGATTACAACATCCGCGGTACGACCTCCATCGGTGGCGGCGGAAGCGCCCTCATCCTCATCGACGGAGTGGAAGGCGATCCTGCGCTGCTGAACCCGGACGACATCGAAAGCGTTTCGGTGCTGAAAGATGCAGCATCGGCTTCCATATATGGTTCGCGCGCGACCTTCGGTGTCGTGCTCATCACTACCAAGGATGCTGCCAGGGAAGCGGGTAAATTCACTTTCAACTACAACGCCAACTTCTCTTTCCTCCAGCCTACCAACCTCCCCGACATCGTGGACGACGGTTATGTGTACGCCAGCCTGTTCCGGGACGCCTACTACAACTACATGGGCACCGAGCCTTCCGGCATGAACACGAGCCAGGACTTCTCCAGGGCCTGGATGAGCGAATTCCTCCGCCGCAAGGAGAAAGGCATTACGGAAGAAGTCGACCTGGACGATACCGGAAGATATGTGTACTACGGCAACACCAACTACTACAAGGTGATCTACAAGCCTTACACATTCGCCCAGACGCACAACCTCTCTGCAAGCGGATCGACCGATAAGATCGATTTCTACCTCTCCGGCCGTATCTACAAATACGACGGTATCCTTAACTTCAACCCCGACACCTACCTGTCGCCGTCCCTGCGCGCGAAACTGACCGCCCGCCCCACCGACTGGCTGACCATACGGGAGAATGTTTCTTTCAACTACGACAAGAACCACATCCCCGCCGGCTCCAACCAGACCAACAGTGGTCTCTATCTGCGTGCCATCCAGGATAACGGCCGAGTGAGTTCCCCCATCTGGAACCCTGACGGCACCTTCACCAAGAGCGGTGCAATGGCCATCGGAGGCCTCGTGACCGGCAAGAACTACACCGACCAGTTCCGTAACGAATTCAGCTCCACTACCGGTCTCAAGGCCGAATTCTTCAATCATACCCTCCGCCTGAACGCCGACTTCACCGCCAAAGCGGCCTGGTACAACTACACCAAGAAGAACTCGATGGTCTCCTACAGCGAAGCCCCCGGTCAGATTACCTGGCTCGGCACGCCCGGTGTCAACGATTACATCCAGGATACCTGGAACCGCACCAATTACTACACCACCAACGAGTATGCCGAATATGCCAACATCTGGAACGGTAAACACGACTTCAAGGCGCTGGTCGGTTTCAACTGGGAGCGTTCCCTCAGCAAGATCGGGCAGATGCTCCGCTACGGGCTTATTTCCGAGGATGCCGAGAACATACAGCTCGCCCTCGGCGACAACATTACTACCTATTCCTACGAGACGCGTTGGCGCACGGAAGGTGTCTTCTTCCGTGTGAACTACGCCTACGACGAGCGTTATCTCGTTGAAATCAACGGCCGTTACGACGGCTCGTCCAAGTTCCCGTCCAACCAGCAGTGGGGCTTCTTCCCTTCGGTATCGGCGGCTTGGAGGCTCTCCCAGGAGCATTGGTTCAAGGTCAATCCGGCGATTATATCCAACGCCAAGTTCCGCTTCTCCTGGGGCGAACTCGGCAATGGTAACGTGGATGCCTATGCCTATATGGAGAGGTTTGGTTTCAGCAACCTTTCTTACATAATCGACGGCAAGAGCAAACACAGGGTCACCTCCATCCCGAGCCAGGTTCCCGACGGGCTTACCTGGGAAAATGCCCGGACCACCGACGGGGGCATCGACCTCGGCTTATACAACGGCAAGGTCAACCTGACCGCCGACTATTACGTCCGCAACACGCTGAACATGTACACTGTCGGTCCGAAACTCCCCGACACCTACGGAGCCAGTTCGCCTAAGGGCAATTACGCCGACCTGGTCACCCGCGGATTCGAGCTTTCGTTAAGCTATGGCGATTCGTTCAAGGTGGGCGGGCACGACATGAATGTGGGAGTCAAGGCCACCCTGGCCGACAACCGCACCTTCGTCACCCGTTACAACAACCCGACCAAGTCGCTCAGCGACTACTACGTGGGCCAGGAGATAGGCGAAATCTGGGGTTTCAAGTTCGACGGCTTCTTCGACGACCAGGACCAGATCGACAATTACTACGGGACCGGCGTTCCGTATGTCAACGACCTCATCCAGCTTCACGAAGGCTATCTTACCAAGCCCGGCGACGTCATCCTTCAGGACCGCAACGGTAACCACAAGGTGGACAAGGGCTCGCTTACGGTAGATGATCCGGGCGACATGGTGATCGTGGGCAACAAGCATCCCCGCTACATGTACTCCCTTTCGTTCAACGTCGACTGGAAAGGCTTCTACGCTTCCGCCATGTTCCAGGGCATAGGCAAGCAGGGATGGTACCCCAGTGGAGAATCCATCATCTGGGGTCAGTACCACCGCCCGTACGGCAACGCCCTCGCATGGACCGTCAACAACGCATGGACGCCCGAGCACAAGGATGCCTACCTCCCCAAGTACACGGGTTACTACCGCATCTTCTTCTCCGGCCAGCACAAGGTCGACCGCTATGTATTCGACGCATCTTACTTCCGCCTCCAGAACCTGCAGATTGGATGGAACGTGCCTCAGAAATGGGTCAAGCGGATGAACATCAGCGGCCTCAGCATCTACTTCTCCGGCGAGAACCTCTACACCTGGGCGCCTATCTACAGGCTTACCACGGACGTGGATATCGCCACGGCAACAAAGGGTTCCGACAAGGACCTCGGCAACAACTCGGATAACTACGGCGACGGTAACAGCCTGCCGACTATGCGCACGTTCTCCATCGGTGTAACCATTAAAATCTAAAAGACGATGAAAAAGCAACTTGCCATAATAGCGCTTGCAATCCTCTGCATGCAGGCCTGTACTCTTGAAGAAAAGATGGTATCTTCCGGCAGCCGGGAACTGATCTTCGGATCAACTTCGGGCCTGGAGGCTTACACCCTGTCTTTCTACAACCAGCTTCCTTCGCTGAGCGACCTCAGCTCCGCCGAAGGAACCTGCGCCGACTACATTGCGGCCAAGAGCATCAACTCTTTCTATTGCGAGGGATACAGCCCGGAAGGCGTCACTTCGTGGAGCTGGAGCAGCCTTAGGACCATCAATTACCTGATCGACGGCATCCACAGCGACGACTGCACCGTTCCCCAGAAAGACAAGGACCATTACGAGGGCCTCGCCCGCTGGTTCCGTGCACGTTTCTATCTGAAGAAACTACAGGCTTACGGCGGAGTGCCGTGGTTCGACCACTGCCTCAACAGCACCGAACTCGACGAGATGTACAAGAACAGGGATTCCCGCGACGTGATTATCTCCCACATAATCGAAGATCTCGACTTCGCCGCGGAGCACATCACGACCACATCTTCCCAGGGTAATACCCGCATCTCCAAGAATGCGGCCTACGCCCTCAAGAGCCGCGCCTGCCTCTTCGAAGCATCGTGGAGGAAGTATCATCACGAAGAGACGGCAGAGTGGACCGCCGCTAAGCTGTACCGCCTGGCTGCCGAAGCTGCCGCGGTCATCATGGCCGACGAAAGCGTCAAGCTCAACACCAAGGTCTGCGACGATTCCTATCTTACCGGAAACCCTTCGCTCGGAGCCTACAGGAGCGTTTTCTATTCGAAGAAGATTCTGACCGACGAGGTTATCCTCGGTGTCCAGGCTTCGCTCGACGACATCGTGACCGGCAACGCCAACTACTATTACAATTCCGCAACCTACGGCGATGCCATCTGCCTGTCCAGGGCGTTCATCTTCACATATCTTTGCAAGGATGGCAGCCGTTTCACCGACAAGGCCAAATACAAGGCCATCAGCTTCCTTAACGAGTTCTCCAACCGCGACGAGCGTCTTGCCCAGACGGTGAAGGGCCCCGACTACGAAATCAACCATGGCGGATGGCGGGACCGCCGTCCCGACATCGTCGGCGGTTGCGCAGTCACCGGTTACCAGCCTATCAAGTTCGTGGAAGATGACACGAGCAAGAACGGAACCAGCAAGAACGAGAACAGCCTCCCCATCCTGCGTTACGCGGAAGTGCTGCTCAACTATGCCGAGGCCAAGGCCGAACTCGGAGAGCTTACCGATGCCGACTGGAGCGCCACCATCGGCGCCCTCCGCCTCAGGGCGGGATTCGGCGACAAGGCCGGAGTGACCTCGTCCAAGCCGACATCCGTGGATCCCTACCTCCAACAGACCTTCTATCCGGATATCAACGACCCCGTCATCCTCGAAATCCGTCGCGAAAGGGCTATCGAGCTGGTCCTCGAAGGCTTCCGTGAAATCGACCTCAGGCGCTGGAAGGAGGGAGAGTGCTTCGAGCGCGTTCCCATCACCGGCCTGCACGTACCTGCACTGAACGTTCAGTTCAAGGTCAACAACGACGACACCAACGATTTCTACGTGACATATGACGCATACGCCGACGTTCCGTCTTATGCCCAGAACAAATATGTCCAGCTTCTCCCGGACAATTCTCCCGAGCAGGGACTCCGCGCCGACGAGAATCCCGACGGCGGCTACGACCTCCGTTTCGAGCTTGCCATCAAGCGCAAGTGGTACTCCGACGACAGGCAGTATCTCGATCCCATACCTCCCCTTGTCGTCCGCGAATACGAAAGCCGCGGCTATCACATCGACCAGAACCCCGGTTGGTAAACCAGAACAGATATGAAAAAGTATATAGTAATCCTTATTTCCCTGCTTCTCCTCCTGCCTTCCTGTTACAGGCACGAGGGGCTGGACTATAGCAATTGGTACACCCGCAGCGCCGGGGACGAACCGGAACCCGAGTCGATCGAGGGCCTGCTCGTCATGTCTTCCAACGTGCGTTTCTACTCTGCCCGCAACAAGCAGAACGACCCCGACGTAGGCGACAGGGACTGGGAAGTCCGCAAGGCCGGATATTTCCAGATGGTCAACACTATGGAACCGCCGGTGCTCGGCCTGCAGGAGGCGGAGATGATCCAGGTAGATGACATCATCGCCAATTGCAAAGGCTACTCCTATATCGGCGTCGGTCGTAACGACGGCGTCCGGAGCGGAGAATCCACCGCAATTCTCTACAAGACCAACGAGATCCAGGTAGATAACTGGGGAACCATCTGGCTGTCCGCCACGCCCGACGTCCCGGGCAGTTATTTCCCCGAGAACGAAGACCGGGTATGCCGGACCGCCACGTGGGCCGTGCTGACCGTGAAAGAAAACGGACGCAAGTTCTTCTACCTCAACACCCACCTCAGCCTCTATGCCGCATCCCAGTCCAAGGAGGTCCTGGTAATACTCAATACGGTTGCCGAGAAATGCCCCGCAGGGCTTCCCGTGGTGCTTTCCGCCGACTGGAACGTGGAAGAGGATGATTCTGCCCTTGCACCCATCCTCGCCAAGTATTCCAGCGCCAGGCAGACCGCGCCCATAACCGACAATATCGAGACCTTCCACTGGTGGGGGAGCCAGTCCACCATCAGCAAGCACCAGCATCTCGACCATATCTTCTATGGCGGATTCGACAAGTGCCTGCGTTTCCGCACCCTCAACATGAAGTGGAAAGGATACTGGATCTCCGACCATCACCCGGTATATGCCGTACTCCAGTTCAAGGGCGGCGGCGGAGAAGTGCATACTCCTCCGGTTGCGGATTTCGATCTTCCCGCCAATCCTCAGATGGATGAAACCCTGAAATTTACCGACAAGTCCACCTCCGAGGACGGCATCGAACTCTGGGAGTGGAACATAGGCGGCATCCTCTCTTCCGAGCAGAACCCCGAGGTGGTGTTCAACACCTTCGGCAACGACATCCCCGTCAGCCTGACCGTCACTGACCATTACGGCCAGAAGGCCACTGCCACCAAGACCCTGTCCGTGGCCCGTTCCGCAGGGCACGACCTCACCATCGAATGGTGCGTGCTCTACGATGATACTTCCGACGACAAGGGCACCGCGGTAGCAGACTGGACAGCCCCGGCAGTGTCGGCAGACGGCAGCAAGAACTATGTTGCATCTTCCGGCTACCACCTGGTCGGCTTCAACAACAACGGAACCATCTTCGGCAGCTACGATATCGGAAAGCGCAGCCCTTATATCTCGGACCGCGATATCCAGACTCCGACTCCTTCGATCGATGCCCAGGGCAATGTGTATATCCCCGTGCAGTATAGTTACAGCGCAGATGGCCATGGCGGCCTATACAGCGTGAAGGGAGACCTTTCCGACGAGAACTGGTACCACGACACGGGCAATTACTCGCAGTACCGCTGCACCATCGCAACTCCTATCGGAGACTATGTTGCCGTTCCTATGACCAATTGCGGTAACGACATCACCTTGAACTTCGCCGTATTCAAACGCTCCGACGGCAGCGTGCAGCAGTGCCTGCAGTGCGACAAGGGCTCTTGGGGCGGCGTGGCCATCGGCTACAATGGCGAGTTTGTCTATGGCACGGCCCGTGGCGGTACCAGCCAGGGCCGCAAGCCCGGAACAGAGTCCGGTGGCGGTTATCACATCGCTACGGTAGATGGCACCATCGGCAACTGGAAGACCACCGCCAATACGGATGGCGACCGCAAGAACAATCTGCTGGGAATGCGCCATACCGACGGCAACGGCTACCTTACCAAGGCCTGCCAGCCCGTGATCGGAACCAACCACGGTGTGTATGTCAGCGCGACCAGCGACAACGAGAACATGATCTGCGCCAAGTACAATCTCGACAGTTACGTGGTCGGCGTGGCTCCTACTCCTTTATGGAAGGTTGAGCTGGAGAGCCATACCACCGATGGCGTGCTGGGTATCGGCTGCGTGCTGGATCCCGAAGGAAATGCCTACTTCCGCACAGCAGGAAAGGTGTTCCGCCTGAACAACAGGGATGGTTCCCTGGCGTGGGAGTACAAGACCGAAGGTACCTATAACACGGGCGTCCCGGCTATCGACTCGATGGGCTACATCTACGTGGTCGACTACGACAACGGTCACGGTGGCAACAAGCTCCTGAAGCTGTCTTCGGCCGACGGCAAGCTCATTTCCGAGGTGTCCCTCGACAATCCGAGGACCAGCCCCACCATCGACAAGGACGGCAACATCTACGTGACCGGCTCTTCCTCATCCGGAGCCGTGCTCTACAAGATCACCTGTCCCAAGACCACTGCGCCCGGCTCCAACTGGTCGCAGCTCGGCGCCAACCCTCAAAAGACCTGCCTCGCCCCCGGCGCCAGCTTCTAGCGGCGCCAGGTGCTGGGTGGGTGTTCCTGGTCTGCAAGTTTTTGGCAGACCGGGAACAATTTCGGGCGTTTTTGTTCCTGGTCTGCAAGTTTTTGGCAGACCGGGAACACCTGGATACTTTGCCGACGCCCAGGTTGACAAATGGTCTGCGTCAGTTAGGTGATTGAAAGAGCAGTTAAGTGATTGATAGAACTGAGCGAGTACCTTTGATTTGCTGAGAATAAACCTTATCTTAGCAATTAGTAAACAAAAATGTCTTTATATGAAAGGTGTAATTATCGTAATCGTAGCGTTGGTATTTGCTGTTATCATTCTGTTCTTTAGACACAAGTCTTCTTCCGGTCAAAAGCAGAAGGCAACAACTACCATGAATCGCCTTTTGAGTGATGAAACCACGACAGGATTACGGGTTATCGAGGTCACGATGACGGAGGAAGAAGTGAATAATGCTGTTGACGGGTTCGTTAAACTCAATAGTAATCATAATTCTTCAGTAGAAAGGCCCGTGATCCAACAGAAAGGGGATTCTTTCCTTTTGGTTTTTCCTGATAACACCAAATATGACCAGTTCTGTTATTGGGTGAATTATGTTGTCTATTCCAACAGGGCTAAACGCTATAATGACAATGTCATAGGTTGGTACGAAGTCGGATCGGAAGCTGCAGGAGCATGGAGCCCTTTTGTCGGACAGAAACTGATGTTTTTCATTCCTGCATCGGATGAGGAGTTTGATAACGTCTATTTTACCACAGAGGACAACCGGTGCTATAAACAGCAGTTTGCATTCCGGGCTTCGTTGATTGAGCAGGGCGAGGTGTACAAGGAATACCAGGCACCTACTCGCTGATGTAAAACTCTATCTCGACCGTGGCATATCCGCCGCCGGGCATGGTCTGCACCTTGTTGCGGGCTGCATCACCGGTGATTAGGAAGGCGGTCATCCCGCGCTTCATAGTAGGGATGGTCATCTGCTCGCTTTCGGGAGAGTCATACCACTCGGGGGTCGGGGTCATTTCTCCGCCTTCATCTCTGCGGATGTGGCCCTGATATTGCCTCAGAGTGTGCGCGCCGCCGTCCTTCGCCCCGCCGGGATTGGCGTAGTAGTTGGCAAAGGCCCTCTCTTTCACCGGCCGGCGGGATTCATCTATCAGCACCTTTTCCAGCGCCTCCGGGCTTTTGTATTTCCCGGCAAGGATTGCCGCCACCGGCTCTGTCATGAGGATGGTGCGGAAGGTGAACTGGCGGCCGCTGCCCAGGGCGAACTGGCTTCGCTCGCAGATGTCCCAGGCGATGAGTTCCATCACCTTCCGGGGATCGGTAGTGGATGGGGCCATGTTGTTGCCCCAGAGCAGCGTGGAGGCCAGGGTGATGGTGTTGTCGTCCAGGTTGAATCCTTTGCGTACGTGGTAAGGCTCCCAGCCGATACGCAGGCAGGCGGCATCATCTTCCACCATGCACCAGGACATAGGATAGCCGAAGGATCCCATCCGGTCCTGCTTCACATAATAGCCGCAGAGATTCATCAGTGCGAGGTTCATGAATCGGCCGATGGCTACGTTCGCGGCCTCGTTTATCTGCCCCTGGCCGCTGTCTATGCCGAGTTGCCTGGCCACCGGGCCATTCAGCCAGCTGTAGGGTATCCAGGCGTGCGTACTGGCAAGGGTGCGGCGGAAGTTGCCGTCCCCGAGGCCCTTGGTCAGCGCAATCAATATGGGCATATACTCCGGCTTGCAGCCCGCCATGACGGCATTTACGGCCACGTGCCAGAGCTTGGTGTCCCTGTGCGCGATGGGGAGGACGGCCACGGTCTCATCCCACTTCAAGTCCGTATATTTCAGGAAGGATTCCACTTTCTCGAAAGTGGGCGGGACGATTGGCAGGCCGTCGGACCACCTCATCTCCTTGAAGTACTCGTTGATTTCGTCCAGGGTGCCGAAGAAGGCGTCATCGCGGATGTCGCCCTTGCCCCCGGAAATGCCGGCGGAGAGTTCTTCCTCGCTGATGGGCCTGGTAAGGGCATCCACGATTTGCGGCCATAGGATCTCGCGCGTGTTCTGGATCAGCTGCCCGGCGGTATGGGTGGCGAAAGCGCCCGGATACTGCGCCACCCGCATCACGGGAACGCCGTTGTTAAGGGCGGTATATCTGGCCTGGTCCACAAAACCGGGGCCGGCAATGATGACCGAAGGGATGCCTAAGTATTCGGCAGCGATGCAGGAGCCGGTCTCTTTAGGTGTGCAGAGCCCGCAGCCGCCGTTGCCGGAAATCACGGCATCCACCTTCATCTCCTTGAGCTTTGCCTGGAATTCCTCTTTTGCCTTGCGCGTCACGCCGGGTGCCGGATACGGCCCCGCAATGCCTATTTCGTCCAAGAGGATTACTTTGGCTGAGGGATAATTGGCCAGGATCAGACGCTTGATCTCGGGATGGGTGACACCCGTCATGAAGCTCACGCCCACTACGGCGATGGTCTTGCCGTCCAGCGTCTCAAGACGCGGAGCCTGCTGAATCATTTTCACGGAGGACCGTCCGACGGGGCTGACTACGGCATAGCCCGGCTCCTCCTTCACGACCGGGGCGGAAACTGGGACAGAAGCTGCCGGCGGAGCGTCGGCTAGCTTGCAGTTTTCATCGCATACGATGCGCTGGGCATTCAGTTCGAGGCAAATAAGCGGGCAGGCCAGTGCCAAAACAATGGTGCAAAATGGATGAGGGTTCATGCTTGTCTGAATTCGCGTCTGTACATTAGATGCGAAAAACAGGCAAAGGTTAATTCGGTCTGCTATCGATCAGAGGCTGATGCTTTCTATCCTGAGGCGGAGGGTGCCGGAGGGGGTCTGAGCCTCGGCAATTTCGCCGACCTTCTTGCCCATCAGGGCGGCGCCTATAGGGGATTTCAGCGAAATCTTTCCAGCCTCGAGGTCCATCTCGTGAGGGGCGACAATCTCGAATGTCATGCGGGCGTTAGTCGAGAGGTTGGTGAATTCGACCTTGCTTAGAAGGGAAACCCTGTCCTTGGGGAGGGCGTCGGGATCAATGGGGCGTGAATGCTCCAGGATATTCTGCAGGAAACGGATACGGCTGATTGTTTTTGCCTGCATCCGTCTGGCTTCGCGGTATCCTGCGTTATCGCTCCGGTCCCCCTGGGCGCTGGCCTCGGCGAGGTCATCCTTTATTTTGGGGTACACCTCGCCTATGAGATGCTTCAATTCGGCTGCAATCTCGTCGTATCTTTGTTTTGACAAATATTCCATATCACGAATATACTTGTTTTTTTCATATCTTTGCGAAACGATAATTGAGCTTTAGCTGACACTATGAAAAGAATTCCCCTTTCTTTTTTAGCCGCAGCCGGTGCACTGGCGCTTGCGGCCGCCCTTACGGGCTGTTCCAAGGAACGTATTTCTCCTCCTTCCCCGGATTCTGGGAAACCCTTTATCATCCACGTCGTTAACAACGGCGATACCCGCGGCGAGGAAATCTCCGCCGTCAGTGCCTTCAACATGGTAGGCATCCAGGGTACTTCCAACAAATGGATGGACAATTACCTGTTCTCGAATCCCGGCAACGGCTGGGTGGCCGCAGGGTACGAAAACCTGTATTGGCCCGAGGGCACTGACACGCACAAGTTCTATGCGACCTGCGACAACTCCGGCGCCGCTCCTGTCATTACCGACGGGAAGTTCGTCTATACCGTCCCGGCCGAGGTCAGTGAGCAGAAAGACCTGCTGGTCGCGCTGAGCGAAGGCAATGAAGCCGGCACGCCGGTATCGCTGCTCTTCAAGCACGCACTCTCTTCGGTCAAGTTCAAGATCGGCTACGACAAAGATGCCCGTGGCGGAGAGAATGACCTCCGTTTCATGGTCACCAAGATCACCTTGCATCACATTGCCACCAAGGGTACCTTCGATTTTTCCGGCTTTGCTGCCGCGCCCTGGACTGTCGATGATCAAGATGCAGGATACAGCGATATCGTCATAAGGCTCAAGGCGCCCGTGTATTTCACCCCTTCTGCCGTAAATGAATTCATTTCCCTGGATGACTATATCGATGGTGAAATCTATGTGATGCCACATAAGCCGACGCCGTGGGATACCGACGGTACTGAAGGGCATCCGTTGAACAACAGCTACATAGGTGTCACCTGCCAGGCCGTCGAATACAGGACAAAGGACACTCCGACCTATTATGATCTCGCTTGCCTCGATGAGGACTCTACCGAGAGTGACTATGACGATGCAAAGGATATGTATATCAATTTTTATGAAGGCCTTGCCTCGACGGACAATGATGATTGGCTGAACGACAAGGTACTTGGGATGCTTGTCCCGACAAATGGTGATTGGGTTAAGGACGTAGTCCTTGAAAGCATCCTGAACCATAGGAATGCATTGGCTGCCGCCAATGGTACGGAGGATAATGTCGAAGAAATATTCATCCCCCTGCAAATGACCAATGGCTTCGGCTTCAACAAGACGAATGTCATTAATATCAGAATGGATTTGATGAAGTATTCTAGCGGAAGGGCCTTCTATGCTCCTTGGATTCCCATCATCATTCCCGTCAACCCTTAATAAACGAAATAATTATGAAAACTACATATACAAAACCTGAAATCCTGACTGTCGAAATCGAGCTGGGGAGCGGCGCTGTCATCTGCGCTTCCCGCAAATCCATTTTCGAAAATCCGATTATCGCTGGCCGCGAGCTCGAAGAAGACTGAAATAAGAAAGGCGAGATAGTTGGATTTCCGCAGTTTATGGAATATATTTGTGGTAATACAACATCCAGAGTATGAAAAAAGCAATCGTTCTCTTTCTAGCCACATTGGCAGGAGCATTGTCTTTTGTCTCCTGCGGCCACAAGAAGGCTGTCGAGCCTTCTGCTGAAGAATATGCTGCTTACATAAAAGCCTTCACCGGGGGCATCGTCGCCGAGACTGCCACCATACAGGTAGAACTCGCTGAAGATGCCCTGTCGCAACCTGTCGAAGGCCTTTTCAGTTTCAAGCCGTCCATCAAGGGCAGCGTGAAATGGAATGATGCCGGGTCCGTCTCCTTCATACCTGAAGCCGGTGCGCTCAAGGTAGGCCAGACCTATTCGGCCGAGTTCTCACTTGGTAAACTCATACCCGGAGCTCCCGACAAATTCCCCTTCAGCTTTGCTGTCAAAGGGAACAGCGTGGCTCTTGCCGAAGATGCGCCCGAAGCCGACAACGGCAGGGCCTTCAGGGTGGTACGCGCCTCGCTTGACGGCAGCTGCATAGACGTGCTTATGAGCGAAGTGCCTGCCAACGCCGAAGTCAAGGGACTGGTAGAGCTTGAAGGTGCCGCCCGCAGCTACGTGCAGGTGCAGGACAATGTGATCAAAGTGCATTTCGAAGGTCGCAAGGGAGATCTGAAACTCACTATGGACAAGGGCCTGAAGGGCGCCGGCGGTACGGACCTCGGACAGGACTACGTCCGCGTTTTCCCCGAGAAGGAAGAGGCTCCGGCCGTGACCATCCCCTTCAAGGGCAACATACTGCCGGATAAGCAGAATCTGGTACTTCCCTTCAAGGCCGTCAATCTTGCGGCAGTGGAGGTGCGTATAGTGAAGATTTACGAGAAGAACATACTGATGTTCCTGCAGGATAACAACCTGGACGGCCAGGATGCCCTCAGGCGCAGCGGCCGTCTGGTGTACAAAGGGGATATCCCTCTGGACGCGACCAAGGACCTGCGCCAGTGGAACGACCACTGCATCGACCTGGGCGGGCTCTTCCGCCAGGAACCCGGGGCCATCTACCGCATAAGGCTGAGCTTCCGCATGGACCAGAGCCTCTATGGCGGAAGGCAGGCCCTTACCACCACCTTCAAGCCGGATGGGAAACCTTCCCGCGAGGATGAGAAGGAATGGGACAAGCCCAGCCCGTATTATTGGGATAACTACTATGATTGGGACGAGTACAATTGGAAGGAAAGCAATGATCCTTCCAAGCCGTCCTACTATATGGATGCCAGCCGCTTCCCGGCCGTACAGCTGCTTTCCAGCGACCTGGGCCTGATGGCCGAGTACGCAGGCGGCAAGCAGGTCTGGGTGGCCGCGACCGACCTTGTCTCCGCACAGCCCGTATCCGATGCCAAGCTGGAAGTCTTCGATTATCAGCTGCAGAGCATAGCCCGGGGCAAGACCGATGGCAAAGGCCTGGCTTGTCTTAGCCTGGATGCCGACCGCAAGCCCTTCGCCATCGTGGCAAAGGCCGGCGGCAGCACTGCCTATCTCAAGGTCAACGCCGGCAACGAGCGCTCCACGAGCCGTTTCGATGTGGGAGGAGAGGTGATCCAGCAGGGCATCAAGGCCTTCATCTACGGCGAAAGGGGAGTGTGGCGTCCGGGAGATACCCTCCACGTTACCGCCATCATTTCGGACCGGGGCAAGAATCTGCCCGCAGGCCATCCCGCCACCCTGGAAGTATATACTCCCGCAGGCCAGTTCTACAGCAAGGCCACCCGCAAGGGTACGGACGGCTTCTTCAGCTTCGACATAATCACCAAGGCCGACGATCCTACGGGATATTGGAATGCCTACCTGAAGGTGGGCGGAAGCAGTTTCCATAAGACCCTGCACATCGAGTCCATCAAGCCTAACCGCTTGAAGATCACTACCTCCTATCCTTCGGTTATGGAGGCAGGGAAGTCTGCCAACCTCCAGGCTAGCGCCGCGTGGCTTGCCGGTGGAGTGGCCGGCAATATGCCCGCCCGGGCCCAGATCACCCTGCGCAAGGCTCCCGGAGCACCTTTCAAGGGATTCGAGAGCTACAGCTTCTATCAGCCCACGGCTTCCTACAACTCCCAGGATCTTGATCTCTTCAAGGCGAGGCTCGATGCAGCCGGCAACCTGAATACGAAGGTGACTCTTCCTGCGGCTGCCAACGCCCCCGGAATGCTGCAGGCCTTCGTTGTGACTACCGTCCAGGAACCCGGCGGAGATGAAAGCTTCACTACCGAGACCATACCTTACTCTCCCTACCCCTCCTACGTAGGCGTAAGGGTGCCAGCAGGGGATTTCCTGGAGACCGACAAAGATCATAGTTTCGCCCTGGCAGTGCTGGATGCAGGCGGTAAGCGCGTCAGCGGCCATAAGGTGGAATACGCCGTTTACAAGACTGGATGGAGCTGGTGGTGGGACAATGCCGGCGGCTCCCTGGATGCCTATGTGCATGGCTCGTCCATCAAAAAGATAAAGAGCGGCGAAGTGACCGTTGGCTCCCGCGATGCCGAGTTCGGCTTCCGCGTGGACTATCCTGAGTGGGGCAGGTATCTAGTGCTGGCCCGCGACAAGGTGTCCGGCCATATCTGCGGAGCAACCTTCACGGTTGACTGGCCCGAGTTCCGCGGCCGTGCCGACCGCAGGGATCCCGAAGCCCTCACTATGCTTACCCTCTCCACCGACAAGGCTTCTTATCAGGTAGGGGAGAAGGCCACCCTGTATATCCCCGCTGCTGAAGGCGGCCAGGCGCTGGTATGCCTCGAGAACGCCGGCGGCGTGATTTCCCGCGAGTGGGTGGCTACTTCTTCGAAGGATACTCCCTGGAGTTTCACCGTAACTCCTGAAATGGCTCCGAACATCTATGCTGAGGTTACCTTGCTGCAGCCTTACGGAAAGAGTTCGAACGACCTTCCCATACGTCTCTATGGTGTACAGAGGATCAAGGTGGACAACCCCGCCTCGCATCTGGAGCCTGTGGTTAGTATGCCGGACGTAATCCATCCCGAAGAGGGATTCACCGTAAAGGTGTCCGAGCGCAACGGCAAGCCTATGACCTACACCCTGGCAATCGTGGACGAAGGCCTGCTGGATCTGACGGCCTTCAAGACTCCCGATCCTTGGGAAAGGATGTACCGTAACGAGGCCCTCACCGTGAGTACCTGGGATCTCTACGACCAGGTGGTGGGCGCCTTCGGCAGCAAGCTGACTCCTATAGCCGCCATCGGCGGTGACGAGGATGCGGTGCGCAATGCCCGCAAGGACAACCGCTTCAATCCCGTGGTGATCTTCAATGCTCCCAGGACCGTCAACAAGGGAACGGATGTCGTGAAACTCCGTCTTCCTATGTATGTGGGGAGCGTCCGCGTGATGGTGATAGCCGGCCACGACGGCGCTTATGGCAAGGCCGAGAAGACCGTCCCCGTGCAGAGCCCTCTGATGCTGGTGACCAGCCTGCCCAGAGTGCTCGGATGCGGTGAAACCGCTTCCGTGGCAGTGAACGTATTCGCTATGGAAGACGGTGTGAAGAGCGCCACCGTGAGCGTGGAATCCGACCCGATAGTCATATGCAAGGACAGCAAGACGATACAGTTCTCCGGCAAGGGTGACCAGCTGGTCCAGTTCCCTCTGAAGGCGCTGGAAAGCGAGGGCGTGGCCCATATCAAGGTGAGCGCAGTCAGCAAGTCCTACAAGGCCTCCGAGACCATAAGCCTGGCAGTACGCAACCCTAATCCCGAAATCACTACCCTGGAGCGCTTCACTCTTCAGAAAGGGGAGAGCAGGAAGGTCGACGGCTATTCGCTGCAGTTGGCAGCCTTCCCTGCCGTCAACGCCCGCGCCCTCTATACTGATATGAGGGATTACCCCTACAACTGCGCCGAGCAACTGAGCGCCCGCGGCCTGACTATGCTGCACCTGCTCCCGCTGCTTTCGAAGAAGGATGCAGGAGAAGCCAGATATCTGATACCTTCGATAATCAGCGAACTCTATTCCCGCCAGCAGGCTGACGGAGGATTCGCATACTGGGGCGGAGGAAATTCCGACTCCTGGGTATCTTCGATGGCCGGACAGTTCCTCTTCGAGGCTTCCAAGGAGGGCTTCGAGGTGAACGGCGGAGTGCTGAAGAACTGGAAGTCCTATCAGCAGAAGATGAGCCAGGTTTTCCGTATTTCGGGGAACAACTTCTTCTCCAACCTGGACGAAGCATACAGGCTCTACACCTTGGCCGTCGCCGGTTCGCCCAACCTTGCTGCGATGAACAGGCTCAAGGAAGCGGGCGAAATAGGCAACCAGGCCAGATGGATGCTGGCTGCGGCTTATGCCCTGAGCGGCAAGAGCAGCCTGGCTTCCGGAATACTGGACGGCCAGAGCAGCGATTTCCCTGAATACCATCAGAACGACCTTACCTACGGAAGCTCGCTCCGCGACCGTTTCATAGCCCTGGACGCCCTGGCACTCAACAACCGCGTGGCGGATGCCCTGGCGCTTGCAGCCGGGATCGATACGGAAAGGATGAGCACGCAGGAAAGCGCCTTCGCGGCCATGGCCCTGCACGATCTGTACAAGAAGATAGACAATCAGTCCATCCGTGCCAAGGTCGGAGCTGACGACATCGCCAGTGCCGCATCCGTGGTGTCGGTGCCTCTGGTGGGCCAGTATAAGCTGGAGAACCTCTCCGACGGCGTACTATATTGCACCGTGCAGAAGGTTTCCCGCGAGGCTAACAAGAGCGCCGTATCCAATGGCCTCTCGCTGAAAGTGAGCTATACCGGGGAAGACGGCTCTGCCATCGATCCCTCTACCTTGAAGCAGGGCGCCCGTTTCACCGCTACCATCAAGCTTGTCGGTGATGGCGTACGCGACTACGGGAACCTGGCCCTTTCCTTCCCTGTAGCCTCCGGATGGGAGATAGTGAACGACCGTCTCCAGGGAGCTGCGCTTGCGGAAGATGGCTATGACTACAAGGACATACGCGACGACCGCGTGAACTGGTTCTTCGCCCTTCCTGCCGGCCGTTCCAAGACATTCAAGGTGAACCTGAGGGCCGCCTACGAGGGTAGCTACGTGCACCCGGCAGTCGTCTGCAACGCTATGTACGAACCCACGGTGAATGCTGCCACGGCCAGCGGAACTGCGGTCGTGACCCGCTAGATGTCCCCGACACGCCATAAAAAACGCTATGCCTGGTCCCGGCCAGGCATATGCGTTTTGGCTGTACTCTTGCTGGGATGGCTGTTCTGCCTGCCCCGCAATCTTTTCAAGGGTGTCAGCTATTCCACGGTGGTGGAAAGTGCCGACGGCGAGCTCCTGGGAGCCAGGATAGCTGCCGATGGGCAGTGGCGCTTCCCTCCCTGCGACACCGTGCCCGAGCGCTTCGCTAAGGCCCTTATCCAGTTCGAAGACAGGCACTTCCGCTGGCATCCCGGGGTCAATCCGGTCTCTCTGGTGCGTGCCGCCGTAAGCAACATACGCAATGGGCACGTTGTGAGCGGTGGCAGTACCATAACGATGCAGGTCATACGCCTCTCCAGACAGAAGCCGAGGACGGTCTGGCAGAAGATGATAGAGTCGGTGCTGGCTACGCGCCTGGAACTGCGTTATTCCAAACGGAAGATACTGGCCCTGTATGCCGCCCACGCCCCGTTCGGGGGGAATGTCGTAGGCCTGGAGGCTGCATCCTGGAGGTATTTCGGACGCCCTGCATCCGAGCTTTCCTGGAGCGAATCGGCCACACTTGCTGTGCTCCCCAATGCTCCTTCCACCCTCCATCCCGGCCGCGGACGGAACGAACTCCTAGCCAAACGCAACCGTCTGCTGGCGCGTCTGCTGGCCCACGGGGACATATCCCCCGAAACCTATGAGGCCGCCTGCGAGGAGCCTCTGCCGGCCGAACCTCTGCCCCTGCCATCCTTCGCATCGCATTATGTAGAGCATTTCCCAAAGGGGGTCAGGACACGCACAGGTATCTCCCTTCCCCTGCAGAAGGCGGTGGAAGCGGCCGTGAACCGCCGTTCCGACGAGCTGGCGAAAGAGGGTATAGCGGATATGGCTGCAGTGGTGATGGACAACGCCACCGGCGCGGTGCTGGCCTATGTGGGTAATTCTTCCCCCGAAAGGGACAGGCCTGGAAGACAGGTGGACATAGCCTCCTCTCCCAGATCTACCGGAAGCATACTCAAACCCTTCCTCTATGCCGCCGCAGTGCAGGACGGGACCATACTCCCCAGGACCCTGCTGGCGGATGTGCCGGTGAATCTGGGTGGCTTCGCTCCCCAGAATTTCGACAGGCAGTTCTATGGCGCCGTGCACGCGGACGAGGCTCTGGCCAGGTCCCTGAACGTGCCGTCGGTCTTCCTGCTCAGGCAATACGGCGTGCCCAAATTCTACTCCGTGCTGGAGCAGGCAGGGCTTTCCACCCTCAAGGAAACTCCTGACCATTATGGGCTGTCGCTGATTCTCGGGGGTGCGGAGGCGCGGCTCGACGAAGTTTGCTCGGCCTACTCCGCCTTCGTCCGGGGGGAGGCGCCGTTCACCGATCCTCTGGCCCGCTGGTACACCTTCGAGGCCTTGAAGGAGGTCAACCGTCCCGACCAGCTGGACTGGAGGCTTATCCGCTCGGTACGCAAAGCAGCCTGGAAGACTGGCACCAGCTATGGATTCCGGGATGCCTGGGCGGTGGGGATGACCCCTGCCTACACCATAGGAGTATGGGCCGGAAATGCTCAGGGACAGGGAGTTCCGGGACTGGTCGGAGCCCGCACCGCAGGCCCCGTGCTCTTCGACATACTTAACCTGCTGCCCGCATCCGACGAATGGTTCAGCCTGCCTGAATCCGGCGTCTGGGCGGATGTGTGCGAGGATTCCGGCCATCTGGCCGGGCCCGCCTGCCCCTCCGTGCCCGCGCAGCTGCCCGAAAAGGGCCTGGACAGCGAACCCTGCCCTTATCACGGCAGCGGAGAGTTCGTGCTGCCTCCCGCCCAGGAATGGTATTACAGGCAGAATCATCCGGAATATACCGGTGCCGCAAGGCCGGTCTCCAATCCGGTGCAGTTCATCTATCCCCAGAACGGAGCCGTGCTGTCCCTGCCACGCCAGTTGTCAGGCACGGTGGAAGGTCTGGTGTTCCGGGTGGCGCATCACGAACAGAATGCCACCCTGTGGTGGCATCTGGATGACAAATATATAGGTGAGACCCGTTTCCGTCACGAAATGCTGCTCGCCCCCGAGCCCGGAACCCACGTGCTTACGGTGGTGGACCAGGCCGGTTCGTCGGCATACGTGCGCTTTACGGTTGTGTAGTATTCACTATCTGATAGAAGGCCTGGGCTTCTTCCAGTACCTCCTCGTGGACCGAGGCGCTCTCTTTCTCTTCGAACACCCATCCGTCCTTGCGGACGACGTCGTACTGCTTGACCTGCCTTACGGGCGAGAGAACGGTGAGCACGTCGCCGGCATAGTAGCCGAGGTCCTGATAAGTGGCCATGAACGCCCTTTCCTTGAAGCCGGGAGCCAGGATGTCCTGACCGTAGAATCCGGATTCATACGAGAAATGCAGCAGCGAGAAGAGCGTGGGCATCAGGTCGATCTGCGAGCAGACCTTATCCACGTAGCCGGGCTCGATGAAGCCGGGAGCGTAGAACAGGGCAGGAATATGGTAGCACTCCAGAGGGAGGGAGGTCTTGCCCGCGGATGAGGCGCAGTGGTCCGCCACGATCACGAACACGGTCTCGGAGAACCAGGGTTTGGAGGATGCGTCGGCGATGAACTTGCCTATGGCCCAGTCGGTGTACTTGACGGCCGCCTTGCGGCTCATAGGGTTGCCGTCGTATTCTATCCTGTTCTCGGGATAGGTGTAGGGACGGTGGTTGGAAATGGTCATTATGTGGGCGAAGAAGGGCTCGCCTGCCTTCCAGGACTCGTCGAAACGGAGTATGGCCTCCCTGTAGGAATCCTCATCCGAGGTTCCCCAGATGTTGGCGAAGGCAATGGAATCTTTGACGTAATCCTTCTTGTCAACTATGGAATAGCCGCAATTCCTGAAGAAGGTGCCCATATTGTCGAAGTAGCTGTCGCCGCCGTAGATGAAGCTGGGCTTGTAGCCGTACTTGCTCAGTATCCTGCCGGTGGAAAGGAATTCTCCCTGCTGGGGACGCTTCACGAGGCTTTCCCCGGAAGAAGGAGGTATGCAGAGGGTGACGGCCTCGAGCCCGCGGACGGTGCGGTTGCCGGTAGCGAAGAGATTGTCGAAGACGAGGCTCTTTTCCAGAAGGGCGTCCAGGTTGGGAGTGATGCCGGATTTGCTGCCGTACCTGCTGAGATAATCAGCACTGAGGCTTTCTACCGTAATGAGTACTATGTTTTTCTTGATGGGGGAGAGCTCGTCGGTAACGACGCGCTTTCCGTCGCCGTCCATTCCGCAAAGCTCTTTCTGCAAGGCGGCGGCCCGGTCGCCCGGAATCATAGCGTAGAACTGCCCGTAATCCAGCTCATTCGACATAAAGGCTTCCAGGAAGTCCCAGCAGCCATTCTCCTGAAGCTGGGTGGCGTAGAGATTGCTCGACTGCAGGTTGCGGTATCCCCAGTTCAGGAAGAAGCCTCCGCAGGTGGCCCAGACTGTAAGCACAGCAAGCGATGCTGCCCAGCGCTTCCAGCTGCCTATGCCGCTTTCGCTTATGTCCTTGCCCCGGACCATCAGGGCGCAGATGGCTCCGGCCACAATCAGCATGGCCAGGACCATCCAGAAGATGGGATAGGATTCTACGATGTTACCTATGACTTCGTGGGTATAGACCAGATAATCGACGGCTATGAAATTGAAGCGCACGCCGAATTCGGTCCAGAACACCACCTCGCTGAACGATATCATTATCGCGCAGCACGCATAGACCATCATCACCAGATAGATGGAAACGGTCCTCCATTTCTTGCGGACGGAGGGAACGAACATCTTGATGGTGAGGCAGATGGCCAGGAAGGCCAGCAGCGCATTCGCTATCTTGGGCAGAGGCCCGCCGTATTCATCGGTAATGTCGTTGAAGAAGATGACATACAGGGTCAGGAGGGAGAACAGACCCCAGAATATCAGGCCGAAGGGCCTGCGGTATTTGTCATCGGTGAGGAAGGTGTAGAAGATGAAGGCCGGGACCAGCGCTATGGCCAGGAAGGCGATGTCGTTGAGAAGCCCCAGGGCGAATATCTTGACCCAGGTTCCGAATCCCCAGTCCACAACTGTGAGGGGATGGAATATCAGCACTACGCGGATTATGAACCCGAGTATCAGCCCCAGTGCCAGGAAGCGGGGGGCGAAAAACGAGAACCAGTCTTTTATCTTGATTTTTCCCATAATGATTTATGTCAGATCTTCCGGCCCTTGGGTACTACCACGTTCAGGGCGGAGGGTACTATTTCCAATTTCATTTCTTTCCCCTTCAGGCAGGGGTCTCCGTCGTAGTGGGCGGGGGCTTCCTGGGTACGGGAGATGCTTATGTGGGAGCCGCGGAGCACTTTGACCCTGCGGCTGGTGTGGGCGCGACCCGTAAGCAGTTTCCAGGCAAGGATGGGTATTTCTATCGTGCGGAAAGGCTCCACCACCACAAGGTCCAGCTGGGCGTCCCGGACGGAAGCCAGGTCGCAGATCCTGGCCTGGTTGCCCCATTGATTGGCGTTGCCGGCGGTCACGAACACGGCAGGAGTCCGCAGGCTGCTGCCATCTACCGTGATATCATAGGTGTCGGGTTTGAAATGCTGCCAGATCTTCCAGGCAAGCGAAATGTAGGTCCACAGGCCGCGGGTGCCGCTGGATGCGAACTGCCAGGCAACTTCGGCGTCCAGCCCTACGCCCGCCGTACAGAAGAAGGGTACGCCGTCGAAAAGGCCGTGGTCCATCTTGACCACCTCGCCTTCCATAAGGACCTTGACCGCCTTGCGAGGATTGCGGCTTATGCCCAGGTGCAGGGCAAGGCCGTCGCCGCTGCCGCAGGGAATGATGCCGAAGGCTTTGGAACTGCCGACCAGACCCTTTGCGACTTCGCTGACGGTGCCGTCTCCGCCTACGGCGACTACGATGTCTGCCTTGCTGTCACGGGCAAGTTCGGTAGCATGCCCGGCATGGGTGGTGTAGATAATCTCGGAGTGGAACCTGCTTTTGTCAAGTACTTCTTCGATGGCCTTGACTACAAAGTCTTTCGATCTTCCACCCGATACCGGGTTGATGATGAAGAGTATGTCCATTACTTCGTGCCGAAGATACGGTCGCCGGCGTCGCCCAGACCAGGGACGATGTAGGCGTTCTCGTTGAGGTGGTCATCGACGGCGGCGACGTAGATATCGACGTCGGGATGCTCGGCCTGCACTCTGGCTATGCCCTCGGGCACTCCGACCAGGCACATCAGGCGGATGTTGTTGCAGCCGCGTTCCTTAAGCATTGAAAGGGCGTCGCAGGCGCTGCCGCCGGTGGCAAGCATAGGGTCGGTGACTATTACCATACGATCCTGGATATCTTCAGGAAGTTTGCAGAAATAGACCACGGGATTGTGGGTTTCCTCGTTGCGGTAGAGGCCTATGTGGCCTACTTTTGCCACGGGAACCAGGTCGAGAAGGCCGTCCACCATGCCGATTCCGGCACGAAGGATGGGAACGATGGCCAGCTTGCGGCCGGACACCTTCTTGGCCATAGTCTTGCAGATAGGAGTTTCAATTTCAATGTCTTCCAAAGCGATGTCGCGGGTGACTTCGTAACCCATAAGAAGGGAGATTTCTTTAAGAAGCTGACGGAAATCCTTGCTGCCGGTTTCCTTGCTGCGCATGATCGTAAGCTTATGCTGGATCATGGGGTGGTCGATAACGTGCACTTGGCTCATGATAGATAGGAATTTTGATTTCGCAAATTTAGTCATTCGGGCGGATTAAAGCAAGATTAAAATGGCTTTGGAGCGATTTTTGCGAGCCGTGCCGAGGTTAATATTATTTGGATATGAAAAAAATTCTAGTATTCTTGCTCGCTCTTGTAATGAGCGTTTCTTGCACGCTGATACTCAATCAGGAAGTTATACGTGGGAACGGCAAAATGGCCGAGCAGTCCTACGACATTTACGGTTTCGACGGCATCGTCGTCAACGGAGCCATGGACGTCGTATATTCGCAGGGCCCCGAAAATGTGGTCCTTCACGCCGAGGAAAACCTTCTGGAATATTATGATGTCGAAGTTATCGACGGTTCGCTGGTGGTACGCCAGAGGTGCCACGTTTCGTTGGTCCCCCGCAAAAGCAGCGTCCTGGTCGTTAGCTCTCCTGACCTTAGGAAGATCAAGGTCAGCGGCTCCGGCGACTGCGCGATAAAGGGCGGCCTGGTCACGGGAGGCGACTTCTCTTTCAGCATCAGCGGCTCCGGCGATCTCGATGCTGATTCCATTACCTGCGACAATCTCTACCTGAGGATTTCCGGAGCAGGCGATATCGATATCGACTCCGCTACGGCAAACGTCATCAACGGCTCCATCAGCGGCAGCGGTGATATGGACATACACTGCAAGGATGCCGGCGCTATCGTGCTGAAAATCAGCGGCAGCGGGGATATAGAGCTGTCCGGAAACGCCAAAAGCCTTTCCCACAAGATCAGCGGGGCCGGTCACGTGAATGCCCGCGAACTTCTGCTGGACTAGCCCAAGTATTTGATTTATAATAAATTGCAGCACCTCCCCTGGTGGGGGGTGCTGCAATTTCTTCATTTTTTGATGACAACGATAGAAGATAATTCCTATTTTTGCTATAATCTAAAACTATGATACTGAGCGCTATTCTTGTCTTTTTGACGTTTTTGACTCCGATAATTGATTCCGCGGAGCGCGTCATATCGGCACCCATCCACTTCAGGTGGGATGGCTCGGAACATGACAGAGACTACTTCGGGAATGGCGCTGCTACCGATTCTCTAGTGAATGCCCTTTACAGTATCGGACCCGAAAACATAACAGATATTTCCATCACCGGATACTCGTCTCCCGACGGTTCGCGCGAGCATAATATGAAGCTCAGCCGCCGGCGCGCGGCCGAGGTGGGGAGGATCATAGCGGGATCCATCCCCGAGCTGTCCGGAAAGATACATACTCGGGGAGCTGGGGAGGCCTGGGGTCTGCTCCGCGAAAGGGTGGAGGGCGATATGTCCCTGTCCGTCCCTACCTGCGACCGCATCCTCAATATTCTTGATGACAAGGGCATTTCGGACGACACCCGCAAATGGAGGCTGGCCCACAGGCTGGGGCATTCTCCCGAGAATGGAGACGTATATAGGCATCTGCTCAAGAAGCATTACCGGTACCTGCGCTGCGCCATAGTGGAAATCCACGTATCCGTGCCGGAGAAAGAAAGCGAGGTTCAGCCGGAACCGGCGGAGCCTTCGGAAACTCCGGCATCCCCGGCTCCTCAGGCACATTCCGCCCCTTCGGAGGGCCCCGCCGCTTTTGTGCCGGACCTGAGGCCCGCGCGCATCCCCGTGCTTGGAATCAGCACTAATCTCCTCTACGACTGCACCTACGTGCCCGGGTATGGCCTTACTTCCATCCCGAGTTTCAGTCTGGAGTACTATCCTCGCGCAGGGTTCTTCACCTTCGGAGCGGATGTGGAATGGCCTATGTGGCAGCACTGGGACCGCCACGATTTCTTCCAGATAAACAATATCACCCTTTGGGGCAGGCGCTATTTCCGCCCGAAGTTCGGCGGCTTTTTCCAGGGAGCATATTCCTTCGCGAGCGTGAATGTCTTCCGCTATGGAATAGGATACGATGACAAGGGATGGCAGGGAGAAGGTGCCGGAGTTTCCGCCGGCATAGGCTACAGGCATATGATTGGCCGCAGCCGCTTCTTCTTCGATACCGGAATAGCCCTCGGGACACTCTGGTCGAAGTATGACCCCTATGTCTGGGGCGACGACGCAACCCATTGGTACTATTACGATTATTCCGGAAAGCCGGAGGATTTCAAGGAGCGCAGCAAGAGGTTCCTCTGGCTGGGCCCTACCAGGGTATATTTCTCGATAGGCTATGATTTGATACGGAGGAAGAAATGAGCCGCAGACCCTTCATAACCGTCATCGCCGCGCTGCTCGTCCTGGGCAGCTGCAACATCGAGCCGCCCCTGCATCTGCGCAAGTCCGCTACGACCAGCGTCGTACTGCAGACGGAAATCACGGCCGAGTTCCTCTGGCAGCTCGACTGGCAGGCCCAATGGGAATACTCCTGGCGTACTGATATCTACGGGCCTCTGGGATATTCCGAGCCCAAGGGAATAAGGATGCACATATATACGCTCGACGACGAGATACTCCCGAAATCTCATCATATATATAATTTCAACGGCCTCGAGGGGCAGGTCGAAATCTTTGTCGGCGTACACAACCTCTTGTTCCACAACAATGATTCGGAAGCGCTTCTGTACCGTTCCGAGGACGAACTCTCCGATATCAGCGCCTATACCCGCGTGATATCTTCCGGGCTCAGGACCTCGTCGCTGGTGCAGACCGTGGCCCAGAAGATGTCGGCCACCAAGGCGGATGATTCCTTGATAGAAGAACCGGTCACCCTTATGCCGGACGAGCTTTTCGTGCTCTACGATCCCGAACATAAGATCACGGACAATCTGGAGGATTACGAATATATCGACGGACGTTATGTCCTCCGCATAAAAGGAGAACTCGAACCGAGGACCTTCATATATCTGTTCCAGGTCAAGTTGCTGAACAATTACGGTCGCGTGACCGGAAGTATGGGCGGCGCCGCACTTACCGGAATGGCCGAGAGCGTGAACCTGCGCACCGGGGTCACTTCTTCCGAAACCGTCAGCGTGCCGATGGATATCCGTATGGACCAGACGGAGAATCCCGATATGTTCGGAGCCAGATGCCTTAGTTTCGGAATGCCCGGATGCGATGCCTACGATGCCGGGAGCGTGGCCTCCGCCCCGGAAACGCGTCACTGGTTCGTGCTCAACGTGAACTTCAGGACTGGCAGGTACAAGAATATCCGCATCGATGTCACCGACCAGATACGCGCCTTGCCTACGGGCGGAGTGATACCCCTGGAGATTGATGTCGATGACTTTCCTCCGGAAGACATTGACCCTCCGGTGGGAGGTGACGGGGCGTTCAACCCCCTCATAGGCAACTGGGAGGAGCAGACAGGACACACCACAATAGGAAATTGACAATCAATTTTATACTACTAACTAACTAACAATTTTTCAGATTATGAAACGTTACATTTTTATCGTAGCAGCGGTTGCCCTCGCAACCATCTCCTGCAGCAGGACCTACGATGTGCAGACATCCGGCGAAGGCGCCCCCATCGCCGTGGGTACCTGGACCGACAACCTTACCAAGGCTGCCATGACGGATTTCGCAGTCAACGACGTTTTTGACGTCTATGGCTACAAATGGAATGGAGCTGAGAAT
>JAEEXQ010000106.1 GCA_016287875.1 Bacteroidales bacterium | reverse complement strand
GCTCGCCTCGGTGAAACCCTTGATGAGATAGGCCATTATCCAGGTATCCCAGTCCACCTTCATCGCCTCGGGCCCGGGGCGGTGGTAGTAGCGCTTGTCTTCGCGGTAGCAGCCCAGATATCCGTCCTTTTCCTGTCGGGAGATGAGATAGTCGGCGACGGAGGTGAGGCGCCCGAGCACGGCCGGATCGCCGGTGCGCTCGTAGGCCTTGGAGGCAGCGTAGAGCCATTTGCCGGCGTGCTCCCCCTGCCATCCCCCCTTCCCCTGGGCTATTTTTTCGGGGGAGAAAAGCTGGATGGCGTAGCTCTGAGGGCTGTTGATGTACTGGGCCAGACGTCCGTCATAGCCTGCGTCGATGGCGTGGCCGAGAAGACCCCCGACCACGATAGTGAGGATTAAATTCATAGGTTATCGAATGCGTTCGTTTACTTCATCCCAATTGATTATCTGCCAGATGGCGTTGATGTATGCGGGACGGGCGTTGCGGTAGTCGATGTAGTAGGCGTGCTCCCAGACGTCGAAGGTCAGCACGGGCTTGAGCCCGCGGGTGACGGGATTGCCGGCGTTGCCTTCCTGGGTGATGACCAGTTTTTCGGCGTTCTTGTCGTAGGAGAGCCATACCCATCCGGAACCGAAGAGCCCGGCGCCCTTGGCGGCGAATTCCTCCTTGAAAGCATCGAAGCTGCCGTACTGGGCATTGATGAGCTCCGCGATGCGGCCTATCGGTTTGTTGTTCTCGCGAGGGCCGTGGAACTGGAGGAAATACATATTATGGTTGAGTATCTGCCCGGCATTGTTGAAGATGCCTCCTTCGGCCGTGCAGACTATCTCTTCGAGTGATTTGCCGTCATACTGGGTACCTGCGATGGCGGCATTGAGGTTGTTTACATAGGTCCGCAGATGCTTGCCGTGGTGGAACGCGATGGTTTCTGCACTGATCACGGGTGCGAGTGCATCTGGCGCATAAGGAAGAGTTATCAGTTCGAACATTGCGTTATGTGGTTGGTCAGATACAAAGATAATCAAAAAATGAATAAAAGAGAAGCCGACCTTCACAGGCCAGCTTCCCCAAGTGTGGTTAATATTAGTTGGTTTAGTCCTGGGTCGTGTCGAACACAGGGTGTCCGGCGGGCCCAGTCCAGTTGAAGTACTTGTAGGTATTGGCGTCTTTCACATGTTCATTCTGCCACTCGTTCAGAGCCTGAAGGAGGATCGTGCAGTCAATCTTGTTGACCGTCACAGGCATGCTGAGGGTGCCTTCGCTATCGTAAGTAACGACGGTATTTGCAGCAGCAATAGCATTAATTTCACTATCGCCAGTGGCTGTACCCAGAACCTGTCCTTCAAGGATACTTGCCGAAGAGTAGCAGAATTTAATATTGTCGGCATCCTGCTGTCCTGCAATACCGCCAAGATACTTAATCGCATCATCGGAAGGCTTCTCTTTGGTTTCAAGACCCACGAATCCGGCATTGTAGTTGTTCCAGATTTCGCCGCCGCCCCAGGATGTGCCGATAATACCACCGACACGGGGTTTTCCTGTGGTGCTGTCGCTATAGAGGACATCTCCGTCATTGTAGCAGTTCGCAATCCTGATCTGACGGTCAGAGCGGTAGTTAAGGTTGAATGCGGTGGTGACACCGACGATTCCGCCTGCTCCGCAGCCGGAAAGGCGCTTATCCGGGGCATTTCCGGTTGCAAGGACCTTTCCATAGTTTGCGCAGTTCACGACACTTGTAAGCATGGACGTATAACGGCTTGCAGAAGCTCCAAGGATGCCACCTACCCAGAACTTGCCGGATACGGGTGCCTCATTCACGCACTGGTCAATCGTAGGAGTACCACCCCTGACTGACTGCCCCTGATATGCAAGTCCAAGTATGCCACCGGCGCTGTGTGTAGTTGTGGATACTTCTCCCTTATTGACACACTTCGTGATTGTAGGAACATATGTTTTGAAAATATACTCACTGCCGACGATTCCGCCAACGGCAGCATTTGCCGCATAGGCGGTACCTCCGCTGTATGCTCCGTCAGATACTATCCTTCCAACATTGACGCAGTTAATAATCTTGGGGTTGGAAGCAGAATTGTTCTGAGTTGTGATGTGACCGACAATACCTCCGTTTCCACCCTTTGCAGTAACATTGCCGGTATTGTT
>JAEEXQ010000012.1 GCA_016287875.1 Bacteroidales bacterium | reverse complement strand
CCCCTAACGTACCCCGCGGCTCTCGGCCTTCGTCCTTCGGACCGGCCTCCGCCGTTCGCGCTGTGGCGCTCAGGGATGTTGCTCCCCGCAGCCGGCGCCGCCGTAGCTGCCGGTCCTGCTTCGACCGGCAGCGTTGCCCACCAGTCGCACCCCATTTCCTGCCACGACCTGCAGCATTTTTCGCCATTATTGCTCCAGGTCCCCTGCAAAACACTGTGACCTGCAGCGTTTTTGGCGGTTTTTGCTCCAGGTCCCCTGTAAAACACTGTGACCTGCAGCATTTTTGGCTGTTTTTGCTGCAGGTCTATCAATAATATGCGGTTTGATATGCTGAGGAAAAGGTATAGGGTGAACAGAACGCCTTCTGATGGGCAAGATCTATTTTTATGCCTGGGGCCTTGCCTTCATTTCGGCCTCCCATGCACTTCCGATGGGCAAGGTCCCCCCTGCGAAATTAGACCTTGCCCGATCGGGCCCCATCGCGCCCCTTCGCGTCCCCCACCCGGTCACCTCTGCGCGACGAAAGCGCAGCGGTGGCCGTGCTGTGAAGGGCCGCCTTGATGAATTGTGGTGCTCGGGGTGCGTAGTGGTGGCCAAGGTGAAAGTTCGGTCGTGGTGAATGGTTTTGGCTGTGCTGGGTAAGTGGTTGTGGTACTGAGAGTTACGCAAAGAAGGCTGCTTGATTTCGAGCAGCCTTCTTTGCGTAACGTGGTGATACATAATATGTTCCGCAGCACGGCGGATACAGTTCTTGGCACTGGTCAGATCCTGGCACTGATCAGATTCTTGCGGATTGATTATGTGTTCTCGGGGGGCTCAGTGGTTGTGGGAGATGGTGGTGGCCATCAGTCGTGCAGCAGCTAGGTTGCTGTGTGATAGGTAGATACCAGAAAGAGAATCGGCAAATTTTGCCGATTCTCTTTCTGGTAAGTTACTATAAATCAGCGATTTAAGTGCTGCCAGGAGGGACCGGCAGGGAGGAATCGCCAAAGTGTCTCCAGACGTGGCTGCTAGGTAGGGGCTCCACAAGTGGCTAAAGGATCGAGCTGAGGAAGGCGTCGAGGCCTTCGCCGCGGAGGGCGTCGCCGCGTTTGACGATCGTGCCGTCGGGGCCGAAGAGGATGAGGTGGGGGATGCCTTCGATGCCGTAGATATCGGTGGGGGTCTTCTGGGCATTAACTATCTGGTTCCACACCACGCCATGCTCTTCAGCGGCTTTGGCAGTGTCTTCGGGCTTGTCCCAAACCGCTACGCTGAGCACGTCGAACTTATCTCCCTTATATTTGTTCCAGGCAGCTTTGATGTTGGGTATCTCCCTCTTGCAGGGGCCGCACCACGATGCCCAGAAATCTACCAGGATGTATTTGCCTTTCCCCACGTAGTCGGAGAGCTTGGCCACGCTGCCGTCGGGCTGCACGGCTTCGAAATCGGTGAACATCGCACCTTCCTGGGTGCTTGTCACCATCGATACCTTGGTCTGTTCCGCAGGGGCAGCGGTCTGTTCCGCGGGCGCAGCGGCCTGTTCCGCAGCTGCCGTCTTGGCGCTGTTGTTCTTCTTGCCGCCGCAGGAAATGATAGCTACCAGAGCGATGGCAAGCAGGATAAGGTTCTTTTTCATATCGGAGAAATTATTCGTTAGGAATCGAGTAGGTGAAGCTGAACTTGGGCCTCAAGGCAGGATCCGTTGCGGTAGGGCCGTAGAGCTTGCAGTAGTAGTAGCGGTCGCGGTCTAGGTTCGCCTGGGTCTTGGAGGTCGTGGTGGAACTGCCGTACATCTGCGCCATCATCGAGTAGTTGTAATAGTTCGAATAGTAGTTCCCGTAGCCGTATCCGTATCCGCCGTAACCATACATATTGCTCATCATGCTCTGGTATGCCAGGTAGTTGTAGTACTCGCTGGCCTCGGCATTGCCGCTGGTGGTAGTGGTGATCTTGTCGTTATGCTGCACCAGCATCCAGATATCGTAGCTGCCATCCTCCAGCTTGGCATCCCCGTCCTCGAGGCCCATCAGCCTCTGCATATGGTAGGTGATGTCGGGAGAATAGGTCATCTGGGCGCGGTGGATGTTGCCCTGGTCCTCCTTTGCATCGGATGCGTCGGTCAGGCCCATATAGGTGAAGGTCGTGTCCGAGGTCTTGATGCGGCAGGTAGGATTCAGTATCTGGGGCACCTTGTACATCTGCTCGAAATTGTCGTCGGAGGGCAGATAGTGCATAGTGAGGGTCGCACGGTTGATGACGACCTTCTTGGGGTCGTGCCCGTTCGCCTCGATGGCCTGGATGGCCTTCTGGCGCAGCATCTTCGCGGAGAAGCAAGGCTTCACGCCGCCCCCGCCGTCAACATAGATGTAATCCCCCGCATCCCCCACGTACGAGGCGGAGGCATCCCCGGTGACATTGGCGCAGTACTGGGGGAAGTTGCCGGTGCCGGACTTGGAGAAGAGGGAGTCGAGGTCGTAGAAACCGGTGGCGGAGAAGTAGAAGAAGAAGGAAGAGTCCTTCTGCACATCTTTCCCGTTCTGTTTCCAGGTGGAGTTGATCTTGAGTTCGGCCATGCTGCCGGACATATACCCGTAGTCGCTGTCATACTGCAGCTGGAGCTGGTAGATATTGAAGCGGCCGCCGCGTCCCACGGGCTTGGCAGAGGAGATGTAGATGCCCGGGAAGCGCTTGGTGTAGCTGTTGATGTCCTTGAGGTCCTCCTTGGTGATGGTCAGGTATTTCTCGCCGAATTCCTTGGTGAAGTTGAAGCTGAGCGAATCCCCGGGACCGACCATAGGGACGGTGGTGGTGATCAGCGAACTGCCGTGGGCGGGCTCGGACTTGCAGTAGGTGAGATAGTTGGTGTCCAGCTGCTCCTGGAGCTCGTACACGAATATGCTCTGGAGGATGTTCGCCTGGTCTTTATCGCAGACCGAACTGGAATCGGCGATGGCCGTGAAATGGAATTTCTTGAATACGGGATTGGTGCCGAAGTCAAGCTCGTCCACGAACATCGGGACCAGGGTGACGCAGCTGCTGCGGGTGCTGAGGCCGAATTCCTCGTCGTTGCGTATGGCGCCGACGGTGATGCGGGTGGAAGAATAGGCCGACAGGCTGTCGGAGAGCTTCATGCTGACGGGGACCTCCATCGCTTCGGGGGTGACCACCTTATAAATATGGTTGGCGGGGAGCAAGTTCCCGCCAAGATCATAGTCTGCCTTCACACAGCCGACGCAGAGCACCAATGCGGCTGCGGCGGCGGATAACCATCTGGATTTCATCTTTTACAACTTGTCATAAAGGGCATCGTAATCGTCGATATAGCTGCCGTCCTCTATGCTGCCTTCCTTGAAAGGAAGTACCGGGACATTCAGGCCCTTGCAGTATTTCACGAGCTTCGGGTCGAGACCGGAAGAACTGAGGATGATACCGTCCGAATACTTGGCTGCCGTTTCAGCAAGTTTTATGCCATCGGCCTGCTCGCTGATGGGGAGGTCCTCCGGAGCGATGCTGCCGGTTGCGGCCTTCGCTGCGAAGTCGGCCGAGAAGCTGGCCGAGGGCAGGTCGTCGTACAAGGAAAGCACCACCTTGCTGGAGGAGAAGATGGGATCGTCCTTGTACACTTTTTTGAGATAGGCGGGGAGAAGGTGGGTGATCCATCCGTGGCAGTGGATGATGTCCGGGGCCCAGCGGAGTTTCTTGACGGTTTCCAGCACGCCTTTCGCGAAGAAGATGGCGCGCTCGTCGTTGTCGGAGAAGAAACGCCCGTCGGCATCGGCATACACGGCCTTGCGGCGGAAATAATCCTCATTGTCGATGAAGTAAACCTGCATTCGGGCGGCGGGGATGGAGGCGACCTTGATTACCAGGGGACGGTCCACGTCGCCGATGATTATGTTGATACCCGAAAGGCGTATTACTTCGTGAAGCTGATTCTTCCTCTCGTTGATACATCCGAACCGGGGCATGAAGGAACGGATTTCCTTTTTCCGCTCCTGGATTCCTTGGGGGAGGAACCTTCCGATCCGGGCTATTTCGCTATCCGGCAGATAAGGGAAAATCTCCGAATTGACGAACAGTACTTTTTTGAGAATTTCAGACATCTAGTGTTAGATTCGATTTTAACAAAGGTACGAATTTTTTTTTGAAATATTGATTATTCATTATCTTTGGGACAATTTCCGTTATTATGCCCAAGGGAGAAAAGAAAAAGATGAAAAGGCGTCTGACGGGGGCCTACGTGTCATCCGTCATCAGCATCAGCCTTGTACTGCTGCTGATAGGAGTCGCCTCCGCCCTGATACTCAACGCCGGCAGGGTGAGCAACTATTTCAAGGAGAACATACAGATTTCCCTGCTCTGCGCCACCCCCGTCACCGAGGCCCAGGCGGCCGCCTGCGCAGCCCGCATCGATTCCCTTCCCTTCGTCCGCAGCACGGAAATGATAGGCAAGGCCCAGGGCGAAAAGGAACTCAAGGAGATGCTGGGGGAGGATTTCCTCTCCGTCTTCGAGACAGCGCCCATCCCCGTATCCATAAACGTAGGGCTCAGGGCCGACTATGTGCACGCGGATAGCCTGGCGCGCATCATCCCCATACTGCAGGCCTTCCCCGAAATCGAAGAGGTGGAAAGCCGCCAGTCGCTGGTGGAGGATCTGACCCGCAATCTCTCGGGGATATCCCTGGTGCTGGGCATTTTCATCGCCCTGCTGCTTTTCATCTCCTTCATCCTCATAGGAAATACCGTCAGGCTGAGCCTCTTCGCCCGGCGTTTCACCATACATACGATGCGTCTGGTGGGTGCTACCCGGGGATTCATCCGCAGGCCCTTCGTGCGCGCTGCGGTGGTGCAGGGGTTGGTCTCCGCGCTGCTCAGCTGCGCCGTCCTCGCCGGGGCCCTGCTGCTGGTGCGCCGTTCTTTCCCCCAGATCTACGCAGTCTTCTCCACCGGAGTGCTGGCGGCGGTCGCGGCTATCGTGCTCGTCTGCGGAGTGCTCATCTGTGTGGTGGCCACATATTTTACCGTCAACAAGCTCGCTCTCGCAAGCGAAGATTCTTTATATTATTAGAATGGACAATAAACCGGCAATCGACCCCAAAGGTCTCAGGATACTTATCGCAGGCGTCATAGTCATGGCCGCAGGCTTCATCCTTATGATGGGCGGGCGCTCTTCGGACCCCGCGGTTTTCAACTACGATATGTTTAACTTCCGCCGCCTGGTGGCCGCTCCTATAGTGATAGTCGCGGGCATCGTGGTGGTGATAGCAGCGATAATGAGGAAGAAGTGATGGAGTGGTTCGAAGCATTGATCCTGGGCCTTCTGCAAGGCCTTACCGAGTTCCTCCCGGTCAGCAGCAGCGGACATCTCACGATAGGTCGCGAGTTGCTCGGCGTCGAGGCCTCGGGCGACCTGGTGTTCGAAGTGACGGTGCACGCGGCAACCGTGCTCAGCACCATAGTGGTGTTCCGCAAGGAGATATGGAAGCTCCTCCGGGGCTTCTTCCGCTTCAGGATGAACGACGAGACGGACTATGTCCTCAAGATATTGGTGTCGATGATACCCGTGTTCGTGGTGGGTATGTTCTTCAAGGACCAGGTCGAGGCCCTTTTCGCCTCGATGATGGTGGTGGGGTTTGCGCTGATCGCTACCGCCCTGCTGCTGTTCTTCTCGGACATAGCGTCCAGGAAGGCCCAGGAAGAGAATTCCGCCCGCAACGGCATCAATTGGTGGCAGGCCTTCGCCGTGGGCATAGGCCAGGCCCTGGCCGTCATCCCCGGGCTCTCCCGCTCCGGCACGACCATTTCCACCGGCCTTATCTGCGGGGTAAAACGCGAGGTAATGGCCCAGTTCTCCTTCCTGATGGTACTCATCCCCATACTCGGTGAAAGCCTGCTGGATGTGGTGGGAGGGGAGATGGCTGCATCTTCCATAGGGATGCTGCCGCTTGCCGTGGGCTTCCTCGCCGCGTTCTTCTCCGGGCTCTTCGCCTGCCGGGTGATGATAGCGCTGGTGCGCCGGGCCCGGCTGAGCTGGTTCGCGCTCTACTGCGCCATCGTCGGCATATTGGTACTGATATTCGCATAAGGGATGGACAGGAAGAATACATATTTCGTCGCGGACATACACCTGGGGCTGGATGCCAACGATCCCGCCGGGCGCGAGGAGCGCTTCGTGCAGTGGCTCCGCAGCATCCGCACACCCGAGACTCGTACCGTCTATCTTCTGGGAGATATATGGGATTTCTGGTATGAATACCGGGATCTCGTCCCCCGCGAGGGAATCCGCGTGGTCAGCGAGCTCATCCAGATGGTTTCCGAGGGGATAGAAGTGTATTTCATGCCGGGGAACCACGATATCTGGTGCTACTCCTTCTTCGAATCCATAGGCATAAAGAAGATAATCCAGCCGCAGCGGGTCTGCATCGACGGGAAGAACTTCCTGCTGGGCCACGGTGATGCCCTGGGAGGGGCGAAATTCGGATACAGGGTGATGCTCAGGCTCTTCCACAACCGTTTCCTGCAGCGCTGTTTCAGCGCCCTGCACCCTTGGCTGGCCTTCCGCTTTGGCACCGACTGGAGCAATTCCAACCGCCGCAAGCACGGGGGGTACAAGTTCCGCGGGGAGGCCGAACCCCTCTACGAGTTTGCCGTCGAGAGTACCAAGGAAAGCCCTGCCGACTATTGTATCTTCGGGCACTTCCACGATGCGGTGGATATGGCCCTTCCTACCGGCGGGCGCCTGATCGTACTTAAAGACTGGATTGCAGGCGGCGTGCACTTTGCCTGCTTCGACGGGAAAGATCTCACCGTCCGTTAATCCTCTTTCAGCATCTGCTTCGCTTCCTTGAGGCTCTTTTTCATCAGGTCCTTTTCTTCTTCGCTGCGTTTGCGGCGGTTTTCGCGCGATGCAACCGTGCTTTTGAGGTAGTCTCTCTTGATGACGGTCTTGGTGGGGTATTCCCAGAAAATAGCGAAGTAGAACGAGTCCCAGTGGCCTTTGTTCCATATCCCCACAAGTTCTTCCAGCTTGGCGTCTTCCCCCTTGGGGTCGTAGCGCTTCTTGAGGTTCTGACCGAATAGCTTTGCGATGAATTGCCAGAAGTTGGCCGAGAAGGAACTGCGGTATTCCTTGATTATGTCGAAGGGAGGGATGCCGCATTCGCGGTCCACCAGCCTCATCAGCATTACTCCTTGCGATATGCTCATATGCTTGATGTCGCTCCCGAAGATCGAGAACAATTCTATCATCACGTCGTGGGTGTAGGCGTTGCGCTGGCTGCGTTTGGTGACGTCGGCGGCGAGGACGCTGTCCACCTGGTGCATCATTTTCCTGCCTGCAAGGGCGTAGGGATATACTTTGTTGAAGTTGTACACCATCTTGTATTGCTTCCTCCAGTCGCCCTTTTTCATCTTCACGCCCTTGGGGAATACCCACACGGGGTCGAGAGAGTCCACGAAGGTGGTGTCGCCATTTTCTTCAACTATGTAGTACATAGGGTATTGCTCCGCCTTCTTTTTGCGTTGTGCGGAAAGAGGCAGGACAACCAGGATACATAGTATGGCGAGCGCTATTTTTTTCACGGTCGCAAAGGTAACAAAATTTTTTTTGTCCAGATTTGTAAGTCGCTGAAAAATCAAAGAGTTGACTATAGATTTTTTGTGTCGAAAATGCCAAAATTTTTTGCAAAAGTCATTGCGCGTAAAGAAATTTTTACTAACTTTGCATCCCAAAAATCCGCCCTGTAATTGCGTATATCGCTGATTATCAAGGATTTAACGAGAATTTTTAGTTTTAATTTAAGTAATATTACAATGTTACAGCCTAAGAGAACAAAGTACAGAAGGGAACAGAAGAACCGTATGAAGGGCATGGCCCAGCGCGGCAATCAGCTTGCATTCGGTTCCTTCGGTCTCAAGAACCTTGAGAACTGCTGGCTCACCGCTCAGCAGATTGAGGCAGCCCGCCAGGCTATCACCCGTAAGATGAACCGTGAGGGTCAGCTCTGGATCAGGGTATTCCCCGTGAAGCCGGTTACCAAGAAACCTCTCGATACTCGTATGGGTAAGGGTAAGGGCGATCCTTACGGATTCGTCGCTCCCATCACGCCCGGCCGTATCATTTTCGAGGCCGAGGGTGTCTCCCTCGAGATCGCCAAAGAGGCAATGCGTCTCGGCGCCAACAAGCTCCCCGTCGCGACCAAATTCATCGTCCGCAGGGATTATGTGGAATAATTTAATGGAGAAGTAGAACAATGAAAGCAGCAGAAGCACGCGAAATGTCTGTAGCAGACCTGCGCGACCGCATCCAGATCGAGAAAGGTAATCTCGACACAATGAAGATCAATCACGCCATTTCTCCATTGGAGGACACTTCCAAATTCAAGAAGCTCCGCAAGGATATCGCTCTTATGATCACTATCCTCGCTGAAAAAGAAAAACAGAACTAAATCACAGCAAGACTTATGGAAAGAAATCTTCGTAAGGAAAGACAAGGCGTAGTGGTCAGCAACAAGATGGACAAAACCGTCGTCGTTGCCGTTGAACGCAAAGAGAAGCATCCCTTATACGGAAAGTTCGTTAAAAAGACCACAAAGTTCGTTGCTCACGACGAGAAGAACGAGTGCGGCGAGGGCGATACCGTCCTCATCATGGAGACCCGTCCCCTCAGCAAGACCAAGAACTGGAGAGTAGAAAAAATCGTAGAAAAAGCTAAGTAGTTATGATACAGCAGGAAACACGTCTACAGGTGGCCGACAACAGCGGTGCTAAGGAAGTCCTTTGCATCCGCGTACTTGGCGGTACCCACCATCGTTATGCCACCGTCGGCGACACCATCGTCGTCGCAGTGAAGAGTGCGATTCCTGGCGGTGACGCCAAGAAGGGTACAGTCTCCAGGGCTGTCGTAGTCCGCACCAAGAAAGAAATCCGCCGCGCCGACGGAAGTTACATCCGTTTCGACGACAACGCATGCGTTCTCCTGAACAATGCAGGCGAACTCCGCGGAACCCGTATTTTCGGCCCCGTCGCCAGGGAGCTCCGCGAGAACTATATGAAGATCGTTTCACTGGCACCGGAAGTCCTTTAATAAATCAAGATTATGAAAAAGCTCAAGATAAAGAAAGGTGACACCGTGTATGTAAATGCCGGTAACGACAAGGGAAAGACCGGCAAGGTCCTTTCCGTACTCACTGAGAAGGACCGCGTGATCGTCGAAGGTGTAAACCTCGTCAGCAAGCACACGAAACCCAATTCCAAGCAGCCTCAGGGTGGAATCATCAAGCAGGAGGCCGCTATCCATATTTCCAACGTGAACCTCATCGATCCCGCTTCTTCGAAGCCTACCCGCGTAGGATTCAAGGTCGAGGACGGCAAGAAGGTCCGCGTAGCTAAAAAATCAGGACAGGAGATTAAGTAATTATGGCAAAGAAAGCAACAGCAGATCAGCAGAAGGCCCCCAAGGGTTACGTTCCTGCTCTGAAGAAAGCCTATAAGGAGGAGATCGCCGACAAGCTCGTCAAGCAGTTCTCCTATAACACCATCATGGAAGCTCCCCGCCTCGTCAAGATTACCATCAACGAAGGTGTCGGCGACGCAACCCAGGACAAGAAACTTGTCGAGGATGCAGCCGAAGAGCTCTCCCTCATCACCGGCCAGAAGGCTGTCATCACCATCTCCCGCAAGGACATCTCCAACTTCAAGCTCCGTAAAGGAATGCCTGTAGGTTGCAAGGTCACCCTTCGCGACGTCAAGATGTACGAGTTCCTCGAGAAGCTCATCCGTGTCACCCTCCCCCGTATCCGTGACTTCAACGGTATATCCGGCAACATGGACGGTCGTGGCAACTATACCCTCGGTATCAAGGAGCAGCTTATCTTCCCTGAGATCGACATCGACAAGAACCCCCGCATCCACGGCATGGAGATCACTTTCGTCACCACAGCCAAATCCGACGAGGAGTGCAAGGCTCTCCTCACCGAGTTCGGTCTGCCTTTCAAGAAAAATAACAACTAAGAGATATGGCAAAAGAATCTATGAAAGCCCGCGAAGTTAAGCGCGCGAAACTGGTTGCTAAATATGCCGAGAAGAGGAAGGCTCTCAAGGAAGCCGGCGACTACGCCGCCCTTGACAAGCTCCCCAAGAACGCTTCTCCCGTACGTCTTCACAACCGCTGCTCTCTTACCGGACGTCCTAAAGGATACATGCGTGCCTTCGGCCTCAGCCGTATCCAGTTCCGCGAGATGGCCAGCAACGGTCTCATCCCGGGTGTAAAGAAGGCAAGTTGGTAGAATAATTAAAAGATTAACGATATGACTGATCCCATCGCAGATTTCCTCACCAGGATCCGTAACGCCTATCTTGCAGGCAAGAAGGTCGTCGAGATCCCTTCTTCCAAGATGAAGGAGGCTCTCACCAAGATCCTGTGCGAGAAAGGATACATCCTCAGCTACAAGGTAGTCGAGGGAACCCCTTACAACACCATCAAGATCGCTCTCAAATATCACCCCGAGACCAAGATGCCCGCTATCAAGAAGATCGAGCGCGTCAGCACCCCCGGCCTCAGGCAGTACACCGACGTGGAGAACATGCCTCGCGTCCTGAACGGACTCGGAATCGCTATCATCTCCACCTCCAAAGGCCTTGTCACCGATAAGGAAGCCAAGGAGCTCGGCGTGGGCGGCGAAGTTATATGCTACGTATATTAATATTAAAGAATAGATCAAATGTCACGAATTGGTAAATTACCTGTAAACCTTCCGGCCGGGGTGAGCGTCCAGCTCCTCGACGGCAACGTTGTGAAGGTTAAAGGACCTCTTGGTGAGATGAGCCAGAAAGTAGATCCGGACATCACCGTCACCATCGAGGACAACGAGATTAAATTCACCCGCCCGACGGACCAGCCCCGTCACCGCAGCATGCACGGTCTCTACCGCGCCCTGGTGCACAACATGGTCGTCGGCGTAAGTGAAGGATTCACTATCAAGCAGGAGCTCGTCGGTGTCGGTTACCGCGTAGCCGCCCAGGGCCAGCTTCTTATCTTCTCTCTTGGTTACTCCCACGACATCCACCTTATGCTTCCTGCAGAGGTGAAGGCCGAGGTCCCCGAAATCAAGAAGGGTGAGACTCCCAAGCTGGTGCTCAAGAGCTGCGACAAGCAGCTTGTTGGCCAGGTTGCCGCCAAGATCCGCTCATTCCGCAAGCCTGAACCTTACAAGGGCAAGGGTATCAAGTTCGTTGGTGAACAACTTCGTCGCAAGGCAGGCAAGACTGCTGCTGCTAAATAAAGGAGGACAGAATTATGGCATTAAGTAGAATAGCAAGAAGAAAAAGGATTCACTACCGTATCCGCAAGCACGTCAGCGGCACTCCCGAGCGCCCTCGTCTTGTAGTCTTCAGAAGCAACAAGCAGATTTATGCTCAGGTAATCGACGATGAGGCCGGCAAGACCCTTGCCGCAGCCGCATCCAACGATAAGGCTCTTGCCGCAGAGTGCAAGGGTAAGTCCGGCATCGAGGCCGCTGCCATCGTAGGCAAGGCCGTCGCCGAGCGCGCCCTCGCCGCCGGTGTGAGCACCGTATGTTTCGACCGCGGAGGTTATCTCTTCCACGGACGTGTTAAAAGTTTGGCTGATGCCGCACGCGAAGGCGGCCTCGTATTCTAATAGGAAAGACTATGGCAAATACAAATGTTAAAAGAGTAAAGACGTCTGACCTCGAACTGAAGGACAGGCTCGTAGCCATCCAGCGTGTGACCAAGGTCACTAAGGGTGGTCGTCACTTCCGCTTTGCTGCTATCGTAGTCGTGGGTGACGAAAACGGCGTTGTAGGCTATGGTCTTGGAAAAGCCAACGAAGTCACTGCAGCTATTGCAAAGGGTGTGGAGGATGCAAAGAAGAACCTCGTAAAGGTTCCCGTCATCAACACCACCATCCCTCACGAGCAGGAAGCCGCTTTCGGTGGTGCTAAGGTGTTCATGAAGCCCGCAGCTCCCGGTACCGGTGTAAAGGCCGGCGGTGCTATGCGTGCCGTTTTCGAGAGCGCCGGCATCCAGAACGTGCTTGCGAAGAGCAAGGGCTCTTCCAACCCTCACAACCTTGTGAAGGCCACCGTGTCCGCTCTCACCGAGATGCGCGACGCTTACACCGTAGCAGGGCTGCGCGGTATTCCTATGAGTAAAGTTTTTAACGGATAGGAGGAAGAACCATGGCAAAACTTAAAATTACCCAGACGATCAGCACCAATGGCGAGACCAAGCGCCAGAAGGAGAATCTCCGCAGCCTCGGCATCCGCCGTATCGGCCACACCGTAGAGGTTGAGGACAATCCTATTTCCCGCGGTATGCTCGCGAAGGTCGCACACCTCGTCAAGTATGAAGTTATAGACTAAAGGAGGGATAGATTATGAAACTTGAAAATCTCACACCTGCAAAAGGTTCTGTAAAGAACGCTAAGAAAAGATTGGGTCGTGGCCAGGGTTCCGGTAAGGGCGGCACTGCCACCCGCGGTACCAAGGGTGCCCAGGCACGTGCCGGTTACGAGCACAAGATCGGCTTCGAAGGCGGTCAGATGCCTATCCAGCGCCGTCTTCCTAAGTTCGGCTTCACCAATCCTACCCGCGTAGAATATACTGCGGTCAACATTTCCACCATCCAGGCGATTGCCGAGGCCTCCAAGGCTAAGGAAATCACCGTCGATGACCTCAAGGCCGCCGGCCTCGCCGGAAAGAACGACCTTCTCAAGGTCCTCGGAAACGGTGAGATCAGCGTTGCCGTCACCGTTAAGGCAGATGCCTTCAGCAAATCCGCAATTGCCAAAATCGAAGCTGCCGGTGGAAAGGCAGTCGTAAATGAATAACAATGAAGAAGTTTATCGAGACAATCAAGAACATCTTCAAGATTGAAGAGCTGCGCAAGCGCCTCGGTTACACCCTGGCTCTGATCCTGGTGTACAGGCTCGGTTGCTTCATCGTGCTTCCCGGCATCGACGCTACTATGCTCGCCAAGCTGCAGGACACTGCTTCCTCGGGTCTCGTCGGCCTGTTGAACATGTTCTCCGGCGGTGCATTCGGTAATGCTTCAATCTTTGCGCTCGGTGTGATGCCCTACATCTCGGCATCCATCGTTGTCCAGCTCCTGGGTGTCTTCGTCCCCTACTTCCGCAAACTCCAGATGGAAGGCGAAAGCGGACGCAAGAAGATGAACCAGCTGACCAGGTATCTCACCATCCTGATCATCTGCATCCAGGGCCCTGCCTATATGGCCGCTCTCCACAGCCAGATCCCCGGTCAGGCCTTCTTGGCCGTGAACGTACTCGGATGGAGCAACTTCACCTTCAACCTCGTTTCCACCATCATCCTGATGGCTGGTTCGATGTTCGTGATGTGGCTCGGCGAGCGTATCACCGACCGCGGTATCGGTAACGGTATTTCTCTCATCATCATGATCGGTATCGTAGCCCGTCTGCCTTTCGCAGTGGCTGCCGAGATCGGTGAGAAGCTGACCACCACCAACGGCGGTCTCCTCCTTCTCATCGTGGAGTTCCTCGTCTGGTTCTTCATCATCATCGCAGCTATCGCCCTCGTGCAGGCAGTGCGTCGCGTGCCCGTGCAGTATGCCAAGCGTGTCGTCGGCAACCGCCAGTACGGCGGAGTCCGTCAGTACATCCCGCTCAAGATCAATGCTGCCGGTGTTATGCCTATCATCTTCGCCCAGGCGCTGATGCTCTTCCCCCTCATCTTCTCGAGGTGGGATTCCACCCGTGGAATAGCAGCGGCCCTCGGCAACTATACCGGTCTTTGGTATAACCTGCTGTTCGCATTCCTCGTGATCGTCTTCACATATTTCTATACTGCCGTCACCGTCAATCCCAATATGATGGCAGAGGATATGAAGCGTAACGGAGGATTCATTCCGGGTGTGAAGCCCGGCAAGAAGACCGTCGAGTATCTCGATGCCATCCTGGATCGCGTTACCCTTCCCGGCTCCTTCTTCCTGGCCTTCATATCCATCATGCCTGCATTCGCTAGGATCTTCGGCGTCAACGACCAGTTCGCGAGCTTCTACGGCGGTACTTCGCTGCTGATTCTCGTCGGTGTCGTTCTCGATACCCTGCAGCAGATCGAAAGCTATCTTCTGATGCGCCACTACGATGGCCTGATGAAGACCGGCCGTCTGACTGGGCGCTCAGGTATGTAGTTCTTTGAAAATCACGAAGCAAGATGGTCAGACCCAAGACAGAAGAGGAAATCGAATTGATGCGCGAGAATGCTATTCTCGTGTCCCGTACGCTGGCAGAAGTCGGCAAGGCGGTAGCTCCCGGTGTAACCACCAACCAGCTTAACCGCATCGCCGAGACCTTCATCCGCGACCACGGTGCAATTCCGAGTTCCTTGGGCTTCGAGGGTTTCCCTGCGGCTTGTTGCATGTCGGTGAACGATGTCGTCGTACACGGATTTCCGGACGACAAACCTCTTAAGGAGGGCGACATCGTCACCGCCGACATCACCACTTTGTACAAGGGCTACAGCGGAGATTCCGCCTACACCTTCCCGGTAGGGGAGATAAGCGCGGAGACCCGCCGTCTGCTCGATGTCACGAAGGCTTCGCTCTACAAGGGCATAGAGGCGGCCGTAGCAGGCAATCGCGTTGGCGATATCGGACACGCGGTGCAATCGTACGTCGAATCATTCGGATATTCCGTAGTCCGCGAACTCGAGGGACACGGAATCGGCAAGGGGATGCATGAAGCCCCCGGCGTTCCCAATTTCGGGCGCCCCGGGCACGGTCCCAAACTTGTCGAAGGAATGACTATTTGCATAGAGCCCATGGTCATAGCCGGCGGCAGGAGTGTGTACCTGGACCGCAACGGCTGGGGCGTTCACAGCGCAGACCGGAGCAATACTGCACATTACGAACTTACGGTTGTTGTCCGTCGCGGGCGCGCAGAGCAGCTGTCAACCTTCGATTTTATCGAGAAAGATCCCACGATCAAATTTTAACCAGTATATTTTTCAATGTCAAAACAAGTAGCAATAGAACAAGACGGTAAGGTCATAGAGACCCTTCCGAACGCGATGTTCAAGGTCGAGCTTGAGAACGGTCACGTGCTTCTCTGCAACATTTCGGGGAAGATGCGTATGAACTTTATCCACATTCTTCTGGGCGACAAGGTGCGCGTTGAAATTTCACCTTACGATTTGACCAAGGGCAGAATATCTTTCAGATACAAATAAAATTACAACGATATGAAAGTCAAAACATCCATCAAGAAGCGCAGCGAAGATTGCAAGATCGTCAAGCGTAAAGGCCGTCTTTACGTGATCTGCAAGAAGAACCCCAAGTTCAAGATGCGCCAGGGATAATTCAATTGTCTAACAATTAAGTAAAGTATAATATGGCAAGAATAGCCGGTGTTGATTTACCAAACAACAAAAGAGGTGATGTAGGACTTACCTACATCTACGGAATCGGCCGCAGCACTGCTTCCAAGATCCTGGAGAAGTGCGGCATCGATCCTACTATCAAGGTTGGCGACTGGGATGATGCCCAGACTGCAGCAATCCGTGCCGAGGTCAGCGAGATGAAGATCGAGGGTGAACTCCGTTCCACCGTCCAGATGAACATCAAGCGCCTTATGGATATCGGTTGCTACCGTGGCATCCGTCACCGTGTCGGCCTTCCTGTCCGCGGGCAGAGCACCAAGAACAATGCCCGTACCCGCAAGGGTAAGAAGAAGACTGTTGCTAACAAGAAGAAGGCAACCAAGTAAAAGCAGTTAAGTTATGGCAAAGAAAACTACAACATCCAAGAGAGTTGTCAAAGTGGAAGCTTATGGGCAGGCCCATATCTCCTCTACTTTCAACAACGTTATCGTGTCGCTGACCAATGCCCAGGGGCAGGTGATCAGCTGGGGCTCTGCCGGCAAGTGCGGTTTCCGTGGTTCCAAGAAGAACACTCCGTATGCTGCTCAGATGGCCGCCGAAGACGCTGCCAAGACTGCTTACGACGCAGGTCTTCGCAAAGTCAAAGTATTCGTAAAGGGTCCTGGCGCCGGCCGTGAGTCCGCCATCCGCACCATCAACAACGCAGGTATCCTGGTTACCGAGATCATCGACGTGACCCCTATGCCTCATAACGGATGCCGTCCTAAAGGCCGTCGTAAAGTTTAACGTTTAAAGACTAAGAACTATGGCAAGATATACAGGCCCTACCACCAAGATCGCCCGTAAGTTCGGCGAACCTATCTTCGGTGCAGACAAAGATTTTGAAAAGAGAAACTATCCTCCCGGACAGCATGGTCTCGCAGCCAAGCGCAAAAAGAGCAAGGAATACGGAACCCAGCTTAAGGAGAAACAGAAAGTGAAGTATATGTACGGTGTTCTCGAGCGTCAGTTCCACAACACCTACGACAAGGCTTCCCGTATGCCCGGCCAGAAGGGTGAGAACCTCGTTCTCCTCCTCGAGAGCCGTCTCGACAACGTGGTTTACCGTCTTGGCATCGCTCCCAGCAGGGCAGCCGCACGCCAGCTCGTAAGCCATCGTCACATCACCCTCAACGGCGAAGTTTGCAATGTTCCTTCGGCACAGGTGAAAGCCGGCGACGTTGTTGCAGTGCGCGAGCGCAGCAAGAACCTCGAGGTCATCACCGCCAGCGTTGCATCTGCCGCCAAGTACTCATGGCTGGAGTTCGACGCCCAGACCCTCAGCGGCAAGTTCCTGAACATGCCCCTGCGCGCCGACATTCCCGAGAACATCAACGAGCAGCTCATCGTCGACCTGTACTCCAAGTAAAATTTAACACCTGATAATTATGGCAATCTTAGCATTCCAGAAACCTGACAAGGTTATCATGCTCGAAGGTTCCGAGACTCTCGGACGTTTCGAATTCCGCCCCCTTGAGCCTGGTTACGGCCAGACCATAGGCAACGCCCTTCGTCGCATTCTCCTTGCATCGCTTGAAGGTTTTGCCATCAGCCAGATACGCATTACCGGTGTCGACCAGGAATTCGCAAACATTCCCGGCGTCATCGAAGGTATGCAGGACATCATCCTCAACCTCAAGCAGGTCCGTTTCAAGAGGATGGTCGAAGGCGTAGACAGCGAAGAGGCAAGAATCGTCATCAGCGGCAAGCAGGAGTTCAAAGCGGAGGACATCTCCAAAGGATTGTCTTCTTTCACGGTGTTGAATCCTGATCAGCATATCTGCTCTCTCGAGCCTTCCGTCAAACTCGAAATCAACATCCTCATCACCCGTGGACGTGGTTTCGTTCCCGCAGAGGAATCCCGCGACGAGAACACTCCTATCGGAACCATTCCGGTAGATGCTATCTACACTCCTATCCGCAAGGTCAACTGGAGCGTGGAGAACTGGCGCGTGGAGCAGAAGACTGACTACGAGAAGCTCAACCTCGAGATTGAAACCGACGGTTCCATCAGCCCGAGCGCTGCTCTTCAGGATGCAGCAAACATCCTCATCTACCACTTCAAGCTCTTTACCGACGACAACAAGATCTCCCTCGAGAGCCCTCTTGAGACCGAGAGCAAAGAACTTGACGAGGAGAGCCTCCGCATGAGGCACGTCCTTCTCACCAAACTTTCCGATATGGGACTTTCCGTCCGCGCGTTCAACTGCCTCAAGGCTGCCGACATCGACACCTTCGCCGACCTGGTATCCTACAGCCGCGCCGAGCTTATGAAGTTCCGCAACTTCGGCCGCAAGTCCCTCAACGAGATCGACCTGCTGGTGGAGAAGATGAAGCTTTCGTTCGGAATGGATGTTACCAAGTACAATATTGAACCTAAGAAAAAGAATATCTAACGATGAGACACAATAAAGCAGTTAATCATCTCGGCCGCAAGAGCGGACACCGCAAGGCTCTGCTCGCCAACATGGCTTCCTCGCTCATCCTCCACAAGAGGATCATCACCACCGAGGCCAAGGCGAAGGCCCTCAAGCCCTATCTTGAACCGCTTATCACCAAGAGCAAGGAGGACAACACCCACAGCCGTCGTGTCGTCTTCAGCTACCTCAAGGATAAGAACGCCGTGAGCGAACTCTTCCGTACCATCGCCCCCAAGATCGCAGACCGTCCGGGTGGATACCTCCGTATCCTCCACGTCGGTTTCCGTCAGGGAGATGCAGCTGAAATGGCTCTGATCGAATTCGTTGACTTCAACGAAGCCGCTCTCGCAGCAGGCGACAAGAAGGAGGCGAAGAAGACCACCCGCCGCAGCCGCGCGAAGAAGGCAGAGGCCGCACCTGCAGAGGCGCCCGCAGCGGAAGCACCCGCAGCAGAGGCTCCGGCAGAAGAAGCCAAGGCTGAATAAGACAGCACCAAAATAGAAGGGAGAAATTTCGGTTTCTCCCTTCTTTTTTTATCTTTGCAAAATAATTGTTAAAACCATATTTATGAACCCACTATTCTATGCCGTCCCGGCGGCCTCCATCGTGGCACTTCTCTTCGCGGCTATCTTCTATGCCCAGATGAAGAAGGAAGATGAGGGTACGCCAACCATGAAAAAAATCGCACAGTTCGTGCGCGAGGGAGCAATGGCTTACCTCAGACAACAGTATAAGGTAGTTATCATAGTCTTCATAGTGCTGGCAATCTTCTTTGCCATCCTGGCCTATGGCTTCGGGGTGCAGAACCCTTGGGTGCCCTTCGCCTTCCTTACCGGAGGTTTCTTCTCCGGACTTGCCGGCTTCATCGGCATGCGTACCGCTACCTATGCTTCCGGCCGCACGGCCAACGCCGCCCGCCGCAGCCTCAATTCCGGTCTTAAGATCGCCTTCCGCTCCGGCGCCGTTATGGGCCTGACCGTGGTAGGTCTCGGACTCCTCGACATTGCAATATGGTTCATCGTGCTCAATGCGTTCGTCGCTGATGCCACCACCGCCCAGAAGATGGTCGTCATCACCACCACGATGCTCACCTTCGGGATGGGTGCTTCCACCCAGGCCCTCTTCGCCCGCGTGGGCGGAGGTATCTACACCAAGGCCGCCGACGTGGGCGCCGACCTCGTAGGCAAGGTCGAGACCGACCTTCCCGAGGATGACCCCCGCAACCCCGCCACCATCGCCGACAACGTAGGCGACAACGTGGGCGACGTGGCCGGTATGGGTGCAGACCTTTATGAAAGTTACTGCGGTTCCATCCTCTCCACTATGGCCCTGGGTGCATCCGCATTCTATGGAGCAGGGGATGATATGCAGATGCGCGCCATCCTCGCCCCTATGCTCATCGCCGCCATCGGCGTGGTCCTGTCCGTACTCAGCATCTTCACCGTGCGCACCAAGGAAGGTGCCGGCATGGCCCAGCTGCTCAAGAGCATGAGCGTGGGGACCAACCTTGCCGCCGCCCTCAGCGGCGTGGCCACCTTCGGAGTCCTGTATCTGCTCGGCTTCGAGAACTGGTGGCAGCTCAGCTGCTCCGTGGTCGCCGGTCTGCTTGCCGGCGTCATCATCGGCAAAGCTACCGAATATTACACTTCCCATTCATATAAGCCCACCCAGAAGCTGGCAGAGGCTTCGCAGACCGGCCCCGCCACCGTCATCATCAACGGTGTAGGTCTCGGTATGGTATCTACCGCCATCCCCGTCATCGCCATAGCCTGCGCCATCATCCTGGCCTACCTCTTCGCCATCAACTTCAACGTGGCCGAGATGCTCACCGCCGCCAACCTCTCCAAGGGCCTGTACGGCGTAGCCATCGCCGCCGTGGGTATGCTCTCCACCCTGGGTATCACCCTTGCCACCGACGCCTACGGCCCCATCGCCGACAATGCAGGCGGCAATGCCCAGATGAGCGAGCTGGATCCGGAAGTGCGCGAGCGCACCGACGTGCTGGACGCCCTCGGCAATACCACCGCCGCTACCGGCAAGGGATTCGCCATCGGCTCCGCAGCCCTCACCGCCCTCGCCCTGCTTGCATCCTATATCGAGGAAATCAAGATCGCCCTCGCCCGTACCGGCGAGCTCGTGAACGGCGTGGCCGGCAAGGTCGATGCCGCCGGAGCCAGCATCCTGGATATCCTCAACAACTATAATGTCAGCCTGATGAATCCTTCCGTGCTTGCGGGCGTGTTCATCGGTGCTATGATGGCCTTCCTCTTCTGCGGCCTTACCATGAACGCCGTCGGCCGTGCCGCCGGCAAGATGGTGGTCGAAGTGCGCCGCCAGTTCCGCGAAATCAAAGGTATCCTTACCGGCGAGGGAACTCCGGACTACAAGCGCTGCGTGGAGATTTCCACCAAGGCAGCCCAGCACGAGATGCTGCTGCCCGCTTTCATCGCCATCCTGGTCCCCGTGGTCACCGGCGTCGTGCTCGGCGTTGCCGGCGTGCTTGGCCTGCTTATAGGCGGCCTTGGCGCAGGCTTCGTGCTTGCCGTGTTCATGTCCAACTCCGGTGGAGCCTGGGATAATGCCAAGAAGTTTGTCGAGGAGGGACATTTCGGCGGAAAGAATTCCGACAGCCACCACGCTACCGTCGTGGGCGATACCGTCGGAGATCCTTTCAAGGACACGTCAGGGCCTTCGCTCAACATCCTGATCAAACTGATGAGCATGGTCTCGATAGTCATGGCCGGACTTACAGTAGGACTTCACTTACTTTAAAACATATATAGCAGACTATGAGACATTTTACATTACCCGAAGACGGAGGCCTGATTACTGAAAATCTCCCCAAAGACATCCTTCATGGATACGACAAGATTTTTACAGAAGTATATTCAGATTCCTCGGAGGGCAGCCGTAAAGTGGCCGACATCGTAGTCGATGCTATACACAGATTCGAAAAAGAGAACCCGGAGGGCACTTTCAAGTTGGGACTTACCACTGGTGCCTCTCCGGCATCTCTTTACAAGGTGCTCTCGCGCTATTATAGCGAAGGGCGCATTTCTTTTAAGAACGTTGCTGTGTTTAGCATCGACGAGTACTATCCTTCGTCGCCCACAGACATGCAGAGCCGCAACCGCCGACTTCATCAGGACCTGTTGAACAACATCGACATCCTTCCTGAAAACATCCACATCCCCAATGGCACCGTTCCTCACGAGGAAGTTGCCGCCTGGTGCGCCAATTTCGACAAGGAAGCCCGCAATCTGGACCTCCTCGTGATGGGCATAGGCGAACAGGGACAGGTCGGTTTCAACGAGGCCGGAACATCGGAGTCAAGCCGCACCCGCACGGTCCTGCTCAGCTATCCCAGCCGCAAGCGCCAGACGCGCTATTTCAACGGCGACATCTCCGTAACTCCCAAAGAAGCCATCACGATAGGCATCAGCACGATGATGAGCGCCAAGCAGGTCATCCTTATGGCCTGGGGCGAAACCAAGGCAGAAGCCGTCGCCCGCGTAGTCGAGGGTGAGATCGGTTCCGACTGCCCCGCCAGCTACTTCCAGCACCACGACAACGTGTCTATGTTCGTGGACGAGGTCTCCGGCAGCCTTCTTACCAGGGTCACCGCTCCTTGGCTCATCGGCCCCTGCGAGTGGACCCCCAAGTTCCGCCGCAAAGCAGTCATCTGGCTCTGCGAGCAGGTGCACAAGCCCATCCTCAAGCTCACCCACGCCGACTATCTCTCCCACTCCCTCGAGGAGCTGCTGGACGTGGCCGGCCCCTATGACCAGGTGAACATCCAGGTCTTCAACGACCTCCAGCATACCATCACCGGCTGGCCCGGCGGAAAACCCAACGCCGACGACAGCACCCGCCCGGTGGCATCCGCCCCCTTCCCCAAGAAGGTCCTCATCCTCTCTCCCCATCCGGACGACGATGTGATCTCGATGGGCGGTACCTTCATCCGCCTGGTACATCAGGGACATGACGTGCACGTGGCCTACCAGACCTCCGGCAACGTCGCAGTCCACGATTCGGTGGTGATGCAGCATATCGACGCCGCCTACCAGCTGGGATACGGCGACCGTACCGCCGAGGTGCAGGCCCTGGTAGATTCCAAGGTCCCCGGCGAGCCCGAACCCCGCAAGCTCCTTGACATCAAAGCCGCCATCCGCCGCAGCGAGGCCCGCGCAGCCGACTATTCCTTCGGCGTCAAGGACGACCACATCCACTTCCTCAACCTGCCCTTCTACGAGAGCGGCGGCATCCGCAAGCTCCCTTGCAGCCAGGCGGACGTGGACATCATCAAGGCCCTTATGGACAAGATCCAGCCGGACCAAATCTACATGGCCGGCGACCTTGCCGACCCTCACGGAACCCACCGCGTCTGCACCGAGGCCGCCCTCGAGGCCTTCGAGCAGCTTAAGGAAGAAGGTGCGAAGTGGGTAGATTCCTGCCACATCTGGCTCTATCGCGGCGCTTGGATGGAGTGGGAGATCGCCCGCGTGGATATGGCAGTTCCCCTCAGCCCCGACGAACTCATCGAGAAGCGTCACGCCATCTACCGCCACCTCTCCCAGAAGGACATCGTTCCCTTCCCCGGCGAGGATCCCCGCGAGTTCTGGCAGAGGGCGGAAGACCGCACCCAGGCCACTGCAAAGCACTATGATGAGCTGGGCATGGCAGAATATCAGGCAATAGAAGTATTTTTAAGATTGAGATAATATGAAAGTCATCATCAGAGACAATGCAAAGGATGCTGCCCTGTGGGTGGCACATCGTATCGCCGGTGCAATCAACGCCAAGGCAAAGGTTTCCAAGAAGCCCTTCGTGCTGGGCCTTCCTACCGGCTCCACCCCCGAGGCCGTCTATGCCGAGCTCGCCCGTATGAACAAGGCAGGGGAAGTCTCCTTCAAGAACGTAGTCACCTTCAATATGGATGAGTACGTCGGCCTTCCCGTCGAGCACCCCGAGAGCTATCATAGCTTCATGTTCCGTAACCTCTTCGACCACGTCGACATCCCCCGCGAGAACATCCACATCCTCGACGGCAACGCCCCCGACCTCGCAGCCGAGTGCGCTTCCTACGAAGAGAAGATAGTGGCCGCCGGCGGATTCGACCTGTTCTTCGGCGGAATCGGCGAAGACGGACACATCGCATTCAACGAGCCCTTCTCCTCGCTGCAGAGCCGCACCCGCGTGGTGACCCTTACCGACGACACCATCCGTGTCAACTCCCGCTTCTTCGGGGGTGATATCAACCTCGTGCCCAAGCAGGCGATGTCCGTAGGCGTAGCCACCGTGCTCAGCGCCGCCGAGGTCATCATCCTCGCCCTCGGACCCAAGAAGGCCCGTGCTATCGGCGAAGCCATCGAAGGCCCCGTCACCCACAAGAACACCGTCTCCGCCCTCCAGAACCACCCCGACGGCATAGTCGTCGTGGACGAGGAAGCCGCCGGCGAACTCAAGCTCAACAGCTACAAGTACTTCAAAGCCGTCGAAGCCGCCGAGATGCGCTAGCTGCCCCCTTGGCGCGCTCTTTTTTCGCCGGGCAGCTAAGTCATTGATTCACAGCAATATCCTGAAAACAAATCGGTTATTTTGGCCGATTTGTTTTCAGGATATAGTTGATACACAGCCACTTGACTGCCCGGCCCTAAATCCCTTATTGTCATTCCGAGCGAGCGCAGCGAGCCGAGGAATCTGGTCGCTGGGCTAAGGCCGCCGGCGAGGAGGCATCCTGGCGGATGCCAGTCATCTTGTCAGGGGCTCTGCCCCTAACGTACCCCGCGGCTCTCGGCCTCCGTCCTTCGGACCGGCCTCCGCCGTTCGCGCTGAGGCGCTCAGGGATGTTGCTCCCCGCAGCCGGCGCCGCCGTAGCTGCCGGTCCTGCTTCGACCGGCAGCGTTGCCCACCAGCCGCACCCCATTTCCTGCCACGACCTGCAGCGTTTTTGGCGGTTTTTGCTCCAGGTCCCCTGTAAAACACTGTGACCTGCAGCATTTTTCGCCATTATTGCTCCAGGTCCCCTGCAAAACACTGTGACCTGCAGCATTTTTCGCCATTATTGCTCCAGGTCCCCTGTAAAACACTGTGACCTGCAGCATTTTTCGCCATTTTTGCTCCAGGTCCCCTGTAAAACACTGTGACCTGCAGCGTTTTTGGCGGTTTTTGCTCCAGGTCCCCTGTAAAACACTGTGACCTGCAGCGTTTTTGGCGGTTTTTGCTCCAGGTCTATCAATAATATGCGGTTTGATATGCTGAGGAAAAGGTATAGGGAGAACAGAACGCCTTCTGATGGGCAAGGTCTGATTTTATGCCTGGGACCTTGCCCTCATATCGGCCTCCTACGTACTTCCAGTGGGCAGGGTGCCCGCCATGAAATTAGACCTTGCCCTTTGAAATGCTGTGGAAAGGGGTTAGCATACAAAGATCCTTCGCTAACGCTCAGGATGACAATTATCATGCAGCAGCCAAGTGATTGATAGATAGGTGATAACCGGAAAGAGAATCGTCGAATTTCGACGATTCTCTTTCTGGGAAAGTATTGGTAATCAAAGGGTTAAGTGCTGCATGGCGGGCGAGTTCTGCGGCACCGCCGCCCGTCGAAGCAGGACGGGCGGCTACAGTTCGGGCGCTGCGGGGGGCTCAGTGCGAAGGCCCTCCTCGCGCCCGACTGTTGCTCGCAGCCGTAGCGGAAATGGGAGGAGGGGAAAATCAGAACCGAAGTCCCTACCAAAGCCTAAACCCGCCCACCCCTGTGCGAGAAAGCGCAGCGGTTGGGCGGGCGTTGAAGGTAGTAGCGAAATAATATCGAAAAAACTTGTAAATTTGTATTTGGCCGGGCTGGTGGAAAGGTCGGGCGAAGATGATTATGGCAACAGCGAAAACTTTATGGTATTGCACCAATTGCGGCAATGAGAGTCCCAAGTGGATGGGGCGCTGCCCGGCGTGCGGTGAATGGAACACCATGGTAGAAGCTCCTGTGGAGAAGAAGTCCGCAGACGGCGGCAGCGGCTCCAGGGGCCTGTCCGCGAAGTCTTCCGACGGCCGCAAGCCCATCCGCCTCAAGGAAATCGACCGTAGCAAGGAGCCGCGTCTTTCGCTGGGGCTCCCCGAGGTCGACAGGCTTCTCGGCGGGGGGATAGTGCCCGGTTCCCTGGTCCTCGTAGGCGGCGAACCCGGCATAGGTAAATCCACCCTCAGCCTCCAGATTCCCCTGGCCTCCGGACTCGGAACCCTCTATGTTACGGGAGAGGAGAGCGAAAGGCAGGTGAAGATGCGTGCGGACCGCCTCTCATCCGCAGACCGCCTCTCACCCGACCGCAACCCCGACGGCGAACAGACTCTCATCTTCGCCGAAACCAGAATTGAATCCGTCATAGAGCAGGCGGAGGCCATCAAGCCCCAGCTGATGATAGTGGATTCGGTGCAGACTATGTTCACCGACACGGTCGAATCTACCCCCGGCAGCGTCTCCCAGATAAAGGAAGTCGCCGCGATGCTGCTGCGCTTCGCCAAGACCTCCGGCATCCCCATCATACTCATAGGCCATATCACCAAGGACGGATACATCGCCGGCCCGAAGATACTGGAGCACATAGTGGATGTGGTCCTTCAGTTCGAGGGGGAGAACCGCGGCTCGTACCGTATCCTCCGCAGCATCAAGAACCGTTTCGGATCCACCTCCGAAATCGCCGTCTTCGAGATGACGGGCGCCGGCCTCAAGGAGGTCGCGAATCCCTCGGAGATGCTGATCCCTATGCACGAGGCGGGCCTCAGCGGAGCGGCCATCTGCGCCACCCTCGACGGCACCCGTCCCCTGCTTTTCGAAGTCCAGGCCTTGGTGAGCAGCGCGGTTTACGGCACCGCCCAGCGCTCCGCCACCGGCTTCGACACCCGCCGCCTGAATATGCTTCTGGCGGTGCTGGAGAAGCGCGCCGGCTTCCATCTGAGCGCCAAGGACGTGTTCCTGAACATGGCCGGCGGGCTCAAAGTCAGCGACCCGGCAGCCGACCTCGCGGTGATTGCGGCCGTGCTGTCATCCAATTTCGATTATTCCCTTCCGGGGGATTCCTGCTTTGCGGGGGAAGTCGGACTCAGCGGGGAGATACGCCCCGTCGCGCAGACCGACCGCCGCATCGCGGAGGCCGCCAGGCTGGGATTCAAACGCATCTACGTTAGTAGCTTCACTCCTCTGAACGAGGGGCTGCCTAAAGAAATAAAAACCATAAAAGTGGCCGACGTACCGGCCCTTGTGAAAGCACTATTCAAAAATGCCTAAGAAATTATTGCTGGTGTCGGCCCTGCTGCTCGGCACCATCGTCTATGGCCGCGACTTCAACCCCAGGAAGGTTGTGCTCAATCTGGCCACCATCAGCGACACGCACGTAAACGGATACCAGACGGTCCCCGCCCGCAAATTCCGCAGCGCATTGGAGCAGGAACGCGACTATGCCGCCCGCTTCGGCGGCCTCGACGGAGTGGTCGTGGTGGGCGACCTGGTGGACAGCCCCGCCTGGGATGCGAGCAAATACACCCAGATCGACGACTGGCGCCGGCTCTATCTGGACGTGCTCGACCCCCGCGAGGTCCCCTTGGCCTACACCGTGGGCAACCACGACATCTGGAAAGAATGGACGGTGAACACCTATAAGGAAGCCAAACAGTTCCCCAAGCGCCTCGGCCCGGACTTCTACACCGCCGAAGTAGGCGACCCGGCGATGGCCGAAAAGTACGAATGCCGGCACTACCGCATAGGCGGATATCATATTCTGTCCGTAGTCCCCGACGGGCGCGACCCTGTGATCTATCCCGAGCAGAGCATACGCTGGCTAGACGAGAACCTCAAGGCCATCACCTCCGCAGAGCCGGATAAATATGTCATAGTGATTACCCACGCCATGATCTACCATACCATCTACGGAAGCTATCTGGACGACACCTACCCCAATCATACGGGCTACTGGAGTACCAGGGTGCTGACGGACGTCCTGAACAAATACCCCCAGGCGGTGGTGTTCGGCGGGCATCTGCATTTTCCCCTGAATGACCCGAGGAGTATATGGCAGGGGAATTTTACCGCGATGGGCACGGCCTCCACGCGCTATATGGCCATAGATAACGGGGGATACGAGAATATGGCGGGCAAGACCGTTATGAGGGATAAGGACGAGTTCTCCCAGGGCCTGCTGCTGCAGTTCGACAAGAGGGGGAATATGCGTGTGGTCCGTATGGACTTCTACAACAATACTACAATCGGCGAGCCCTGGGTGTTGAGGCGCCCTTCCAAGGACGGCAGGCATCTCCGCAAATACAACCATAAGGCCCTGGCGGCCGCGAACCAGGCCCCCGTGCTGAGTTCGGTCGCAGCCAAGGGAGGGAAGGGGAAGATGACCGTTAGCTGGCCCGCCGGCACCGACGACGAGTTCGTGCACAACTACCGCATAACCGTCAAGAAGAACGGATATACGGTGACGGTGCGAAAGGTCCTCGCGGACTTCTACCGCGCACCCCAGCCTTCGCAGATGAAGAAGGACTGGAAACTGGATTTGGAGATTGCTCCGGGGGATTATGAGGTGGTGCTGGAGGCGAGGGATTCCTGGGATGCGGTCAGCAACCTGGTTTCCGCCAGCTGCACTGTCACAGAGTAGAAGGATCTACCTTCTTTACGACGACTTTCCCGATTCTGACGGGCAGGACCAGACGGATCTGCCCGTTTTGCGCTTTCTTGTCCTTCGCTATCGCGGGGAGAAGCTCGCTGACGGGGCAGGGGAGTTCGGTCGGCAGGCCGCAGGCCTTGAGGTCCTTTCCGATGCGCGCGGCCAGCCCCTCTTCCTCGGCGATGCCGAAGCGCTCGGCGTAGCGGGCTGCCTGCACCATACCAATCGCCACCGCTTCTCCGTGGGAATAAGCACCGGGCAGACGCCACTCTATCGCGTGCCCCCAGGTGTGCCCCAGATTGAGCTTGCGTCGGACCCCGCTCTCGAACTCATCCTTCTCCACAATCTCCTGCTTTATCCCGGCGGCCATCTGTATCAGCTCGGGCAGAGGCCCTTCCGCCACCGTGCGCTCATAGGCGTGGGACGGATTCTTGATGATGAAGGTCTTCAGCATCTCCGCCAGGCCACTGCGGAATTCCCTTTCGGGGAGAGTCTGCAGTGCATCCGGGAAGATGGCGGTGAACTCGGGCTGGCGTATGACACCCAGCAGGTTCTTGAAGCCGTCCAGGTTGACACCCGTCTTGCCCCCTATCCCCGCATCCACCATGGACAGAAGCGTAGTGGGCACGTTGGCATAGCGGATGCCGCGCTTGTAGATGCTCGCCGCGAATCCTGCCATATCGGTAGTGACCCCGCCGCCCACCGCGAGCACAAGTGCCTCGCGGTCGGCTCCCATCTCCAACAGCCAGCGGCAGATCAGCATCACCGAGTCGATGGTCTTGTGGGCCTCGTCGGCCGTAATGGCCAGAAGGCCACAGGGCTCTCCGCTACGGCCGCCCGTCCGCAAGCCGGTCACTTCGCGCGCGAATCCTTCCACATTGCGGTCGCAGACCACGAAGACCTGCTTGTATTTTCTGAGTTCAGCTGCCAGTTCTTTCATATCCTCTGCAAGTTACGAAATTTTTTCTTACCTTTGCCTCTCCAAACGCGAGCCACGGCACTCAGCCGGCCGCACCCCAGCCCGGATGGCGGAATTGGTAGACGCGCTGGACTCAAAATCCAGTGTCCCTTAAAGACGTGCGGGTTCGATTCCCGCTCTGGGCACGAAAAAAAGGCATCGCTTTTCCGCGACGCCTTTTTTCGTGCCCTGTCTTCGACTGCCTTCCCCACATATTGCGTATCAGCAAGTTGCTGGGAACATCCCTCTAGAAGGCTATGCACAAATTTATTCAGTTGCCGTATTGACATCCCAACCGACAGGAATTCCGTTAACACCACGAACATCCCACGAGGCCGCTTTGTTCATTACAAATGTGCCGGAAGATGATACTCCTTCAACCCAGAAACCGGTGGTGTCAAAGCTCGGATTGGTCGTGAACAACGCCTTGATATAATTCAATCGTTCGCAGGAACGAAACATATTATAATAACAAGATGGTTTCAGTTCTTTAGCAGGGAGAACAGGAGCTGTGGTCAAATTGATACAGTATCTAAACATGGCCGCATAGCAGGATTCCGCTAATGTGGTAGCGGGGAGGGCAGGAGCTGTTGTTAGCCCGGTGCATTCTGCAAACATATCGGCATAGCAACCAGGGGCGAGACTGGTGGCTGGCAAAGCAGGAGCGTCTTTCAAGCTTGTACACGCGTAGAACATTGAATTATAACAACTTTGAGCCAACACCGTTGCCGGAAGTTCCGGGGCTGATGTTAATGAAGTACAAGCATAGAACATGCATTCATAGCAGGCATGCTTCATCTTTGTTGCTTTAAGAACTGGAGCGGACGACAAACTGGTGCACCACTGGAACATAGAAAAGCAACAGTTCTTCTCAAGATTCACAGCATGAATAACCGGGGGTGATTTCAGTGCGCTGCAATATGAGAACATGTATGAATAACAGCGTTCTGCTAAATCTACCGCTGGTAATTCTGGGGCTTTTTCAAGGGCGGTGCATCGCTCAAACATCTCTGAATAACAATGATCTGCCAGACTGGTTGCGGGTAATTCCGGAGCAGACGTCAAACCAGTGCAACCATAAAACATCCAGGCATAACAATAGGATTTCATCACTATTGCCGATAGCACCAAATCCTTTTCAGGATGGTTATATATATTTGAATTGTTTTTGAATAATCCATAAAAAGCGAACGGCTCATAGATTTCTTCGGCACCTATCAGGCTGTCCGGATGATACAGGCTCATGACATTGCCAAAAATGTAGCATGGCGACGAACACTGAATACTTGTGTGTTTGACAGCGTCAGTAGCGGGTGAGTTTGCGCTGCCAAATAACGCAACCACATCTCCGGAAACAACCTTGATTTCGATTAATGTACTATCGCGGCTTGTATGCTGTGCACCATTGATGCTATAGCTATAGGTCCTTCTTAATGGATTGTTGATTGTGATTATGCCATTTTCCCGCGCCTCCAATGATAATGGAGAGCAGGCCGTGACACTGCAGGAGGAAGATACTTCTCCGCAAGTCGCCGTTATCATTGCTTTGCCGTCGCTCAAAGCCCTGATAACGCCGGATTCGTCAACAGAAACGACTTGGCTATCTGAAGATGTCCAGACTACAGTAGTATCATTCACATCAAGAGGAAGAACCGTGGCCTCGATTGTCGTCGTCGCCCCTAAATAAAGAGCCAGGGAATTTGTGTTCAATATGATTTCGGATGGATTGACTACAACAGTAACCACACAGCCGTCTGACAGCTTTCCGGATTCAACAAAAACCTCAGCCTGCCCTTTGTTGATTCCATACACTATCCCATCCGCGACCTTCACGATGCTCGTATCTGAACTATGCCACGAAACGGGAAGTTCAACAGATTCTTCTGGAGAGAAAGAATAAGTCAGCGTTTCGCTGGATCCCCTCGCTAATGTTAACTCATGATTATTCAGGGTTATGGCTGTCGGTTCTATCTCTTCCTTCGCCCGTTCTTCCGTAGGCTGTTCTTCCATAGGCGCACATGCTGAAACAAGCGCCACAAAGAACGTAAGAATAACTGATCTGGAACCGAGCATTATCGTGTGTTTTGTTGCAAAAATACAGATTATTAATCACTTATCATAGGACCGTGTTATAATGGTCAAAAGCATCCTTTTACTGATCCTCTATCTCTTTAGGGGAATCCGGGCTATATAACGCTTTGGCATTCTTGCGAGTGACAACGCTTTGTCCCAGTTGTTTCTCTAGTTCTTTGCGGGCTGTGGCTGCAACTTTACCACCTCGCTTGGCGACGGATTTTTGTGCTATGAATCCTTTTGGGTCAACTTTTTGGGAGAGCTCAGTCGCAGCCACTTCTGCAAGTGTGTTTAGGGCGCTCTCCGTTCTTGTCATATGGTCCCGGAGATTCTCCTTTTTCAATCCTTTGAAACGCTTGTATTGACGAGTGGTCATTCCAGACCATTCTTGGGTGATGATATCTGTAAGCGTGGCGTACTGCTGGCCAGAGACACCTGTTCTCTGCCATTCGTCAGTGAGGGCCTTGCGTGCATCCTTGCCCTTCATGCGCTCGTTAATCCACGCTTCCGAATAACCGAGACGGCGATAATACTCATAACCCCTGTCGATAGCTTTTTCTGGGTCTTGCATCTCGTCAATCCGCTCGCTGGCAACCTTAGCCATCCACTGTTTGAAAGGTTCTGCCTTAGGTGAAGGGATAGATTGTATCAATCTGAATAATTGTTCTTGATCGGCAACATCTGTTTGACGCATTTTACCGTCAGCAGCTTTCATTTTGAAAGTGTGACAAGTTGTCACGGTTTCGTTCCCCTCTTTGAGTAGCCGCTCTTTTAGTTTTCTCCAATACGCAGAAGCGTCTACACTATCTGTAAGTACGTAAACCACATCAATAATAGAGAAGTACCACTTCTCATCATCTTCGCTCCAGGCGGTTCTTATTGTTTTGTCTCCAAATAGTTGGAGCGCTTCTTTCTGGCTCATATGACTCTCGTTTTCTGCGAAGTTACGAAACAGGATCTTCTGTTGCAAGAGGAAAATGCTTTGATAAAACGCGGAAAATCCGTATATTCACACCTCATTTTCAGGATGAAAGAACGATTATTATCATTGGATTTACTCCGCGGAGCGGATATGTTCCTGCTTTTGTTCCTGGGGCCTGTCCTCAGGGCTTTTTGCGAAGTGTTTCCTGACGGCACCGCCTGGCTCTCCACCCAGTTGCAGCATAGCGCTTGGGAGGGATTCGTGCTGTGGGATATCATTATGCCGCTCTTCCTTTTCATGTCCGGCATCACCATCCCCTTCTCGATGGCCAAGTACAAGACTCTCGCCCGGCCGGACGGGATCTTCTACCGAAAGATATTGAAGCGCTTCTGCCTACTCTTCCTCCTTGGATGGATAGTACAGGGGAGCCTGCTGGACTTCAGCTGGAAGATGTTCCATCCCTATGCCAACACCCTCCAGTCCATCGCCGTGGGCTATGTAGTGGCCGCGCTGCTCTTCGTGCATTGCAAGCCCGGGTGGCAGGTCGTCGTCACCGTACTCCTCTTCGCGGCCTACTGGGCCGCCTTCGCCTGTACCGGGATGAACCTCGACCCTCAGGACAACATAGCTATGACGGTAGATAAGGCCGTCCTCGGCGTGCACCGGGACGGCGTCAAGTTCCTCGAAGACGGCAGCTGGCGCTTCCGTACGGGATATCAATATACCTGGATACTCTCCAGCCTGAACTTCGCGGTCACCGTGCTGCTGGGCTGCTTCGCGGGGCAGATGCTAAGGAGCGGGAAGCACTCCCGGCCGAAACGCGCCCTGCTGCTTGCGCTGACGGGTGCGGCCCTTGTCGCCGCAGGCCTGGCCATATCTCCCATATTCCCTATCGTCAAGAAGATATGGTCTTCCAGCATGACCCTGTATTCGGGCGGAATATGTTTCCTCCTGGCGGCGCTCAGCTATTATCTGGTAGATGTGCGGGGGTGGCACAAAGCTGCCGGCTGGCTTAAGATATACGGGATGAATGCCATCACGGCCTACTGCATAGGCGAGGTCGTGAACTTCTCTTCCGTATCGGAGTCCTTGCTTCACGGTTTCAGCGCTCTTGCCTGCTACCCGGTAATCATCGCTTTCGCCAATGCGTCCATCCTGCTCGCCATTCTGGCCCTGATGTATAAGAATAAAATTTTCCTTAAAGTATGATAAAGAAATTATTCCTTTTCGTGGCACTCGTATTAGTCGCCAGTGCCTGCACAAGTGATTACGGCTACAAAATCCGGGACGGCAAGATCGTTTACAATACTCCGCCGAGACCGGCCGGGCAGCAAAGTATGCTGGGCTTCGCCTGCGACCCCATCGAAACGGTCCGCGTCGGCATCATCGGCCTTGGCGACAGGGGCAAGGACGTTCCCAAGAGGATGGCCTACATCGAGCACGCATCCGTGGTGGCACTGTGTGACCTACTGCCCGAAAGGATTGAGCGCGCCCAGCGTAGCCTGGTGAAAAGGGGCGCTCCCAAAGCCATCCACGAGTTCTCCGGAGAGGAGGGATGGAAGGAGCTTTGCGAGCTTGACGATGTCGATCTCGTTTATCTGTCCGTTCCCTGGCAGATGCACACCACTATGGCCGTCTATGCCATGGAGCATGGCAAGCACGTTGCGGTTGAGGTGCCGGCGGCGACCAGCATCGAAGAGTGCTGGGCCCTGGTGAACACTTCCGAGAGGACCCGCAAGCATTGCATAATGCTGGAAAACTGCTGCTACGACTTTTTCGAACTGACCTGCCTTAATATGGCTCAGCAGGGGCTCTTCGGGGACGTGGTCCACGTAGAGGGCTCCTATCACCACAACCTCGACCCCTGGTGGGACAATTATCAGGGCGACTGGCGTATGACCTACAACAAGGATCACCACGGTGACGTGTATCCTACCCACGGCATCGGCCCCGTCTGCCAGGTGCTCGGCATCCACAGGGGCGACAGGATGGAGGAACTGGTGTCGATGGATACCGGGGCCTTCGCCGGCCAGGCCAAGGCTGACGAACGCTACGGTAAGGGTGCCGTGAAATATGAGAACGGTGATCTGACTTCGACCATGATCCGTACCCATAACGGCAAGACTATCCTCGTAGAGCACGATGTCGTGACCCCCCGCCCCTACAACAGGATGTATCAGATTGTCGGGACGAAGGGCTATGCCAACAAATACCCCTCCCCGGGCCTCGCCCTCGGGAGCGATGCCGCAGAGATACTCTCTTCGGACGACCTCGATGCCGAGAAGTATATGAGCGACGCAAAGAGGGATTCGCTGCTCGCCGTATTCAAGCACCCCATAGCCCGGGAGATAGAGGACCTTGCCCGCAAGGTCGGCGGTCACGGCGGAATGGATTTCATAATGGACTACCGCCTGATCTACTGCCTCCACAACGGTCTGCCGCTCGACGAAGATGTCTATGATGCGGCGGAGTGGAGTTCGCTGGTGGAACTCACGGAAGTTTCCATCAACCACGGCTCCAAGCCGGTCATTATGCCCGACTTCACCCGCGGTGAATGGGACAAGCTTGACGGAATAAAGCTATATTTACGCCAATAAATGGAACGCGAGCGTCAGATAATGCGCGTGACCTTCGTGGGAAGCGTCCTGAACCTGCTGCTGGTGGTGCTTAAGCTGGTGGCGGGCGTAGTGGGACATAGCGCCGCTATGGTTTCCGATGCGGTGCATTCGGTATCCGATTTCGTGACGGACGTCGTCGTGATGGTGTTCGTGCGGATCAGTGCCCAGCCTCAGGACGAAGACCACGACTACGGCCACGGGAAATACGAGACGCTCGCTACCCTGCTGATAGGCCTCGCCCTGGTGGCCGCCGCAATAGGAATAGTGGTGAACGGAGCAGAGAAACTGGCCCTGTGGCTGCAGGGCGCAGAGCTCGAAAAACCCGGAATGCTCGCACTCTGGGCGGCCCTTATCTCCATAGTCGTCAAAGAAGCCCTCTATCAATACACCCGCATCAAAGGCCGGCATCTCGACTCCACGGCGCTGACCGCCAACGCCTGGCACCACCGCTCCGACGCCCTGTCTTCCATCGGCGCGGCCATAGGTATAGGCGGGGCCATACTTCTGGGAGACAGATGGACGGTGCTCGACCCCTTAGCCGCCATAGTGGTAGGCGCGATGCTGGTGAAGGTTGCCTGGGACCTGCTGGGGCCGAGTTTCGGAGAGCTTACCGACAAATCCCTTCCTGCAGAAACCGAAAACGAGATGCTGGATGTCATAGGGCGCGTCCCCGGCGTGGAGGATCCTCACCAGCTGCGCACCCGCCGCATAGGCAAGCACATCGCTGCCGAAGTGCACATCCGGCTGGACGGGGAAATGACACTGAAGCAGGCGCATGCCATTGCCACGGAGGTGGAACGGAACTTTCGCGCCCGCTTCGGTTCAGATGCCCATATTATAGTCCATATGGAACCCCTCAAGGAGGGGGAGGGAGAATAGCCGTCTATTCAGTGAAGGTGAACTTGAAGACGGGGCCTTCGTGTTCTTCTCCGTTCAGTTTCCAAGACCTTTTACATCTGATTACAGGACTCTCCTGATGGTCGGAGCAGTGGTAGTGGATAGTGTCCACTCCGCCATTGGGCCAGTGCAGCACTATGTCTTCGTCCATATCTGCCGCGCCGTCGATCTCGCCGAAAACAAGGAAGTAGCGGCTGTCGCCGTCCTCGTCTTCATATTTCCGGGTAAACAGGCCGTACATCCTGGCCAGATAAGCTTTGGTTTGTGCGTGGGCATCCTCCCAGGCCTGTTTTTCCGTCTTGGCCTCGTAGGTCTTGCCCTGGAAGGTCAGGGACACCCCCGGCATTCCGTCCGTGATGATGGAATTGCCTTGGGTATCCACCGCGTCAATATAGACAACCACCGGCGCCCAGTCTACGATGGGCGGATCGGTATTCAATAAACCATTGCAGGAACTGAGGCCTGCAAGCAAAGCGATTGCACAGAGAATCTTTTTCATTTTCATTTCGTTTTGCAGATATAATCCGGGAACTCCGCGAAACTTGCACGCAAATATATCAAAAAGCGGCCGTCAGCACAATTTTTGTAGTAAAAACCACGGACCAAAACTAGTAATCATGCTGTCAATCATCACTTTGCTGCTTTCAGCGCTGATGCTGCAGCCACAATCACTGGAATACTCGGTAAGGGGCTCGGTAGTCGATGCGCAGAGCCGCCGCCCCGTGGCCGCCGCGAGCGTCTATATCCCGGACCGGGGCATAGCCACGGTCACCAACGAAGACGGCACTTTCGTAATAAAGTCCGACTCTCCCATAAGCAAGCTCGGCTTCACCCATCTCGGCTACCGCAGCCTCACCCTCGATGCCGAAGAAGGGATGAAGGTGCTTCTCCCTCCTATGGCCTATCCCCTGCAGGAAGCCTCCATCATCAGCGGCGATCCGGACCGGATAGTGCGGGCAGCGGTTGACAAGATAAAAGAGAACTATCCTGACCGGGATGAACTGCTGCGCTGCTTCTACCGCGAGACCATACGCAAGCGCCAGCGCTACATAGCCGTCAACGAGGCAGTCGCCAGGATGTACAAACACTCCTACGCCTGGCGCAGCATCTCCGGGGACAGGACCGCCCTGGAGAAAAGCCGCATCATCGTGAGCCAGCGCCGACGCGACACCCTCAGCGTGGTGATGGTCGGCGGCCCCAACACCGCCACCACCCTAGACGTGGTGAAGAATCCCGACATCATCTTCAATCCCACCGACCTCGAACTGTATACCTTCAAGATGGAATCCCCGGCCTACATAGGCGATCGGCTGAATTTCGTGATTTCGGTGGAACCGGCCGTCCGCGCCGACTATCCTCTATACCGCGGGCGCATCTACATCGACAGGGAGAGCCTGGCATTCCGGCGCGTGGAGCTGTCGCTGGATATGTCCGATCCCGTCAAGGCCACCCGGATGATGCTGCTCCGCCGGCCCGCCGGGCTGCGCTTCACCCCCAAGGAACTCTCCATAGTGGCCTCCTATGGCCCCGGCGAGGACGGACGGATGAGGCTGGATTATTTCCGTTCGCAGATGGCCTTCAACTGCGACTGGAAGAGGCGCCTGCTGGCCACGGCCTACACTGCCGTCAGCGAACTCGTGGTCACCGACAAGATAGAACCGGCCGTGCAGATACCGCGCGCCGGGCAGTTCCGCTCCAACGACGTACTGGTGGACCAGGCCCCTCTCTTCCTCGATCCCGACTTCTGGAAGGACTACAATATCATCGAGCCCTCCGAGAGCCTGGAGAGTGCCTCCGGCCGTTTGGTCCGGCAGTCTTCCAAATAAGCCCGCAAGTAAGACAAATAATTGTTATATTTGTGGGTGCACAAGATTTTGTTGATACTCACGGCGTTACTGATGGTGGCCTGCTCCTCCGGCAAAACGGGCGAGCAGTATTCGACCAGCATCGGCAACATCTCCGCATATAAGATGTCCATCGAGCACCTGCCGGCTCTTAACACCGCCAGGACGTCGCATCGTGCAATGCTGCTGAACGACGAACTCACCGTCTTCGGCGGGCACACCGAGGGCTTCGTCCCCACCTCCACCGCCGAGTACTTCAGGGACGGCGCCTGGCATACGATGCAGATGACCTACACGCACGATGGCGCTATGGCCGCCATACTGGAAGATGGCACCGTGATGCTGGGCGGCGGCTGTTCCGAATCCTTCGGGATAGGCCAGAGCTGGGGGGTCGAGCGCTACGATCCTTTCTCCCACAGCTTCATCCCCCTCTGCATAATGGACCGCAAGAGGGCCTTCTCGTCCGCCGCGCTTCTGCCCGACGGGCAGGTCCTGGTATCCGGCAACTGGTATGCCGACGACGACATCGAGATCTGGACTCCCGGCAAGGGATTCACCCATCTCAAATCCGCAGCCGAGCCGCGTACCGGGCCCTACATATTCAGGAGCGGCCCCGACAACGCCATAATCTTTTCCGGCGTCGGCAACCGCGGGCAGAATCTGGAGGGGATAGTGGACCGTATGAACGGAGAACCCTTCCGCGACAGCGTCCTCGACAAGTGGGTCCCGCTGTCCCAGCAGGCGAGTTCTTCCTACTCCAACGACGCCATAGGGGAGTACGCCTATCTGCTGCTGGCCTGCTCCCGCGAAGACGGCCATCCCGGGATACTCAAGGTTTCCGGGGAGTCTTTCTCCGAACTTGAGACCGAATTCCCCCTGCCCACCGAGGGGCTGATGGGCGCCAAGCTCCAGTATGCGAACAGATTGCTGGTGGACAGACCCGCCCGCCAGGCCTATGCCCCCGCTATGGACAGCACGGGCGTGTTCTATGCCGTCAGGATCGACTACGACCCCACCTTCGAGGGCGGCAAGGCTCCCTTGACCCTTTTCTATGCGGATATTTCAGAGGAGAAAACCATCCCCGACCCCAACCTCGTGCTTATGCCCGGAGGGCGTATCGCCCTGCTCGGCGGCACCATTGCGGAGGGAGGCAACTTCCTTGCGGGGAACAACTTCGCCCCCGTCGCCACGGCGATGATACTCCACACTGGAGAGCTTGCCGAGGTGACGCGCGGCCGTGTGCTGATGATACTGCTGATAGGTATGCTGGTCGCCGTGGCCCTCTTCTTCATACTCCGCAAGAAGCCGGAAGAAGTCACCCAGGCCCAGGCCAGCCCCGCGTTGATGGCCCGCATAATAGCGCTGATGGAGAACGAGAAGATCTTCACCAAGAAGGGCCTTACCAAGACGGATGTGGCGGTAGCCCTGGGCACGAACGTGACCTATGTATCCGCCGCCATCAACACCCAGCACGGATGCACCTTCCCTGAATTCGTGGCGGACTACCGCGTGCGCTATGCCCAGAAACTGATGCTGGAGCGCAAGGGGGTACGCCTTTCCGATATAGGCGACGAAGCAGGTTTTGCCAACGAGCAGACCTTCTTCCGCACTTTCAAGGCCCGCACCGGCCTTACTCCCCAAGAGTGGAAAAACCATCAAGGAATAACATGAGAAAACTATTGACCGCCCTGGCAGCGACACTGCTGCTTGCGGCTTGTACCAAGGTGCCCGAGGTGGGCTACAAAGTATGGTACAACTGGCCCGAAAGGTATCTTCCGGATTTCTCCGCCCTCGGCGGACCGGACCTGTGCGGGCAGACCGACAATTTTGACCTGGAAGACCTGGACGAAACCAGGAACCATTTCTGCGCTCAGTTCGAGAGCTATCTTTCCGTAAAGACCGAGGAGGAATACCTCTTCACCCTCACTACCGACGACGGCAGCCGGCTGTATGTGGACGGGGAGCTGCTGATAGTGAACGACGGCGCCCACGGCGCCATCGAGAAAAAGGCCTCGAAGATCCTGTCCAAGGGCCGACACAGCCTGCGGATAGACTACTTCGACTACGACAAGGGGCAGTCGATGGTGTTCAAGTACTCCACCCCCAGCATCCCGGAGCGCGAGTTCCGCGGGGACCTTATGGCCAAGGAAGACCGCATCACCTCCCGCCGGCGCTTCGTCAGGCCCCAGGTGAAGAAGGCCCTGGCCCGATACAAGGAGTGGAAGGGGGACGACGAAACCATAGTATATCCCATACTGACCGACATCCACACTGCCGGGCGTTTCAGCTACAAGCACATAGGATACGCCGCGATTGCGGCCAAGGCTTTCGGGGCGGACTTCATGGCCAACCTCGGCGACATAGGCCTGAATGCCTATCCCGCCACCGTGGACAGCCTCTACGCCCGGGAAATCCTGCGCAACGTCCGTTCCGAGATGGATAAATATGACGGTGTGTGGATCTACGCCCCCGGCAACCACGACTGGGACGCCGGCGGCGGGCGCTATCTGTCCGAACAGTTTCTGACCGACTACTTCCAGAAGCCCTGGGAGGAGCGCGCGGGAGGGAATCTCCACCTGACCCCCGGCAAGACCTACGGCTACTACGACATCCCCGCGAAAAATTTCCGCATAATCTTCCTGAACAGTCAGGGGACCGGTACGCAGGGGGGATGCTACTACATCTTCGACGAAGCCCAGCTCGACTGGCTGCAGGGCGTGCTGGATGCGACCCCGGACGATATGACCGTGATAGTCACGGCCCACTATATGCCTCATCCTATGGGGCGCTGGACCATAGGCAACGCCAGCCAGCACAGCCTCGGCCTCAATGAAAAGCTGATGGGGATACTGTCGGCGTTCAAGGCGCGCGGGGGGTCGCTGGCCGGTATGATTTGCGGGGATACCCACGCGAATTACTATACCGAGTACAATGGGGTGAACTATTTCATCTCCCAGGGATATGGCTGGGTGGTGCCCGACCTTATGCTTCCCGGGCAGACCCACGCCTTCTTCAAATACCAGGACAACCTCTGCATCGACGTCGTGGCGGTGAAACCCTCCACCCGCGAAGTGCATACCTTCCGCATCGGTGCTGGAGGGGCGGATTTCGATATCTGTTTCCGGTATTAAATTGCTATCTTTGCAGCGAAATTGTAAAGATATGATCTGCACCTGCATACAGCATAGATCCTACGAGGAAATACTTGCCATCCTGGATGATCCGTGGGTGGAAATGGCAGAGATCCGCCTGGACCGCTGCCAACTGAGCGACGACGAAATCGAAGACCTTTTCGCGAATACCGATACGCCCCTGATAGCTACCTGCCGCATTTCGGAGGTGGGAGCCAAGGAGGCGGAGAGGCGCCTGGGCGTGGCCATCCGCGCCGGAGCGCGTTTCGCGGACCTGGAAATCGAGGCGGACGTGGCGTTCAGCAAGCGTTTCCGTTCGGTCTGCGAAGAGTGCGGTACCGAGATCATCCGTTCTTTCCACGACTTCTCCGGCACCCCGGACCTGGAATATCTCAAGCAGGTACGCGACCGCTGCTACCGCTATGGCGCCGATATCGCCAAGGTCGTAGTCACCGCCCATACGGCAGATGACGCCGCCCGCGTGCTGGAATTGTATAAGATGCCCGGTCAGGCCGGGCATGACGGTAGCGTCATGGCCGGCTCGACCGGCCATCTCCTCGTCGCCTTCGCCATGGGCGATGCCGGCCGCGACACCCGCATCGCCTGCCTCAAGGCCGGCGCCCCCTTCAGCTACGCCTCCCTGGACGAGGGCGATACCACCGCCCCCGGGCAGATCGACTTCGTCACCATGCACCGGGAGGTGTACGGCCCCTGGAAGGGATTCTTCCGCAACACCCTGCAGATGCCCGCGTCCAAGAGCTTTGCCCAGCGCGCCATCATAGCCGCCGCCCTCGCCGACGGGCGCAGCCATCTCCGCGGATATTCTCCCTGCGAGGACAGCGAATCCGCCCTCGCGGCAGCCCGCGCCCTCGGAGCCAAGGTCCGCATCGACGGCAGCACCATTTCCATCGACGGCATAGGCGGAGCCCATACATCCCTCGAAACCCTGCACACCGGCGAATCCGGCCTGCTGACGCGCCTGATGATTCCCCTGATGGCCACCATCAACGACTGCGCCGTCACCATCACCGGCGAGAAAACCCTCTCCCGCCGCCCCCTGAAGGGAGTGAGCGACATAATGGCCTCGTTCGGAGTGATAGTCCGCGAAAACACCGTCCCCATGAAGGTCGAGGGCCGCATCGTCCCCGGCGTCGCCGAGATTTCCGGCAAGGACGGATCCCAGCTCATCTCCGGTCTGCTGACCGCTCTGCCGCTCTTCGACAAGCCCTCCACCCTGATAGTCACCGAGCCCAAGAGCATCCCCTATATGTTCATCACCTGCGACGTGCTGAAGCACTTCGGCATTAAGATATCCGCCGAGATGGAGGGGGATGCGAAGATGATAGAGGAGCAGGATTGGAGCGGATGCACGGGGGTGACCTTCAAGATCAAGGGCGGGCAGAAGTATCACGCCGCCGATTTCGATATCGAGGGAGACTGGAGCAGCGCGGCGCCTTTCCTGGTGGCCGGCGCCCTCTTCGGCAAAGCCGAGGTCCAGGGGCTGGACACATCCTCCCTGCAGGCAGACCTTACAATCGCGGACATACTGGTCGAGGCCGGAGCGGTGGTATCCGAACTGGATGAGTCCGTGTGCGTGTCGCGTGCCCCTCTGGAAGCTATTTCGGTGGATCTGAACAACGCCCCGGACATCTTCCCGATAGTATCTGTGCTTGCCGCGTTCTGCGCCGGCGAGAGCGTGCTTTCGGGTGCCGGACGCCTGGTCGGCAAAGAGAGCAACCGCGCCGAAGCCATACTGGAGATGCTTTCCGGCCTGGGCGTGCGTGCCTGGATTGCCGGTGATGACCTTCACGTCTGCGGCGAAGCCCTGACCTCCCGCCTGATGAACGGCAGGATGCTCCGCGGCGGCGCCTTCACCTCTCGCGGCGACCACCGCATGGCCATGGCCCTCAAGATCGCCTCCCTCGGCGCCTCCTCCCCGGTAGTCATCGACGACACCGCCTGCGTCGCCAAATCCTTCCCCGGCTTCTGGGAGATGTTCGACTAACCCCGTACGATCGCTGGAGCTTAATCGCCTGATAATCAGTCATTTACTTTAAATGCCTGCCTTTATATTTCGGCAGGCATTTAAAGTAAATGACTGAAATATAAAGGGTTAGCCTCCAGGGCAAATTTAAAGCCGCAGGTATTTTCTCAGTTGTTCTTTTGTCGCTCCGGTTTCCATCATAAGGTCGCAAAGCAATTCCGCGCGATTGGCTACCGGCAGTCTTAAAGCATCATAGGGATTCTGAATTCTGTGATACTTTTTAAGCGCCATTGGTATTTGAAGATAGGCTTGGTGGGAATCATAAAAGAATTCTTCCCTCAAATCGTATTCGCTGCCTTGATTGGAAGCAAAGGCGAGGCAGGCCTGAGCATATGAGTTGCCGTAATGTGAAAGCAGTGACTTGTAGTCAATGAAGTTGTACGATACAATGATATAGTCTATAAGCTGCTGGGTTTCTTTTTGACTCAAACCACGGAAGATCATTCTCAGTATCTTGTGATTCATAGGATAATTCAGGTCCGAATACTTATCCACCCACTTGATTGCCCTGCGCATTTTTGCAGATGATGACTCTTTTTTCAAAGGTTCAGAAAATGGATGATTGCTATTGGCATACGCAAGAAAGGTCCATCGATACTCTTCGGCCCTATTGCATAATTTCTTTTCTCCCGGATTATTATAACAATAAGAGCAGACGGTCCGTACCGCTTTCTCGCCCCTTTTAATGCTGCTGCCGAAGGACTTGTGAAACACCCTGCCGGAGCTGCCCAGTTCCTTATTAAGTTCTATGGCGTACTGACTTTCTGTGTCCCTTACAAAATCAAACACTTCCTTTCTAGAGAAGGCATCGGCTACATAATGCAAATGGTCAAACATTGGGCTTACCCCCAGAATCGAAATGCCTCTTTTGCGCGCAGTGACGCTCGCGATAGTGAAGAAAACAAGGAAGTCGGTAATTGTATAAAAAAGCAGGTACCCGTTTTCGGCCCTGGAATAGATATGCACCGCTGTGCTTTGTATGGCATTTCTCCCCTCCATATCCTTCAAATTTTCAGCAATATAAGAAGTAATTCTTTTAGATGCAAATATTTGTGCCTGGAGATTAACTGTCGGATTTACAGTGGTTTACTCAAAACCCCTGCCCGGTTTACTGAGCAGGGGTTTTAAGTAAGTGGATGAGTGTGAGGAGCTTAAGCTCCAGCCGCGGGAGGGGCGAGAATTCAGGTAAACTAGAGTTCCCAGGCGCCGCCTTTGGCGAAGACGCTGGCGACCAGCTGGTCGTAGCAGCCGGCGCGCTTGGCAAGGTCGAGCACGTTGTAGCGCCAGCGCATCATCTGCACCTTGGGGAACATATTGCGGATGTCCGCACGGGTGATGCCGATGTGCTCCGGCTCATAGGGCGCACCCACGACCTTGAAGCATTCCTGCATTTTCGCGAACGACCATACCTGGCCGGCGATGCGCTCGTGGAGATCCTTCCAGCCATCGCGCACGGCGACCAGCTGCCTGCGGACCTCGGCGGCATCGTTGTACTTCTGGGTGATCTGCTCGTAGCCCAGTTTCGGGGCGGGGAAATCCTTGAACAACTCCAGTCCGCGCTGCTGCTCTTCGGCCAGCGAAGGCCAGGCAGCCGCGCAGGCATCCACATCTATCTTCGAAAGGTCATATTTGAGGAACTCGTCGAAAACGGCGCACATCGTAAGGGTGCCTATGGCCACCTGGAATCCGTGGGATACGAACTTGCCTTTGTAGCGGTGATGGGTCATATCCAGGATGTGGGAGAAGAGATGGTCGCAGCAGGAAGCGGGGCGGCTGGAACGGGCGGCCTGCATTGCGAATCCGCTCAGTATCAGGCCTTCGAAGAGGTCGGATATGGCCTTGGTCTCCCCGGCGGCGACTCCTGCCGGATTGGAAAGAAGTTCGTCCAGGCAGTCCTGCAGCACGTGCCAGGCATCCGGCTTGATGGGCTCGGTGCCTACTATGTCGGATATCATCCACTCGGCGCCGGCAGGCACCTTGGCGGCCAGGTCGGCATAGCCGGCGGCCGTCATCTCCTTGGGTGCGGCTGCAATCACGTCCACGTCCGCCACCACCGCCACGGGGGCGGGGCACTCGAAGGTCTGCTTGGCATTCTGGTAGGTGATGGAAGCGCCGAAGGAGGTGTATCCATCTACCGAAGCGGCCGTGGGCACGGTGAGATAGCTTTGCTGATGATGGTGGGAGCAGAGCTTGCAGAGGTCGTTGATGGTGCCGGAACCGATGGAGACCGCGATCGCCCCTGTTTCGTCGAGGGCCTTGTCCAGCATCTCGATATGGTCCCAGTCGGCGTGGAATTCCGCCTCTTCGAACATATATTTTTCCGTGGGGATGCCTGCTGCGGCGAGGGCCTCGAAGACCTCTGCGCCGGCGGCCTTCCAGGTATTGCGGTCGGCTACCACGAGGGCCTTGCGGCCGGGGAAGTATTCATTGAAGAGGACGCCGGTTCGCCCGAGTATTCCTTGACCAAGTTCGAAAGCCTTGGTGTCCGTCGCGACCTTCAGGGCCGCTGCTATTCTTTGTTCTGATGTCATATCGTTTCTGCTTGTACACAAAATTAATAAATACTCCCCCATTTTTTCTCTTCCGGCCACTTTTTATAGTATTTTTGCAGATATGAGAAGTATTTTTATCCTCCTGACTATGGTGTGTTTAAGTGCACACACCATCGCCCAGCCCCTGCCTTCCAGATTCGACGTCAAGACCCGCTCCAAGGACCACGTCCAGGGAATAGCCGTCGATACCGTCGGCCGCTGTTTCTACCTGTCGTTCACCACCTCCCTGGTGAAGTGCGACTATCAGGGGAAGGTGCTCGCCCAGCTGGATTCCATCCCCGGGCATCTGGGCTCGATGAGCTTCGATCCCGCCGGCCGCAAGCTCTACGCTTCGCTGGAGTGCAAGGACGACGCCATAGGCCAGGGAATAGCCAAGAACCTTGGGATGAAGGCCTACAGCCGCGAGGATTCCAAGTTCTATATCGCGGTGATAGATGTGGACAGTCTTGGGGATGGCCGTGCTGCCGCCGCGCCGCCGGTTATGAGCCTGTGCGAAGTGCCCGAGGCCGGGGAGGATTACAAGGCCCGCTATGGCTGTTCGGGCATAGACGGAGTTACCATAGCTCCGCAGATAGGGAAGAAACGCGGAAAGCCCTGCCTCTACGTGGCCTACGGCATCTACTCCGACATCTCCCGCCGCGACAACGACCATCAGATCCTGCTGGAATACAGGCTCGACCAGGTCAAGCCCGGCAAGCCCCTGAAAGCCAGGGAGAAGTACTTCATCTTTACGGGGAACACCAACTGGGGCGTGCAGAACCTATGCTACGACCCTAAGACCAATTGCATTTTTATGGCCTGCTATGCGGGTAAGAAGCCGGAGTTCCCGAACTTCAGTTTCTTCGCCGTGCCCGTGGACCAGAAGCCTGTCGAGAAGATTCTGCGCGGGCTGGAGGAAGATGGCGAGCATATGTCGCTGGCGCTATGGCAGCAGGGCCTGCTCAGCAGCGTCAAGGGCCTGCGCGGCTGGCGTTTCAGCGAGGCTGCCACCGGTATCTGCACCCTGGGCGACGGCTATTTCTTCGTATCTACTCCGGTTAAACTCAAGAGGGGATTCCAGACCGCCTCCGTCCGCCGCTACCGCTGGAAAGGCGGCCCCCAGGAACGCCCGTTCGAATAAATTTTCTGGAGCGGAACTGTCTGACTGCCAGCGAGTTGCCACAAATGCCTGCCGTCAAAACACGGCAGGCATTTGTGGTAAGTTATTAAAAACCAGGGCGTTGAGCTCCAGGAGGTTCTAAAGCAGGTCGGCCAGCACTATGGCGGCCATGGCTTCTACGATGACGGGGGTGCGCTGGGCGAAGCAGGCGTCGTGACGCCCCTTGATCTGCAGGGTGGCTTCTTTCTT
>JAEEXQ010000059.1 GCA_016287875.1 Bacteroidales bacterium | reverse complement strand
GGGATGCGGATGCGGCGCGCAGCAGCGGAGGAAGCGCTAGCAGCCGAGGCAGCGCCAGCAGCAGCGCGCTGGCCGCGGAGGGAGAATTCGAAGGAACTTTCGGAGAGGATGTTGACGTAGAGGCCGTCGGGGCGCACGTCGTACATGTAGCACGGGATGTCTTCGAGGGCGGTCATTCCGCTTGACCAGCAGCAGGCCCAGTCGCCGCGGGGGGTGAGTTCGCCGTTGGTGCGGACGTAGTATTCCCAGCGGAGGCCGTCTTCGGCGCGGGCGGCGAGGAGGGCGTTATATGAGGTTTTTTCGAGTTCGGAGGCGTAGCGGCCGTCGCCGGTGATCTTAAGCATTTCCCAGGTGAAGTGCATCCATTCCATTACTGAGCAGGTTTCGGTGCATTCGTAGGGGGCCCATTCGGCGGGGCGGTTGAAGATTTCCCAGCAGTTGTTGATGCCGCCCCAGGGGCCGCCTAGGGTGGTGAGGTGGTTGGTGTAGATGGAGTCCCAGGCGTTGCGGCAGGCGGTCAGCAGGCGCGCGTAGGATTGCCGGTCGTGGCCGGCAATGACGGCGGAGGAGGATTGCCGGTCGGGGCCGGCAATGACGGCGCGAGGGCCGGCAATGGCGAAGAGCTGGTAAGCTTTGGCCATGCCGGTGAGGCAGCGGCACATCTCGTAAATCTTTCCGTTACCGATCAGGGAGACGTCGTAGCCTTTGCAGGCCAGGTCGATAAGCTGCAGGCAGGGGGTTTCGTCGAGCTCCTGGATGCAGCGGTCTATCATCTCCCGCACCACCGGCAGGGGGCGCTGGAGATAGAGGTCGCAGAGGGGATCGAGCATCCCCAGCCCCGCCATCCCCGCGTGCATGCCGGTCTGCGCAATCTTAATCCCTTGGTCGAACACGGTCCAGTGCAGGAATTCCACTATCCTCAGGGCGCAGTCGGCGTACTTCGGATCGCCCGTGGCGACGCTCGCCTCGGTGAAACCCTTGATGAGATAGGCCATTATCCAGGTATCCCAGTCCACCTTCATGGCCTCGGGCCCGGGGCGATGGTAGTAGCGCTTATCTTCGCGGTAGCAGCCCAGATATCCGTCCTTCTCCTGACGGGAGATGAGATAGTCGGCGACGGAAGTGAGGCGCCCGAGCACGGCCGGATCGCCGGTACGCTCGTAGGCCTTGGATGCGGCGTACAGCCATTTGCCCGCATGCTCACCCTGCCATCCGCCCTTTCCTTTGGCTATCATTTCGGGCGAGAAAAGTTTGATTGCGTAGCTCTCGGGGCTGTTTATATACTGTGCGAGGCGTCCGTCATAGCCCGCATCAATGGCATGGCCGAGAAGACCCCCGACCACGATTGTAAGGAGAAGGTTCATTATTTTAGGATAGTTATCTGATGCGTTCGTTCACCTCGTCCCAGTTGATGATCTGCCACATGGCGTTCATGTATGCGGGACGGGCGTTGCGGTAGTCTATATAATATGCATGCTCCCATACGTCGAAGGTGAGCACCGGTTTGAGGCCCTTGGTGACAGGGTTGCCGGCATTGCCCTCCTGGGTGATGACGAGCTTGTCTTCTTTCTTGTCGAGTGCGAGCCATACCCAGCCGGAGCCGAAAAGGCTGGCGCCCTTGGCGGCGAACTCCTGCTTGAAGGTCTCGAAGTCGCCGAACTGGCCGTTTATCATTTCTGCGATGCGGCCGATGGGCTTGTTGTTCTCGCGAGGACCGTGGAACTGCAGGAAGTACATGTTGTGATTGAGTATCTGACCTGCATTGTTGAAGATGCCACCTTCGGAAGTGCACACTATCTCTTCGAGGGATTTACCATCGAAGGGAGTGCCTGCGATTGCTACGTTGAGATTGTTCACATAGGTCTGCAGGTGCTTTCCGTGGTGGTAGGCTATGGTTTCTGCACTGATCACGGGAGCCAGTGCATCTGGGGCGTAAGGGAGGGTAATCAGTTCGAACATGTGTTATGTGGTTTAATAACCACAAATATAATCAAAAATATTACTTAGTAAAGAAGCCGGCCCGGGTGGGCCGGCTTCGGATGAAGGTTGTTGTGTTGTTGGTTTAGTCCTGGGTCGTGTCGAACACAGGGTGTGCGGCGGGCCCAGTCCAGTTATTGTAGCCGTAGGCCACATAATAGTTCTGCCACTGGTTAAGAGCTTCCAGCAGGCTGGAGCACTCTACGGAGTTGGCGGTAACAGGCATTGAAAGGGTACCGTTGTCGTCAAAAGAACAAACAGTATCGGTACGGGCAGCAGCATTGCTTTTTGTTCCGACAGGGGCATTGTTGGCAATTCCCTGATAGAAGTAAGAATAGTGGATGATGCTCGCATACTGCCATCCGATGAGAGCGCCAATGCACTTTGCGATTTCTTCGCTAGGAGCATTTTTGGACTTAGGTCCCACATATCCGCGGTTATAGGTATTCTGGACGGCAGCGCCACCCCAGGTGCTTCCGATTATACCGCCGATATAAGGAGTTGCAAAGTCCTCCTTTTCATAGACGACATCACCATCATTGTAGCAGTTGTAGATACGAATCTGATCGTTCTTGCGGTTACCACCATTGTAAGCATTCGTGCCGCCGACAATACCACCAATAAGGATTCCGCCGTACTTCACGGAAGAATCGACTGAAGTGATGGTGCCGTGGTTTGCACAGTTCTTCACGGTAGGGATGGCGCAGAAACGTGATCCGGCGCCACCGAGGATACCGGCAACCCAATAACCGCCGGTAACGTTACCCTCGTTCACACAACCATTGATGATGGTCTCTCCCCTATTTGTAACACCTCCTGCAAAATAAGAGCTACCTGCGATACCCCCGACGAAGTTGGCCTGGCCGTCATCGCGGTGGCTGGATACGTTGCCTTTATTGGTACAGTTGATTACGCTAGGGTTATAGCAATACCATACGCTGTTGGACTTGATTCCGAAGGGGACCAGGTTGCCTACGATGCCACCGGTGCCGGCGTTTGCAACGGCGCTGGTTCCGCCCTGCTGGGCATTGTTGGAAGAGATATTAGCGTTGTTGACGCAGTTACGGATGACGGGTTTGGAATATTCACTGAACGCACAACTCATGTTACCGACTATACCGCCGATACCGCCCACACCTTTGATTTCTCCGGAGTTGGAGCAGTTGTCGATGGTGGCAACAGTATGAGCCCAACCGACGATACCACCGGCGACGGAACCCCATTGCTGGCCCATCTGAGAGTCGGCTCGGCAGTTAAGCGCACCCGTTCCCTCGATGATGCCGGAGTTTGTAGCATCCGTGACATTGGTCCAGAAAGCAACACCGGCGATACCTCCTAGCTTCATATAGGCGGTGACATTACCGGAATTGGCAGGTTTGGTGATGTCCACATTCTGAGCAAATCCCACTACACCGCCGACGCCATTGTTCCAGGGCTTCGAGTCGTCTTTTGACAGTTCGGTCGTCACATAGATATTGGAGGAACTCAAGTACATGGCAGTGGGCTCAGTGGCTGTCGAGGTGATTTCAGCTGTATTGGAACAGCCATCGATTATGCCATGGTAATGATAACCAACGATGCCTCCCACGGAATTCTTTCCTGAGACGGTCCCGTTGTTCACGCAGTTGGCGAATTTAGTATAACTGGCATAACCTGAAATTCCGGCGATTTTGTAGCCCGTACCGGTAACCTTTACGGCACTTGTCACATTGGATACGTTGACTTCACTCTTTTCTGCACCACGAGAATAGCCGATCAGACCGGCCACATAATCGCCGGTGGCGCTGATGCTTCCGGTAAGCTTAAGGTCGGAGATAGACGCTCCTTCATCCACGAGACCAAAGAGTGCTACATAACTCTGACTCTTGCAGTTCTCGCCCTGCATATCGAGAGCCACGCTGTGATTGTTCCCCTGGAACACACCTGCGAAAGGTGCCTGTTCATCCTCTGCAAGGTAATAACCGATCGGGGTAGTGACACTTTCGTCTATGTCGGTATCAAGCCTCACATACTTGCCTTCATAGGGATTACCAAGATTGACAGAGGCAGCGAACGCCCCCCATTCACCAAGGTTGGAGATCACGTAGGGAGAGGCTTCGGTTCCTTCGCCGGCGAGGCCTCGGGAGAGGTCGTTGCCTATGGTTCCGAGGGGATAGATGGTGTTGATGGCGATGTCGTTGGCCTGGGTGGATTTCAGTGTCTGGAAACCACCGTTGCCGCGGAGGGCGGTGACTGCGAATTCCTCGGCATAGGTGCCGGGGGCTACGGGGATGTAGTAGTCGCCGTCGATACCGCCGATGGCCACCGTGGCGCTCTTGGTGCCGGTCTTGACCGTAACCACGGGATCGGTTCCGCTGAGATCTACCTCGCAGTCGCCCACCATTGCGTTCTTGGCGTTCACCTGGAGGATTTCAATCACGTTGCCGGAGTTGATGTTCACCTTGAGCACGGCGGTAACGTTGCGGAGCTTGAGGGCGGTGCCTTCCGAATGGCCGGCGCAGATGTTGGCGCTGGCGAAGAGTCCGTCGGGGTTCGAAGGGATGTTGACCGTCACCTTCCCGGGGGCGCAGGCCTTCGCCGCGGTGGCGGGATACACTGCGTAGTAGGAAGTATCGGCCATATTGACCTCGATCTGGGCGGATGCCTTTCCGGCCTCGCTTTCAGGGACGGTCACATCCTGGTAGAATGTGGCTGTATGGTTGTAGATACGCACCACTTCGCCGCCGGTCCAGGTAGTCTTGCCGCCGACGAGTGCGGTCTTGGTATTATCGAAGGAGAGTGTAAGCACGGAGGTCTCGCCGTTGGCAGTTCCGCCGGCGGGGACTACGATTTCTTCTCTCGCACAGGATGCAGCGGCCAGTATGCCTAAGGCTGCAACGATGAATAGCTTTATAGTTTTCATAAGAATGCGGGCGAGTTAATTACCAGTTCCAATTTCCGTTGAGATAATCCTCGAGTCCGTCGCCGAGCGCGGTCTTGGGGATGAAGATGGCGATGCTCTTCAGGGCCTTGGTCCAGTCGGACTGGGTCATCCTGCTACCATCCCTCTTGGAGATGTTGAGAGCACGATACTTGAAGCTGCCCCACCAGGCGTCGGTCACGGTCACTACAGGGGTGGTTACGTTTCCGGGGCGTGAAGGATGGCCATTCTTGCCGTCGTTCACGGTGGTGAGGGTCACCCATCCTTCGGGACGGTACTGCAGGGTGTTGTCGAGCAGCACTATCAGCGTACCGACGGGAAGCTGGTCGTGGGAGAAGATAGGAGTTGCCATAAAGTTGTTCTGGGTGGTACCCTTGCTTCCGGTGAAGCCGGTGCAGAGGTTGGAAGATGCGGCAGCTGCCACGGTGCCTGCGAAGGAACCGCCGGAGTTGTAGAATGCATCGGGAATCATCACCACGGGCATCTCGATATAATTGGCGAGCATAGACTCGGGCATTCCGAGGGAGGCCATACCGGCCTTGAGAAGCTGCATATCCACTGCGCTGACGGTAGGGGCATAGGTGGTGGTGGCTGTCACCTTGTTGGGAGATGCCACCGCGTTGTTCACTGCCTCCAGCATAGCAGGGAGATAGTAGGGCTCGAACTGGTATTTGTTGCTCTTGCCGTCGTCGGTGAGGTCGTCGGGAACATAGGTAAGGGCGTCGATGCTCTTGCCGGTGAGGGCCTTGGCCCAGGTGTAGGCGGCGAGAGGCCTTCCGATGTTGGCGGAGAGGTTCACGTTGTCGGTACCGGTCATATTGTCGCCCATGAAGCTGGTGCGCATATTCTCGATGGTGGTTCCGACGGGGATTATCTTGGTGATTTCCTTGTTGGCCATCACTATGGTGGTGACGGCGTCGATAATCTCTTCATATGCCTCGGGAGTGGCCTTGGGGGCCCATCCGCTTGCGAATGCTATGGGAGAGAAGGGGCAGTAGGTGCGGACGGAATCCACCAGGTCCTTGAGGACTGCGTAGCTGGTAGGATCGGCAGCCTTGGCAGCGGTCTGCTGCAGCACTACATAATCCCATTCCACATTGCTGAGGAGATCCACCGCGCAGGTGTCGATGGTGGCCTCGACTCCATTCTGATAGACTTTCAGCTTATACACATTCTCGGCCTTGCCTACGTTCTCGACGTGCTTGGCAAGGTCGCTGTTGCCTATGTAGAGGTTGGCCAGATTGATGGTGGTATAGCCCATTTCGGTGAGTATCTTCGGGAGATAGTTCATCGAAGCGGTGACTGCATCGTTGCCGAGGGCAAGGATGTTGATGGCGTTGGGATCCACGTTGGCGGCGTTCTGCTTGAGCACCAGCACGGCCTTCACGGATGCGTCGGTGGCAGCGGTGAATTCCACTTCTGCCTCACGGGGGGCACCGGTATCATTGATGGCGATCTGGAGCTGCTGAGCCCCGTTCACCACGTCCTTTACCTGAATCCAGGAAGCCGAAGGGCTTACGCGGACGTCGTCGTTGGCGGTGAAGGCCACTGAGATGGTTTCACCACGGGGATTCACGCGGCGGGAGGTCTCGCCGAGCTCGAGAGTGGCGGCTCCGGCGGCCTGGGTGATGGTAACCTCGGTAGCGAGCTGGTTACCCTTGATGGTCAGCTTTCCGGAACGGTCCTTGGCCAGGGGATTTGCCCTGAAGCCTATGACCAGCCTGGAATCGACCATTGCCTTGGTGGCTACGTAGAAGAGCCAGTCCTGGGCATCTTGAGCTACGGTAACACTGAGGGGGACGTTAGCCGAGACGGGAATCTCGAGAGTACCCTCGGTGCTGGGGACGGTGTAGGAAGTCGTTAGGACCTCCATCGCATCGTCTTCTTTTGGCGTAGGTTTGTTTTCCTTCCTGCAGGCAGGCAGAACCATTGCTGCAAGCGCCAATAGAGCTAAGAGTTTTTTCATAATAGCATTAGTATTAGTGGTTGATAAATTATTGTTCAGCGAGTTTGGCCGCGAAACCGAAGGCCTCGAATTCCCAGAGGTCCACGAATCCGCTGCTGTTGTAGGAGTTGCGGAAGACTATAGCCACGTAGCGGCCGGTGGGTTTATCGGCAGGGACGAATTCCTGCACCGCATCCACCTGGTTGAGCGACACGGAAATCACCGGATCCCCGTAGTTCTTGGCGTAGTTGGCATCGTCGGGGTTGAACTTCGTATTCGATACGTAGATGTTGACGGAACGAATGTAGCGGCGGGTCTGCCCTTCGGGGTCCGGATCCTGATAGAATACGAACTTATTGAAAGTCATCACGTTGTCGCCGCCCTCCTTGGTATCTATCACAAGTATCTTGGGCCAGACGCCACGGTACTGGGACGCGTTGGAGCTGAACCAGCGGTAGTCGCCGTCGTCGTAGATGCCGTCGATTATCTTGTCGGGGGTGAGGTTGTCGCGGTACTGGTAGGCGGAGGAGGTTACGGTGGCCTTGAAGTCATCTACCCTGAAGGCCACGGGGTCATCGCTGCGGAACCAGTTTCCGGTCCAGACCGTATCTATGCCCTCGGCGGAGCAGAAGGCCGACTGGTACTCGATGTACTTGTTCTTCACCGCTCCTATCAGGCGTACTTCATTTTCGTTTGCCTTCACCTCTCCGGCTTCCACCGTCTCGCCCTGGGCGTTGACGTAGCGGAACTTGGTCAGGGCCACCTCGTCGGTGGGTTTGTTCATGGTCACCACTGCGTCGTTGCCGTCCGTCCTTACGAACTTGACGGTACGTTCGGCGTGGGATACCAGCCAGCTCTCCCCGAAGGGCGAGGTGGTTATCTCGGCCGCCAGCGACTTGTTGCCGTCGCCGTCGTAATTGACTATGGAGAAGGTGTAGGAACGGTCTTCGAGATTATCTACCACGGTCTCGATGCTGCCGCCGGGATAGTCGGCGTAGTTGAATTCCTGGCTGTGGGAAGTTCCGTCCCAGAACACTTTCACGGTGCGGAGCGAGGGGTCCATCGGGGCGTCCCACTTCAGCACCACGCGCTGGTAGCCGCGACGGGCCTCGACGTTGATGGGCTTGGCGGGATAGATGATCCCCCCTTCCTTTACGAATTGCTTATAGATGGCGTCCTGTTTGGCGCAGGAGGCCAGGGCCAGGGCCGCCGTGAGTATCAATATCAACTTTTTCATACGCATATCCTCCTATTCTTCAAATATGGGTTGTCCGAAAGGAGTCACTTCGCCGGTCTGCACCTGCCTGTTGGAGGTGTTGTGGCCGTATTCGAAGGTGGTGAAAGTATGCACGAATATCACCCTCAGGTAGCGCACTTCCTCGTTGCAGCGCGGGAACTGCACAGGGTCGAGCTCGAAGTCGTTGCCGGCGTTGAATACCTGGCCATCTTCGGGGGTGTACTCGCCCACCAGGCCGTTGGGGAGATATCCGGAGGGCTTTGCCTGGGTGAATTTGCCGAGGCAGAACCAGGTGTCGTCGAAGCCGTAGGGGTTGTCGGGGGTGACGGGGCCGGGCTTTCCGGTGGGCGCCAGGCTGCCCCAGAACTCATAGTCGCGCACGGCACCTCCGCCGAAGATCACGTATCCTATACGGGGAAGGGTGGTGATGCGGCTCAGGCGTGCCTTGTGCCCGAGGTCTATGGTGAGCCAGGTGGGCGAAGGGCCTTCGGGCATGCTCACGAAGAAGTGAGGGATGCTGGAGAGGCCGGATCCGTCCCAGAGGGCGGACACGGGATACTGGCCCTCGTTGTAGCTCTCGCAGTTGTCGTCCGCGATCTTGGCGTTCTTGAAGGGATACCAGCGGGTGCCGTTGTATTTGACGGTATCCAGCTTGGATTCCACGATAGGGGTAAGCACCGCGGTGGTGGTGTCGGAGAGATTCCCCCAGTGGTCGCGCAGGTACACTCCGAAGATGGCTTCCTTGGGCTCGATTCCGCGCCTGGAGAGGAAGATGTCGGGGCTGGCCGTGAACATCGTGGTAACCTCCACCCACTTTATCTGGGAGGCGGGTTTGTGGAAGTCGGCGGGATCGTCGCAGCGCAGCAGGCAGACCGCCAGGTCGGAGCGGGATTCATTGTTCTCGATATGCACCTTCACTCCGCCGAAGGATTCGATGATGGTGGGAGTGACGGTGGTGATGGCCGGCGCCAGGGGGGTGAAGGCAAACTCCACCGGCTTGGAACGCTTCTCGTTCACGTTGAAGGAGTAGATCTTGACGATGTGCTCCTTGGTGTCGGCGTAGCCCTCGACGGTGAGGCTGTCAACGTAGCGGGATATCTTGGTGTTCACCACCTGCCCGCCGCGTTCATATTCGGCCACCACGCCCTTCAGGTAGGGGTCGTCGGGGATGTTGACCTTCACGACCGCACCGCCCCTGATGGAGTAGCTGCTCTTGATGGTGACCGGCTGGGGCACAGGCACGTCGGCGTACTGGTCGATACGGCCTCCCAGTTCGCCCGTGCATCCGGCCGCGGCCAGGATTCCCAAACTCAGTATGATGTATTTCAGTTTCATTTCTTCTTATATAGTTTAAGTGTTACCATCCGAGGTTCTGGACCAGGTTGGGGTTGCGGTCCAGGTAGTAAGTGTAGATGGGCCAGAAGTAGTCCTTGAGCCCGAAGGTCTGCGTGGCGATGAGCTTGCGCACGTAGTAATCTTCCGGAGCCGATCCGGTGACCGTCCATCCGTAGATGCCCTTGGAATACTCGTTGGGAGCCTCTTTCCAGCGGCGGATGTCCCAGTAGCGCTGGCTCTCGAAGGAGAGTTCGATGAGGCGCTCGCGGTGTATTATGTTGCGGAGGCCGTACTGGGTGTTGTAGTATCCGGGGCTGTTGGAATGGCTGTCCCAGGCCGCCTTCACGCCGGGGATTCCGGCACGGCTGCGCACTGCGTCCAGATACTCGAACATCTTGTCGGAATGGAATCCGTTCGGGCCCTCGGCCTCGTTGACGGCCTCTGCATAGAGCAGGTAGAGGTCGGTGAGGCGGATGATGGGCCAGGCATAGCGGTACGAGGTGAACTGGTTGGTGCCGGTGAAGTTGCAGTAGATGGGATAGAGCTTCTTGGCGAAGTATCCCGTGACAGGTCCTACCTCACCGCCGGAGCGCCCCTCGTGTCCGCCGTTGCGGCATTCGATGTGGAGCACGTCCTCGGGCTTGAGGTCGTTGTAGTTGGCCAGTTGTCCGAGCCACTTGCCTCCGTCGAAGCCCAGGAAGGCGTAGAAGCGGGGTTCGCGGTCGAAGTTGGAGGCGATGCTGGTGTATCCTTCCTCCATCCAGTAGTTGGTGCTCTCCCCTCCCGTCTTGAGCGCGTTGGGGTTCACGCCGTCCCAGTCCCTGTCGTTGGCCATGGGCAGGCCGTTGCGGGTGTAGAACTGGTCCACTATCTTAAGCGGAACGCCTATGAAGCGGTATCCGCCGGTGGAGTGGGCGTTGTCGGTCATATTGGGCATGGTCCACTGCTGGAACGCCAGCATATCGCCGGAGCTCTGGATCTGGGTGTTTCCCCATATGACCTCGCTGTTCCAGCGGTTGTTGAAGGCGTTGCGCAGGGTGAGAGTCTGGCGCAGGGAGTCGGTGAGGCGGTAGTTCGCGGACACGTCCGAAATGTTATACAGACGTATGTTCGCCTGCTCGCACACGCGTATGGCGTCTTCGCAGGCGGTCACCGCATATCTCCAGCGCTCGGCCTTCTCTTCCGCTGACTTGGCGGGGAAGAGCATACGGCCCTGGTTGTCCACCAGCGAGGCCATCTCCTCGTTGCCGTTGAAAAGCGGGCTGGCGGCATAGACCGCTACCTTGGCCTTGAGGGCAGCGCAGACGGGCTGGGTGATGCGTCCGAGCTCGTCGTTGGATTCGACGGCGAGAGGGAGGTTCTTGTATGCCTTGTCGAGCAGCCTCAGTATGAAGTTGAAGCAGGTGTCGATGTTCTCGCGGTACACGCGCACGGTCTCCACGTCGGAGTCGATGGGGAGGCTCTTGCGTATCACGGGAACGGGGCCCCACTTGCGCACGAGGTTGAAGTGGTAGTAGGCTTTGAGGAAGCTTGCCTCCGCCTTCCACTGTTCCTTCTCCTGCATGGTCATATCCGGCACCTTGTCGATGTTCTCGACCAGGATGTCGCAGCAGCGTATGCCCTCGTACATGCTGGCCCAGTCGTTAGCATACACTTTGGATGCCGTCTGAAGCCCGCGGGCAATCTGGAAATAGGTATTGGGGACTCGTGCGGAGGTGTTCGAGACGATGCGGCCCACGAGGTCCCAGAGTTCGTCGCCGGTGAGCATCGCAGGGTCGGATGCAACGTTGCCGTCCACCGGCATATAGGAATAGCAGGTCGCCAGATAGCGCTGGGCGGTGGAACGCAGGTCGAAGGCCATATCCACCGTGGCCACGCCGTCGTTGGGGACCACGTTCAGGAAGCCGTTGCAGGATGTCAGTCCTGCCAAGATGATAATGGAGATTATTAACTTACGCATTTCTGACAATTATTTGAATGTGACATGGAAACCGATATTGAAGGTACGCTGGATGGGATAGTTGAGACCCGACCCCGCGAGCTCCGGATCCCAGAGCTTGAAGCGGCTCCAGCATAGCAGGTTGTTGCCCTGGAAATAGACTCGCAGGTTCTCCACCCTCCATCTCTGCAGCCACTTGTAGGGCAGGGTGTATCCGAACTCCAGCTGCTTGAGGCGCAGGAAGGAGCCGTCGCGCATCCACCAGGTGCTGGTGGCGGAGTTGTTGTAGTTGGCGTAGTTGCTGTAGCGGGGCCAGAGGGCGTAGATGTTACGGTTGTCCTCGCTCCAGTGGTCGTCGGCATAGGCCTTGAGCAACTGGGTGTTGTTCACGAACGGGGCCGTGCCTGCGATGTTCTTGGAAGGATTGTAGTTGGTGCTGGCGTCGATCCAGAAGCTCTCGTTGGCGAGGCCCTGGAAGAACACGCTGAAGTCGAAGCCCTTGTATCCCATCGAAGCACCGAATCCGTAGATGATTTCGGGGGATGTAGGGAGGCCTATGGGCACCATATCCGCCTCGGAAATGATGCCGTCGCCGTTGACGTCGGTGTACTTGATGTCGCCGCCGCCGTAGAGGCTACCGAAAGATGCCTGGGAAGGAGAGTTGGCCGCTTCTTCATCGTCGATGAAGAGACGCTCTGCTATGTAGCCCCAGTTCTGCTTGAGAGAGTGGCCGGCGTGGAGACGCCAAGGCTCCTTGTATTGAGGTTCCTCATATACCAGGTACTTGCTGGTGGAATAGGTGAAGTTGCCTCGTGCGGAGCTCCAGAAATCTTTGTTCCAAACCTGCTTGTAGTCGGCCTGGATGTCGATGCCGTGGGCTGCGGCTTCGCCGATGTTGGCGGCTATCTGCG
>JAEEXQ010000058.1 GCA_016287875.1 Bacteroidales bacterium | reverse complement strand
CCATGCAAGGGACATTTCAGGGTCAGAGCCCGGATAATTGGTAAAGAGGAACCAGTTCTCCATCGAGGCAAAGAGGACGGCGGAGAACTTCCTCTTGAGCGGCAGGGAATAGTCCAGGCGTATCTGGTCGATTCGGAAGAAAGATCCGTCCAGTATGCTGCGGTTTGAAGAGAGGATAGCATCTGACGATATTAATACTTTATCGATCCCGGCGTTTTCCCAATAGTAGCGATATAAAGCGTCGTATCTGCTGTTATGACGAATGGATTGGCCGTGGCGTCCATGCCCGGAAATTGTAGCCTGTAAGCGTTTCCAAGCAAGCGAGATATAGAAAGACTCCGCCATGTCGGGGAAGACTGCTCCGGAATAGTTCCAATCTTGGTCGTCTGAATGGAGCTGCCCATCTTTAACATAAATGTCTTTGGTCATGCTACAGCCAAGATGCTTCCCGTCTTGCAGGCATAGCCTGGTGCCCTTTTCCCATTCCAACGGGGATGTCAGCTTCTCGCCGAAACGGACAACGTCTCCGTAAAAAGTAAGATTTCCCAAAATCGAATAGCGGAAGTCTCCGGACGAGCCTTTCAGGCATGCGGACAGTTCGATGCCTTGTTTCTCTAAACGGAAGAGTTCCTCACTCTTAAGATTCCCCTGGAACGTTAACACTCCCCAAAAATGGCTCCACAAAATGTCGTGATGCTTGTACCAGGCTGCGCTCAGATTCAGAACATTCTTCCCCAAGTTGAGGGAAGAAGAGGCGGAAACGTCGAAATGTTCGGCTTTCGCGAAGTCTCTTACATAAGATTCTGCCCCAGGGAGCCTTATGAGGTTGTTCCATTCCAGAACATAAGTGTAGAACGGCGTGTATTTCCCTGTTTTCGACCAGGAAGCCCCGAGGTTCAGATATGGTTTTTTGAAAACGTTCCAGCCGAGACTTGCGGCGGCGGTCCAGAAATTATCATCCTCGAGAGTAAAGCTTTTTTCCCACACCTTGGAAGCGGAAACGTCTATTTTGACACGCTCTTTGTAATCATACCCCAGCGAAATAACTGCCTCGTTCCATTTAGGGATAATAACATCTCCAAAAGAGGAAACTATGGGAGAATCAAAGGGAATTATTCCACTGTTTATCTGTTCCAAAAATTTGATATAACTTGGATATAGGAAGTCCCCCCACACGGAATCTCCGTCACCAGGCCGCAAGTTGTAATCCTCGCAAGCAGAGGTTCCCGTCAATGCTAATAACTCATTCTTGTTGTCGGTTCTGCGGAAATCGATGTCAGCGTGGATTTTGTGCCCATTGAGATTTGTCTGATAGCCGGCTTCTGCTCCATACTGCTTCCAGGTGAAATCTTCTTTAGTAATAGTTGCGTCGCACCAATCTGGGGAATAATCGCTTGGCTCGGCATAAATTGTCCACTCGATTTCTTTACGATCTCCTGTATTCTTCATAATGCCGGCAAATAATCGGAAATACAAGCCAGCTATTGGGTGAAACTCAGCAGTAGCCTGAATGGCTTTCTCCTTCCTGTTATCTTCCCTGGTATAGCTGATGTCCGCCGGAGTATAGGTGGTAGCCCTTTTCTTCGAAATCACGCTTTCCAGCCATCTGTCCGGAGCTTTGTCGACTTGCGAATCACTCCAGTGGCCGTTGATTCCTATGGAGAACCAATCAAAGGGGTTGTAGTTCGCGGAAAGGACAGCGGAATATCGGCGGTGGACATCTTTCCGACCCTCATAAGGTCCGTCATTATCGAGAAACGATCCTCCGGCGTAAATCGAGAACTTCTTTCCACCGTATTGCAGATCGAGATTGTGGATGTGCATAAAGGAGGTCGCGGTCGAGTCGGAGAGGAAATGAACTCCTCCCAGCCCGGAATAATCGACGTGGAAGCCGCCCTGATGGGCTTTCTTTGTTTCCACCAGCACCACCCCTCGGGCGGCATCTGCCCCCCAGATACCCATTGCGGAAGCGTTCTTCAGGACCTCGATTTTGTCTATCTGTCCGGGGTCCAGGCCATCGAGATTCCAAACTCTCATACCATTCAGCACATAGACGGGCTGCATCCTTGCGGCAACTCCCAGACCTCGGATATGGATGGTGGGAACCATTCCCGGATGACCGGGAGAAGAAATGACCTCGACACCTGCTTCGCGCCCTTTGAGCAACTCAAGGACATGCGTCGCTGTCGGGGCGGCTAATTTGACAGAATCCGGCTCAAAGGCCTGTACATCGTTTTCGTTTCCACCCGCTGCCATAATAGGACAGAATAGCAGCAGGCCTCTCAATAATCGCAGCTTCATAACCAATTAAGCGTAAAAAAAATACCTTGCGGGGTATGCTCCGCAAGGTATGAAAATTTAAGCATTAATTAAACTATTTCTGCAAGTTTTCCGGCAAGTTCCAGGAAAGCAAGGCCGTCGGGGCGGGAGGAGAGGGCGGCGGGAGCGCCGTCATCGCCATTCTCGCGAATGCTCTGGACGAGGGGGATGCGGCCGAGCAGGGGGATCCCCAGCTCTTCCGCCATCTTTGCTCCGCCGTCGCGGCCGAAGATGTAGTACTTCTCGTCAGGATGCTCCTCGGGAGTGAACCAGGCCATATTCTCCACGATGCCGTAGATAGCCTTGTTCACGTTCTCATTGCGGAACATATTGGCACCCTTCTCCACGTCGGCCAGGGCCACGGTCTGGGGAGTGGTCACGATTACAGCGCCCTCGATGCCTATTTCCTGGGTGAGGGAGATGTGGATGTCGCCGGTTCCCGGAGGCATGTCGATGAGCAGGAAGTCCAGCGGGCCCCAGTTGACCTGGAGGATGAGCTGCTTGAGGGCGTTGGAAGCCATGGGGCCGCGCCACACCAGGGCCTGGCCCTTTTCGGCGAAGTAGCCTATGGACATCCACTTCACGCCATATTTTTCCAACGGGACAATGTAGTCTTTCCCGTTGATTTCTTCCGCCACGGGACGGTAACCCTCGCTGCCGGTCATTACCGGAACCGAGGGCCCGTACACGTCGGCGTCGGCAAGACCGACCTTGTAGCCCAGCCGGGCCAGCGCGACCGCCAGGTTCACCGCGACGGTGGACTTGCCCACGCCGCCTTTCCCCGAGGCCACGCCTATTATATGCTTCACGCTGAGAAGAGTTTCCTTCGTGAATTCGGTGCCCTTCCTGGCTGCCGGAGCTTCGATCTCCACCTCCTCGACCTCGGTGCGTATCTTATTGCCCAGATGGCGGATAAGGGTCGCCCTGGTGGCACCTATGATGTATTTCTTGAGCGGGTCGCGCTGTTTGGGGAAGCCCAGCGTCACAACGACGCCGGCTTCTCCAACCTTAACATCCTGCACCATCCCCAGGTCCACGATGTCGCGGTCTTCCTTACCCGGGTGATGCACCTCTTTCAGGAATTCTTTAATCTCTTCTGCGGTCATTATTTCGCGAATGCAAGTTCTTTGATAATGTTGGGAGCTTCGCCCCACTTCTCGATCATCCAGAGCACGAAACGTATGTCCACGTTGATGCAGCGCTGGAGGTCGGGCTCGAACATCACGTCGCTGGACATGCTCTCCCAGTTGCCGTCGAAGGCAAGGCCGATGAGGTTGCCGTCAGCGTCGAGCACAGGGCTGCCGGAGTTGCCGCCGGTGATGTCGTTGTTGGTGAGGAAGCAGGTATGCAGGGTGCCATCCTTGTCGGCGTAGCGGCCGTAATCCTTGTTCTCGATAAGGTTGTGGATCTTGGTGGGAACGCGGAACTCATAATCGTCCGGATCCTCTTTCTCGAGTATGCCGTTGGCGGTGCACCAGTGCCAGTAGCTTACGCCATCCTTGGGGGAGTAGGGCTTCACGGTGCCGTAGGTGAGGCGCATCGTGAAGTTGGCATCGGGATAGCTGGCCTTGCCCTTGTTCCACTGGAGGAGGGAGGCGGCGTACTTCTTGGAAGCCACTTCAAACGTGGGATCATTGATGCTGCCGACCTTCTCTGCTACTACGGTCCGGAGGGCCGTCATAAGCCCGTTCACGACCTCGGCTCCGTTCTCGCCGTAGAAACTGTCGACATATTCGTCCACATTCTCCTTGGTAAGATCCCAACCTTCGGGCTGTATCTTGTATTCGGGAGACACCTTGTCGAGGTAGAAGGCGAAGAGGGCCTTGTTTATCTTGCGGTCCACTTCTTCATTATAGTCTTCGGCGCGGAAATGCTTGGGAGCTATGTACTTTGCGAGAATATCGAGGTTGCCTATGGTCTCGGACAGGAGTATTAAGTTCATATAGACTTCCTTGCGGTCGGTAATGAACTTGTCGATATCTTCGATTGCGCCGCCGTAGGCCTCCTTGCGGGAACCCTTCTTGTTGATCCACTTGTTCAGTTCGGCCTCTTTGGCTTCCTGGCGCTCTATGATGCCGAGTTTCTTGAATGCGAGCTCTTCGCCCTGCCACTTCTTCCAGCCATTGGCGCTGCCGGCATATTTGTCGGCATACTGCAGGCGGACGACGGGGTCCTTTTCCATCTCATCCCACATGACCTTCTGCTTGATGGTGCGGGCCTCGATGCGGATGCTGTTGGTCTCTATCATATCCTTCAGCTGGGCTGCGGTCTGGAAGCGCTGGGTGCGTCCGGGATAGCCCATAATGAAGGTGAAATCGCCTTCCTTCACGCCCTTGAGGGAGATCTTGAGGGACTTTACGGGAGTGTAGGGCTTGTTGTTCTCGGAGTATTCTGCGGGTTCGTTGTTCTCGTCGGCATAGATGCGGAAGAGAGAGAAGTCGCAGGTGTGGCGGGGCCACATCCAGTTGTCGGTCTCGCCGCCGAACTTACCCATCGATACGGGAGGAGCGCCTACGAAGCGGATGTCCTTGTAGGTCTTGTACACTATGAGGTACCAGACATTGTTGTTGTAGAAGGACATGACCTTGGACTGGCAGTTGGGGTTGGCTTCGTTGGAGGCTTTCTCGATCTCGGCCACCTTCTCCTTGAAGGCCTTGCCCTCCAGGCTTTCGAGCTGGTCGGTGACGTCGGCCATGCTCTTCATGAATTTGACGGTAAGGCCGGGAACGGGGATCTCCTCCGCGAAACTCTTGGCGAAGAAGCCGTCCTCGAGATAGTTCTTCTCGGGGGTGGAGAGGCGCTGTATGCTGCTGTAGCCGCAGTGGTGGTTGGTGGAGACCAGACCGTTCTGGGAGATGACCTCTCCGGTGCAGCCGCCGCCGAACTGCACTATGGCGTCCTTCAGCGAAGCGTTGTTGATGTCGTAGATGTCTTTGGCGGTGAGGCGGCAGCCGATGTTACGCATTGCCTCTTCGTTGAACTGCTGCAGCATGGGCAGCAACCACATACCTTCGTCGGCCCTGGCCACGATCATCGAGGCCAAGCAGGCTATGGTCAAAAGGATTTTTTTCATATTCGGATTGTTTATAAACGTGCAAAAATAGTAAAGAATTGGCAACAAAAGAAGTGCCAGTCTAAAACAGGGTGGGTTCCAGTGCCGCAGGGTGGAAAGATTTCCTGTGTTCAGGGGTGAATCCCAGGCGGCGTATGGCCTCGATGTGCTCCGGAGTGGGGTATCCGAAATTCCTCTCCCAGCCATATCCGGGGTACTTTGCGGCCAGTTCCCTCATGCGCTCGTCCCTCCAGGTCTTGGCCAGCACCGAGGCTGCGGCAATCGATGCATAGGTGGCATCCCCGTGCACCACCGTCAGGTAGTCGTCGCGGCCATATTCCCCAAAGGGGCGGAACTTGTTGCCGTCTATCAGCAGGAATTCCGGTCGCAGGGCCAGCCCCGCGACGGCCCTCTGCATCCCGGTCACTGAGGCCCAGAGAATGTTGAGGCGGTCGATTTCCTCGGCTTCCACGGCCACCACCTTCCAGGCCAGAGCCTCGCGCTCGATTACGGCGCGCAGCTCGTTCCGGGCCTTTTCGCTCATCTGTTTGGAGTCGTTCAGCAGGGGATGCCGGAAGTCAGGGGGGAGGATTACCGCCGCGGCGTACACAGGGCCGGCGAGGGGCCCGCGGCCTGCTTCGTCGCAGCCCGCTTCCAGTCGTCCCTCCTTGAGATAGGGGAGCAGTTCAGGATGCCGTGGCATAGGCCACAAAGTTAAGCTTTTTTACTGGAACCGCTTTCGTAGATGCTGATTAGTTTCTGTTGTGTGAGAGCCGTCTCCTGCAGCAGGGCATACATCTGGTCTTTCTTCTTGATTTCCTCGTCCTTCGCCGCAAGTCTGTCTTCGTACTCGTCCACTGTCTGCCGCAGCCTCTCTTTGTATCGTGCGTCTTCTTTGATCAGGTCTCCGCAGTATTCAGGATAGCACTCGGTGATTATCTCCAGCAAGGATGCTCCCGTAGCCTGGCAGAATTTCAGCACGCTTCCGGTCACTATTCCCGTCCTCCCGTTTTCAAGATTCACGACGGTACCTCTGGTGGAATCCATCATCCTCGCCATCTCTTCCTGGGAGAGCCCCAGGCTTTCCCTGATTTTCTTAAATACCGACCCGTCTGAAGACATCATATCCAATTTCAACCTTTCGGCAAAAATACCGGACATCCGTTCGGCCTGCTATACAGCAGTACTATACAAAGTATAATAAAATTGCACAAAATGGCCCCGCAAACTTAAATTTTTGTTTTTACCCCCTGTTCGTACCTACTGACTTGTTGTTATTTTTGTACATCTGTGTTAAGTTTGGAGCACGAAACAGTACGAAGCCATGAGAACGATAGAATCCGCCTACCGGGAGTTTTCCCGGATGATCCTCGAAGACCACGTCTATGAGGACGAAACCATTGATTTCCAAAGCATTTGCAGGGCGCTCAAAGTGTCGCCCTATGACCTTGACGAAGTCCTCATAAGGGAAATGGGTATGAATGGTGCCGAAATTTTGCAATCCTTTCAAAAGTTATTAACTTTGTAGGCTATCACACGCGCGAAATTTTAATAACATTTATACCACACAATGAAAGATTACTCAACTAAAGACATCCGTAACGTGGTCCTTCTGGGCAGTTCCAAGTCCGGCAAGACCACGCTCTCTGAGGCAATGCTTTTCGAAGGCAAGGTCATCGACCGCCGCGGTACCGTCGAGGATAAGAACACAGTCTCCGACAACACCGAATTCGAGCAGGCTAACCAGAAGTCCGTATTTGCTTCAGCTCTCTATGCCGAATTCATGAACACCAAGTTCAACATCATCGATGCTCCCGGTTCCGACGATTTCATCGGCGGCGCAGTCGAGGCCTTCAAGGTCTGCGAAACCGGTATCCTGCTGGTCAACGGCACGCAGGGCGTCGAGGTCGGCACCGAGATCTTCGCCCGTCAGGCAGCCAAGTATAACGTCCCCCTGCTTCTCGCAGTCAACCAGCTCGACCACGAGAAAGCCAATTGGGACCAGACCCAGGACAGCATCAAATCCGCATTCGGCAGCAAGGCCGCGTTCGTGCAGTTCCCTGTGAACCCCGGCGCCAGCTGCGAAGGCTTCATCGATGTCATCGATATGAAGTACTATCACTTCCTCGATGCCAACGGCAAGCGTGAGGAGCTCGAAATCCCCGCCCAGTATGCCGACGAGGCCGAGGAACTCCGCATGGCCCTTATGGAGAAGGCCGCAGAGTCCGATGACGAACTGATGATGAAATACCTCGACGAGCTCACCCTCAGCGAAGAGGAATTCGCAAAGGGTCTCGGCCTCGGTATAGCGAAGGGAGAGATCATGCCCGTCTTCTGCCTCTCCGCAAAGAAGGATATGGGTGTCAAGAAGATAATGGAGTTCTGCGTCAAGGCAACCCGCAGCCCCGAGGGAACTTCCAACAAGACCATCTCCGGCAAGGAGGTCGCCTGCAAGGAAGCCGCTCCCACGAGCATCTTCATCTTCAAGACCAGCGTCGAGCAGCACCTCGGCGACGTGTCTTACTTCAAGGTGATGAGCGGTGTGCTCAAGGAAGGCGCCGACCTCGTCAACCCTGAAACCGGCAACAGCGAGCGTCTCTCCGCCATCTATGCTGTCGCAGGTGCAAAGAAGGATAAAGTCACCAACCTCCGCGCCGGCGATATCGGCTGCGTTATGAAACTCAAGGCCGGCAAGACCGACGTCACCCTCGCCGAGGCAGGATGCGAAGCCTACGAGCACATCCAGTTCCCCGAGCCCAAGTACCGCTGCGCCATCAAGCCCGTCGACAAGAACGACGAGGCCAAGATGGGCGACGCCCTCTTCAAGATCGCCGCACAGGATCCTACCGCCATCGTGGAGTACTCCAAGGAGCTCCGCCAGACCATTCTCAGCGGCCAGGGCGAGCAGCATATCAACTTCGTGAAGTGGCGCCTGAACAACGAGTTCAAGCTCAACGTCGAGCTCTATGCTCCGAAGGTTCCTTACCGCGAGACCATCACCAAGGTGGCCAGCGCACAGTACCGTCACAAGAAGCAGTCCGGCGGCGCCGGCCAGTTCGGTGAGGTCCACCTCCTCGTCTGCCCTGCCGAAGGCGAGCTCAACACCAAGTTCAAGATCGACGGCAAGGACACCCAGCTCAACATCAAGACTCAGGATATCACCGAGCTCGAGTGGGGTGGCAAGCTTGAGTTCTACAACTGTGTCGTCGGTGGTGCCATCGACCTCGGCTTCATGCCCGCCATCCTCAAGGGTATCAAGGAGCGTATGGTCGAAGGTCCTCTTACCGGTTCCTACGCCCGCGACATCCGCGTCTTCGTCTATGACGGTAAGATGCACCCCGTGGACTCCAAGGAAATCGCCTTCATCATCGCAGGCCGCAACGCTTTCCGCGAGGCATTCCGCAATGCAGGCCCGAAGATCCTCGAGCCTATCTACAATGTGGATATCTTCACTCCCAGCGATTTCGTAGGTCCTTGTATGTCCGACCTCAACACCCGCCGCGGTATGATCATGAACCAGGATGTGGAAGGTAACTTCACCGTTCTCCACGCCCGCGTTCCTCTCGCAGAGCTTTACCGTTACTCCACCACTCTGAGCTCCCTCACCGGCGGCTCCGCAACCTTCACCATGAAGTTTGCCGAGTACGTGCCCGTGCCTGCCGACGTGCAGACCAAGCTCCTCGCCGAGTACGCTGCTCAGGAGGAAGAGGAAGACTAGTATGCAAGTCCTCAAATTCGGCGGCAGTTCGGTTGCGAACGCCACCAACATTTCGAGGGTCCTCGACATCGTGACCAAGGCTGCCCGCAAAGACCGGGTAGCCTTGGTCTGTTCTGCTATATCGGGTTGCACCGATACTCTGCTGGGCCTCGCCAAGACCGAGGCCGGCAGCGCAGAACGCCAGGTGATGCTGCAGGGCCTCAAAGCCAGGCACGACGACATAATCCGCCGTCTCTTTACCGGCAAGGAAAGGGACGAGGTTTCTGCCAAGATCGCGGGCCTGTTCGATAAGCTGGCCGCCGCTCCGGAGGATGAGATGGTAACCTTCGGTGAACTCTTCTCCACCACCATCATTGCGGACAAGCTCCGCTGCGAGGGCATACGCACCAAGTGGCTGGACTCCCGCATCCTTGTCATAAAAGACAACGAAACCCTGACCTACAACAACATCTCCACCGCGGTGGCCCTCGAGCCCAAGGTAGAGGTGTTCGTGGCCCCGGGATTCATCGCCAGCGAATACGATGGCAAGGTGACTACCCTGGGCCGCGGAGGGTCGGATTTCAGCGCCGCCCTCTACGCCGCCGCCCTCAAGGCTTCCCGCCTGGAGATTTGGACGGACGTGCCCGGCATAATGACCGCCAACCCCAAGCTGGTCGAGGCCGCCCGCACCATCCCCGAGATGTCCTACCAGGCAGCCCTGGATATGGCAACCCACGGGGCCAAGGTGCTTTATGCGCCCACCGTCAAGCCTGCGATGGAGGCCGGTATCGCAATACATATACTGAACACTTTCGAACCGGAGAACCCCGGTACCGTGGTCGCGGCCCTGCCAGAACCCAAGGTGGCCGGATGGGTGGGCGTCACCAGCACGGACGACACCCTTCAGGGTGAATCACTCATCTGCCTCGTGGGCAGCGGGCACATCAACGGAGAGGCTTCCTGCGTGCGCACCGAAGAAGCCCTCAAGCAAGCGGGCATCAAGACCCTGTCCTGTTCTTCCGACGGCACTAACGTGTATGCCAGCGTCCGTCTGGCCGTGGCCCGCGAGGCTCTGAATGCCATCCACCGGGAGTATTTCGAGATTGCTCCGCGCAGCGTCCTGGAGGTGTATATCGCCGGAAAGGGTGCGGTGGGCTCTGCCCTGGTGAGTCTTATCGAGGAGTCGGCGGGGCGCATTGCGGAGCGCACGGGCAAGGTGCTGCGTGTCGCCGGGTTTAGCAACAAGCACGATTTTGCACAGAAGGTATGCAAGACGGCACCCCGCGGAAGCATTTTCGTGGATGTAACGGACAGCGAAACCATCTACAAAGAATATGAAGGCCTCCTGCGGGAGGGAATCAACATAGTGAGTTCGAACCGCCGTGCTCTGGCCGTGCCTTTCGTGGAATATGCCGCGATGCACGCCGCCGCCCAGGAGAACGGCGTTTTCCTCCGCTACGAGACTACCGTCGGCTCCGCCCTTCCCGTGCTGGAAAGCATAGCCGCCGGGGCCAACACCGGGGACGAACTCATCTCCATCGAGGCCGTGGTCAGCTGCACGCTGAACCGCATCCTCTCCGAATACACCCTCACCCCCTGCACCTTCGCCCAAATCGTGCGCAAGGCCCAGGACGAGGGGCTTACCGAGGCGGACCCCCGCATCGACCTCAGCGGCCGTGAGGCCCTCCGCAAGCTTCTGATCCTCGCCCGCGAGGCGGGAGTGCCCCTTGAGGCGGAAGATGTGGAGATAGAGCCTGTCATCGGAGCGGAGTACGCCGGCCTCAGCCTGGAGGAATTCTACGCCAAGCTGGAGGCGGATGAACCCCGCTTCGCCGCACTCGAATCCGCCGCCGATGCCCAGCACCGCCGCCAGCGCTTCGTGGCCTCGCTGGTGAAAGATCCCGCCGGCCCCCATGGCTACAAGGCCAGCATACGCGTCGAGAACGTGGATGCCTCCCACCCGGCCTACCGCATCAAAGGCACCGAAAACGCCATCATCATCCGCAGCACCTATCACCCCTACCCCCTGCTCATCCAGGGCGCCGGCGAAGGTGCGCGCCTCGCAGCATCTTCTGTTCTGAACGATATATTAAAATGAGAGAATTTCTTGTGGCCGCCCTTTTGGCCGTATTTGCAGTCGTGCCCTGCCTCGGGCAGGACTTTGATGTCGTGAAAGTGCCGGACACCCTTTTTATGGCCAATGGTGCAGAACATTACTGCCTAATCAAAGAGATGGATAACGGTTCCCGTTACATCAAGGCAAAGACTCTTACCCGAGGGTTCAATAAGGTTGTACGACTCCCGTTGGAGAAAGTTGTCGGAGTCGCTTTTTCAGATGGTTTGAGGATTGATGTATCTAAAACCGGCTTCGACCGCTCCGGGCTTCTTGCCTGGCCGAACAAGGCGGCAAGGGACAAGGAGGTGGTCGTGAATAAGATTATTACTCTTACTCAGCCGGAAGTACGTGCTTTTTATGGTGACGAGTTGTTTTATGGTGAATATCGTCCGATGCGGTATCAGTCGATAGCCGGAACGGTTCGTTTCGAATTGGGCTCTGCTGGAATTCTTGCCGCAGGCGTTTGGAGTGCCATCACCCCTGCACCCCGCTATGGATGGGGTTTCCTGCTCGGTTTCAATATGAGGTCTTCCTACAGGGGAGACATCGAGCCCGGAATGATCACGGCATTGACCGTCTCCCGAGGAATGATGTATGTGGGGCTTCTCGATATGGTAATCGCAAATTACAAGGGACGCAGGATATTCAAATACCGCAACTCTATGGACGTGTTGCCGAGATCTGTTGCTTGGTGGGAAGTTGCCGCAGGAGCCGGTGCTACTATCGCCGGAGCTTGGATGATGTATGACCAGTGGAATACTTTGGACAAATATAGAGGGCGCTTTTATTCCTCTTCTTCCTCAGATGCTGCATTCCGCAGGGAAATAGTCCGGGCATTCACTCTCTCCAACATAGGCTCACTCGTCGCCAACCTCGGCCTTTCAGCCGTAATCAAGGGCTCTTCCCGGCTTGCTAATTTCCATCCTACGGGAACGGGAATAGTATACAACTTTTAGTGCAAAAGCACTATATTTGCGAAAAATCCGATTGATATGAAAGTCGCTCTTGTGGGTGCTACCGGATTGGTGGGCACCAGAATGCTCCAGGTGCTGGAGGAAAGGAATTTCCCTGTGGATGAACTGTTGCCGGTGGCGTCCGAG
>JAEEXQ010000057.1 GCA_016287875.1 Bacteroidales bacterium | reverse complement strand
CTCAGATCGACAAATATTATAGGGTACTTCCTCGTAAATTTATAAAAGTCGATTATGGAGCGATGGTGCCTCCGTTCAGTGTCATTCGCAGAATAGTAACGGGTCGATGGTCTCCTGTTGCAAATGTCTACGATGATTATAATGGCGCTTCATTTCTCAATAGATTACTGGGACGTGAGATTGTTCCCACTCATTTAGCACCAACGCCACTCAAGACAAATCATTAATCGTGGTCAAATTGTGGTCAGAATTGGGGAATTCAAAAAGAAAGACCTTGTAAAGCGCTTGATTTTCAGCAACTTACAAGGTCTTATTTGTGCCTCGGGCGGGAACACTAAGTTTTTAACGGAAACGCCTTATTACTAATTAGTTAGGAGTCGGCTTAACGTATTTAGTGTAACATTAGTGAAACATTTCTGTCCGTTAGTGGCTTTTTATTGCGTTTATTTTTCAGAGTGAGGCCATTGCAGTGCAAAATTCCACGGGGTTTTAGTAAATTTGTATAATCATACAATTTGAGTACAAAGTAATATCCATATATGGTGAAGTTAAGTGGACAAAGGATGTATCTTTTATGTTTCGCAATGGCGGCAATGAGCCTTCTTGCGGTCTCATGCAGCGGACGCAGGGGGCTGGAGGCGGAACTGGCGGCGGGCTTTGCCGAGCCTAAGGAGGAGTTCCGGCCATGGTGTTACTGGTGGTGGCAGAACGGGAATGTGGACAGGGAAACCATGACGGCGGACCTGGAGATGATGAAGGAGCTGGGCTTCGGCGGCCTGATGCTGTTCGACGCACGCGGCTATTGGGACGACGACGATCACGTGCGCGTGCCGGCTGCGACGGTTGGATTCATGAGTGAAGAGTGGATTGATAACGTCTGCTTCGCGCTGCGCAAAGCCGACAGCCTCGGACTCAAGGTTACCCTCAACCTTTCCAGCTGCGCCGGCTCCCTTAAGGGACCCTGGCCGCTGGGCGAGGATGCTCCGAAACAGCTTGTCTATAAGACTTATACACTGCCTTCAGGCCAACGCGCCGAGCTTCAACTCCCCAGGGCAGATCTTCCTCACTTCCACGATGTTGCCCTGTTCGCGGTCCGTTATGAAGGCCCTCAACGGGCCGAACAAAAGTCATGGCAAGTCGCCGGCGACGGACTCTATACCATGAGTGCCTCCAGCGGAGCGCGAATTGACAATGGCGGCTCGCTCGAAATAACCAAAGCCCTGGAAGTCATCGACTTGACGGAAGTGGCGGCGGACGGAAGTCTCGGCTGGGACGTTCCCCCGGGGCAATGGACGCTGCTGCGTTTCGGCTGGTCCACCATCCCGGGAAACGAAAACGATGTCGACGTGCTCGACCCGGCGGCGGTGAAAAGGCACGTCGAAAAGATATGCGGCCCCTTCAAGGAGAGAGCCGGCGAGTTTTTCGGAAGGACGCTGACTAATTTCTATAGCGTCAGTTGGGAAGGTCCGGTGCCGACCTGGTCGCCGCAATTTGAGGCTGACTTCCTTAAAATCAAGGGTTACGCTCTCCGGGCGCTGATGCCCATGCTCGCGGGCTTTGAAATCGGGGAAGACGGCGCGCTGGAGTGTTTCATGCGCGACTACCGCAAAGCGCGCAACGACATGTTCCGCGAAAACTTCTATCTAACCCTGCGGGAAATGGCGCACAAACACGGCATGGGCATGGTATCAGAGTCCGGAGGGCCGTGGAATCGCACGCCCGCCGTTTTCCGGGAGGCCGACCAGATGGAATTCCTTTCCGTCAACGACATGCCCCAGGGGGAATTCTGGTGCGAGAATAATTTCTTCTTGAAGGGAACGGTTTCGACCGCACATATGTACGGACGCCCGAAAGCCTCCGCGGAAGCTTTCACTCATATGAGTTTCCATTGGAGCATGTATCCGTTCGCACTCAAAGGCTTGGCAGACCAGGTTTTCGCCGATGGCATAAACCATTTCGTCTGGCACACATTCACCTGTTCGCCGGAGCGATTCGGTGTGCCGGGAGGGGAATATTTCGCCGGCACTCATCTCAACCGCAACGTCACCTGGGCCGCCGAGGCTGCGCCTTTCCTACGCTATATCGCGCGCTGCCAATACCTTTTGCAGCAGGGACTTCCTGTGGCGGACCTTGCCGTTTGGGCGGGTGATCGCGTGTATCAGGGCTGGGGGCATTGTCGCGACAAGCCTTACAAATCTTCGTTGCTGCGCCTTCCCGCGGGATACAGCAGCGACCTGATGAATACCGATGTTCTGATGCATCGCGCAGTAGCGAAAGACGGCCGCATCGTGCTGCCGGACGGGATGTCCTACGCGGCGCTTCTGATCGATCCCGAATCTCCCGATGCACTGACCCCCGAAGTCATGGAGAAAATCGAGAGCTTCCGCAAAGCCGGAGTGAGCGTATTTGCGACATCCTCGGAAACGCTGCCGGGCGTGAGCGCGTTCGACGCATCCGAGCTGTTGCTTCCGCCTGATTTCGAGGGCTGTGACGCATGCGCCCACAGGCGCCTTGGCCCGCTGGATATCTATTTCGTCGCGGGGAGCGGCCCCCTCTCGCTTACCTTCCGCGCATCCGGGAAAGCGCAGATTTGGGATGCCGTCACAGGGACGATCCGGGACCTGGAAAGCATCACCCGGGAGGACGGGCGTAGCGCCGTGGAGCTGGAGCTGCCGGAAAACGGCTCAGCCTTCGTGATATTTGACTCATCAAAAAAGGCTCTTCCCACCGCAACAAGCCACTCCTCCGGGATCGCCGCCGGAATCACTATCGGCAGCCCCTGGACACTGTCGTTCCGTTACCACAAACTCTCCGCAGCGCCGCCTGCGGACCGCACCTGGGAGCAGCTGAAGGATCTCACAGCCGACGACGATCCAGAAATCCGCCACTTCTCCGGCACTGTTACGATGAGAAACTCGCTCTGCCTCAGTGAAGCGCAGGCTGCAGCCGCAAAAAGACTATCGCTTGGAAGCGTAACCGGCGGGGTAGCGCACATCTACATCAACGGAGAGGACTGCGGCACCGTCTGGACCGCTCCCTGGAGCGCCGATGTCGCAGGCAAGTTGAAAGCCGGAGACAATGAAATAAGGATTGATTTCACCAACACTTGGCAGAACCGCCTCATTGGGGATTGCTCCCTCCCGGAGTCGGAGCGGCTCACTCGGAGCGCGCTGCATTACTATGATTTTCCCCGGGCCGAAACCCCTGAGGGACGGCTGCGCCCGACCGTTTATTCAGGATACTCGGCCTATGATTCCCTCTGCCCCAACGGTGTCCTGGGCCCGGTCAGCTTGGAATGACAACATAGAAGACATGAAACATCTTACTACCATTCTTTTTGTTTTTTTATCGGTCGTCGAATTATCGGCGAAGACTAAAACAATCTCGTATAATCCGGAGGCTGGCGAATACGGGATAGGTACTCTTTCTTTGCCGGACGTTCCTTATGGGAAGGAAGAAGCTGTGCTGATTATTCACGGAGGGGGCTGGGCAGCAATGGATCGCGCTGCTTTTGCCGGGGTTGCCGAATACTTCACGGATTGCCTTGGTATGGCTGCTTTCAATATAGAGTACACGCTTGCCGGCCCATCCGGGAGCGGAAAGGAGCCCTGGCCGGCTTGTGGGAATGATTGCGTGAAAGCGGCGGAATGGATGTTCAGCAAGGCGTTTGCGCGCAAGGCGGGATTCTCTCCCAAAAGGATTTGGATTTGCGGAGGGTCAGCCGGGGGACATCTCGCCCTTTGGACAGGTCTTAATTTGCCGTCGGAAAAGGTGGCCGGAATTATATCCATTTCCGGTATAGCGGATCCCCTGCCAGACTATGAAGTTCATACTAATAGATATAACGTCCTGTTCGGTGGACATGCCCCTACCGCAGAAGAACTTGAATCCATGAGCATTATGAACCTTGTGCGAAGTGACGGGCCAAGGATCCTGTTGACACATGAATCGGAGGATACCGTCGTTCCGATAGAGAGTGCACGTCATTTTCTCTCTGCCTATCGTGATGCGGGCAATGAGATAGTCTTTTATGAGTATTCCCGTAGCATTTATGATGGACTGACAGGGCACTGCATCTGGATCCCCGGGTCCAAGCCCCACAGACTTATCCCTCAGCTCGAAAGTGAGATAGAAAAATTTGTAAAGCGGTGCAAATAATCAAGCATATTCTATCTTTTTTCTGCTGAAATGATTATTTTTGCCTTGATTTCGTGTAGAAATCGACCATCAGCAAGGCTTGATTTCGTGTAAATAAAGTGTATAAAGAACCTTGATTCCGTGATGAAAAGAAAGATTTACGACCAGTTGCTCCTCTGGAAAAACAAGCGGAAAGGTAAATCCGCCATGATGATAGAAGGCGCCCGCCGTGTGGGCAAGAGCTACATCGTGGAAGAATTTGCCAAGAATGAATACAAAAGCTATATCCTCATAGACTTCTTCAAGGTAGGAGACGATATCAAAGACCTGTTCAAGAACTACAAGGACAACCTTGACATGCTCTTTACCTATCTTACCACATTCTACTCCACCAAGCTGTACCCCCGCGAATCCATCATCGTATTCGATGAAATCGAGTTCTGTCCTGCCGCCAGGGCTGCCATCAAATACCTGGTGGAAGATGGCCGATATGACTACCTGGAGACCGGCTCCCTGCTGGGAATGCAGATGAGCACCAAGCGTAAGCTGAAGAAGAACGAAAAGAAGGAGGATTATCTGGTCCCGTCCGAAGAGGAAAAGATGGTCATGCAGCCCATGGATTTCGAGGAATTCCTCTGGGCCTTAGGCGAAGAAAACCTTATGGACTTTATCCGGATGAAATTCAAGGAACAATCGCCAGTAGGCCAGTCCATGCACCGGAAAATCATGGACTACTTCCGTCTGTACATGATTGTCGGCGGCATGCCCCAGGCCGTAGAGGAGTATCTGGATACCAAATCCTTCGAAGACGTAGACCGTGTCAAGCGACAGATCCTCAACCTCTACAACAACTGCATCGAGCAATACGCCGACGTTCATACCGGCAAGGTCAAAGCCATCTACGAGGCCATCCCGGGTCAGCTTCAGTTGCACGAACACAAGTTCCAACTCTCAGACCTCAACAAAGACGCCCGATTCCGGGACTATGACAGTTCTTTCTATTGGCTCAGGGACGCTCGTGTGGTCAATCTGGCCTTCAATACCACAGAGCCCAGCATCGGGCTGGGGCTCAAGCAGAAGGACAACTCCCTCAAGTGTTACCTGAACGACACCGGCCTGATGATAAGCCACGCATTTGACGAGCGCGGCATCGTTTCAGAACAGCTTTACCAGAAGATTCTCAAGGATAAACTGGAAGTCAATGCCGGAATGCTGATGGAGAACATAGTGGCGCAAATGCTTATGGCCCTTGGATGCAAACTGTTCTTCTACTCCAATCCCGACAGGGAAAACAAAGAGAACCGGATGGAGATAGATTTCCTTATAGCCAAGAGTAAGGTCACCAGCCGTCACAACATTTCTCCCATCGAAGTGAAATCCTCCACTGGCTTTACCACCGTTTCACTGGAGAAGTGCATCAAGAAGTACGAAACACATCTTTCGCAGGCCTACATTGTCCACACGGGCGACGTAGAGAAGGACGGTCCCTACCTGTATATTCCACTCTATATGGTACCCTGCCTGTAATAGTATAGATACCTAATGGAATAATAAACACAGCCTAGCCCGGTGCAATACCGGACTCGGAACCATAAGTCAAATTGTTAAATCCGTCCAACAAAAGGGTCGCACTTCATTCCGGAACACTTGGCTCCAAAACCGCGACCAAATGCGACCAAATTTGGTGAATAGAAAAATTAAAGACTTTGTAAATGCCTGAAAATTAGCAACTTACAAAGTCTTTAATGTGCCTCGGGCGGTGGTATACAAATCGGTGGCTATCGTGAGTTGTTTTAAGTAACCGAAGGAATTGATTTCCCGTGAGTTAAGTCATTGTGCGGTGTGGTGAAATAACTCCCGGAAAAGGTGACCGAAAGTGACCGAATGTGCTGCAAGGTGACCAAAAGTGACCGAGAAAAAGTAATTAGGGCAGGTAGTCCTTGCATTTGCCGTAAACAGTCTGCGCCATATACGTCATTCCAGAATAGTCGGGATGACTGCCCTTACACTTTGAGATTTGGGATCCGACGAAATTGACATACGGAATTTTGTAGTGCGCGGCGATTTCCACAATGGATTTTTCGTAATCGGAGGTTAGCATGTCGCCGACAATTAGGATGAGCTGAACCCCCTCGTAGCGTTCCTGAAGCAATCTAACCATCTTGATATATGCGCTTCGGAAACAGTTTTCATCCAACTCATCAATCGGCAGGTCATAGTCATAATCGCCCAGCGGCGTACCCTTGTTCTTGTCATTGGTCCCGCCGTGAATCAGAATAATGTCCGGATCGATGAAATCGACCACCCTGTCTACAAGACCGGCGGGCAAGCCGTTGCTCGTCTCATGAATAACCCTTTTCCCGGCCCACGAGGAATTGGCGTCCATGGTCCCGTTTTTCATCAGGTCATTCACCAGGATCCACCAATACGTCTTCGTTTTACTGTCGACCGCTTCATTGTTGCCCGAAGCGACATTCGGATCTTCATCGGGATAAAAGCAGGAATAGGTGTTATTGCACATGGCGCCCTTAAAGGAGGAAATGGAGTCTCCGAGCACTCCGACCTTCCGTTTGGGCTGTTGGTCGGGAGCCGCAAAATCGAGGAGTACTTCCACTTTCTTGTTCTGTGCGGTTTCGAATACTTTGGAAAAGGAGTAGGTATACCGGCTGGTGACTACGGTGAAAATGCCGGAGAAATGTCCGGGATCAACGGAAATTTCCTTCACCTCCGCATTCCATTTTCCGTGCCGGATTCGGGGCTGAAGGGCGACATCATCCTCTGCCCAAGCTATCTCCTGCCCTTCACCGGAGAAAGACACGGAAATGACCCTCTCGTCTATCGCATAGTACTTGGAATCAAAGAGTTGTACCTGGATTAAGGGCGGACCGTTATAACTATCTTTTTCTTCAGCGTTATGTTTGCCGCATCCCCAAAGCAGGGAAACACAACAAAGCCATATAATATACAATTTATTCATGATTGCACTATTATTCACTGTAAAGATAGATGAATATCTGAAATAATTATATGTTTTGTTGCCTTTGTCGTGGGGCTTCTATCTTTATTGGGGATTATTGGGGATTATTGGGAAATAAAAACGCGACCAAATGCGACCAAATTTGGTGGATAGAAAAATTAAAGACTTTGTAAGTGTTTGAAAATAAACAACATACAAAGTCTTTAATGTGCCTCGGGCGGGAATCGAACCCGCACGGCCTTTTCGGGCCAAGGGATTTTAAGTCCCTCGTGTCTACCATTCCACCACCAAGGCGGGCGCGAGACGAACTCGCGGACTGCAAAGATAGCAAAAATTACAACTCGCTCGCAAACTCTTCCAAAGACTTGCGGGCCGTGTGGTTGGAGGAGGGTTGCGCGGCAGGGTAGCCGGTGGGGAACAGGGCCACTATATCCCAGCCTTCGAGCTCCGGGAAGGCCGCAGCAAGCACCGCCGGGTCGAACGAACCTACCCAGGTGCAGCCTAGCCCAAGGTCGGCAACTTCCATCATTATATGCGTGCCCACTATGGCGGCGTCGATCTCCGCTCCGTTCTTGCCGTCGTACTTGCGTACCCAGGCATCGGAAGGCTTGCAGCCGACCAGGAACACCACCGGCGCGCCGTAGAGGTACTGCGTTGCGCCAGCCAACTTCTCCAAAACCTCGGGCGTTCTTGCCACCCACACGTGCACTGGCTGCTTGTTCACGGCAGTAGGCGCCAGGCGGGCGGCCTCCAGCACCGATTCCACCAGATCGTCGGGAACCGGACGGCCGTCGAAACCCCGGCAGGAATAGCGCTTCCCGGCCAGATTCAGAAATTCCGAAGACTTGGGAGCAGTGTGCTTGAGAACATCGGTAAATGCCGCGCGGCGATGAATGCGGCTGATATCGCTCAGTTTGTCTATCAGTTTAGTTTTCATTGTGTTAAGAATTATCGGTCCGTCCGCAATATATAAAAAACCCCAGAAAACTAAAAATATTTTTTCTCCTGACGGCTGAGCGCGATGAATATGAAAATCATCAGGGTGAAGGCCCAGAGCGACGAGCCTCCGTAGCTCAGCATAGGCAGCGGTATGCCGATTACCGGCATCAGGCCTATGGTCATCCCGATGTTTATGAACAGGTGCATGAACAGGCAGGAAGCCACACAGTAACCGTATATCCTGGTAAAGGCCTCCCTGGATTTCTCGGCATCCCGCACTATGCGGGTTATGAGTATCCCGTACAGCACCAGCACCATCAGGCAGCCGAAGAAGCCCCACTCCTCTCCCACGGTGCAGAAGATGAAGTCGGTGCTCTGCTCCGGCACGAATCCGCCGGTATTCTGGGTGCCGTTGGTGAATCCTTTTCCGAAGAATCCTCCGGAACCTATGGCTATCATCGACTGGCGCACGTTGTATCCCACTCCGTGCGGGTCGTCTTTCAGGCCCAGGAGCACTTCGATGCGCAGGCGCTGATGGTCCTGCAGCACCTTGTTGAATGCGAAATCCGTCGAGAACACCAGCCCGGCGAACACCACCGTGGCCAGTGCCAGCATCCTAAGCGAAAAGCGCCTCTCGCGCGACAGCGGCCTCATATGCCTGAGGGCCCACCACAGGTACAGCAGGGCTATCACTCCCAGCACCGCAAGCGACACCCAGACGGATGTCTTCAGCGTCAGTATGAACAGCACTATCGCCAGGCCTATCAGCCCCAGTACTATCCCGGGGAGGCCTTCGCGGTACAGCACGAAGAGCATGCCCACGTACACCAGCGCCGAGCCCGTTTCGTTCTCCGCCAGTATGATGAGCATAGGGAGCCCGAGCACCACAGCCGCCATCCAGAAATCTCTCCTGCGGCTCAGCGAGAATCCCTGGCGGCTCATTATGGCCGCCAGCAGCAGGGATGTAGTTATCTTCGATATCTCCGCCGGCTGGAAGCTGATGGGGCCCACGGAGAACCAGGAATGCGAGCCTTTGTGCTCGGAGCCCAGGAAGATGACCGCGACCAGCAGTACCACCACTATCAGGTAGCCCGGCGTTGCGAGCACCTCCCATAGCCTGGGGCTTACCGCGAACAGCACTATGGCTGCCAGCGCGAAGGCGGTCAGTATCCACACGAACTGCTTGCCGCTTCGCAGCGAAAAGGCCAGCGGCGAGCCCATGTCGGGGGTATGTATGGATGCATAGATGTTCAGCCAGCCTATGAAGACCAGCAGCAGGTAGATGAAGATGAGAGTCCAATCTACCGAACTACGCAAACCTCTGTCAGTTCCCTGCAACATTGAATACGGTGTTCATCATTCGTTTTTCCAGTTCGGGGCGGGTAGTCTCCCCGAGCAGATATTTCTCTATCAGCAACGATGCCAGCGGACAGGCCCAGGACCCGCCCCATCCGGCATTCTCGATGTATCCCACGACCGCGATCTTCGGGTTCTCCCGGGGAGCGAAGCAGATAAATACGGAGTTGTCTGCTCCGTGGGGGTTCTGGGCGGTACCCGTCTTCCCGCAGATGTCCAGCCCCGGCACTGCGGCCAGGCCGGCGGTCCCTCCTTCTCCCGGGGCCGCGTTCACGGCCTTCCACATCCCTCCGATGACCTTGGGGAAGTGGGTGGTGTCCACCATCGTATATTGTTTCTCGTGGTATTTGGGATCGATTTCCAGGCCCTCCGAGTCCTTCACTATGTGGGGGATGTAGTACCAGCCCCGGTTGGCCATTATTGCGGCCAGGTTGGCAATCTGCAGGGGAGTGGCGCCGATTTCTCCCTGGCCTATGGAGAGGGAGATGACATTGGAGGTGCGCCAGCGGCCTTTCCCGTAGCGCTTGTCGTAGAGTTTGGAAGTGGGGATGTTTCCGCCCAGCTCGGAGGGGAAGTCGCTGCCCAGCTTGTGCCCGAAGCCGAAACTCATCACATACTCCCTCCATTTGTCGAAGGCGTCATCCACCGAATCGTAGGCCGGATTCTCCAGCAGGTTCTTGAGCACGTAGCAGAAGTAGGCATTGCAGCTCATCATCACCGCCTCGTCCAGTCTCAGGGGGCTGCGGTGCCCGTGGCAGCCCAGCTTGCGCTTCTTGGTGTAGTAGTAGCCCTTGTTGCAGGGATACTGGTACCAGGGCTCCAGCACGCCTTCCTGCATCCCTATCAGCCCGTTCACGAGCTTGAATACCGAGCCGGGAGGATAGGATGCCTGCACGGTGCGGTTGAACATGGGCCGGCCCGGATCGGCCGCCAGACGGGCGTAGTTCGCCCCCATGTTCGAGAGCACGTCCACGTCGATGCAGGGGCTGGACACCATCGCCAGTATCTCGCCCGTAGAGGGCTCGATGGCTATGAGGCTGCCTTTCTTCCCCTTCATCAGCTCCTGCCCGTACTGCTGCAGATGGGCGTCGATGGTGGTCACTATGTCTTTGCCGGGGATGGCTTCCTTGTCGTACATTCCGTCCTTGTAGGAGTCCTGGACCTTGTTGCGGGAGTCCCGCAGGAACACGTGGTAGCCCTTCTCCCCCTTCAGGTCCATCTCCCTCGCGGCCTCCAGCCCCGTCTTCCCTATGTAATCCCCGCTCTTGTACACTCCGGGGTGCCTCTCCAGGTCGCGTTCGTTCACCTCGGACACATAGCCCAGGAGGTTGCCGCCGGCGTTGAAGGGGTATTCCCGGACCGTACGCACCTGCCCGCGGAAGCCCGGGAAGTCGTAGGCGCGCTCGGCGAAGCGCATATATTTTTCGATGCTGACCTGCTTCGCGAAGGGAAGGGTCTGCCAGCCTATTCGTGAACGGTACTTCTTGTAATAGGCCATCTGCTCCCGTATCCAGAGGGTGTCCAGGTCCAAGGCGGATGCCAGTGCCAGGGTGTCGAAGGCGCTCACCTCGCGCGGCGTCACCAGTATGTCGTAGCAGATGCGGTTGCCCACCAGCACCTCTCCGTTGCGGTCGTAGATGATTCCGCGGGGAGGGTAGATGGTATGGTACACCATCGAATTATTGTCCGCATCCCTCTTGTAGGAGTCATCGACTATCTGGATTATGAAAAGACGGGCCAGCAGTATCAGGATGACCGCCCAGAGCCCGATTATGAGCTTGTCGTTGCGTTTCAGTTCCATCTGTCGGCCTCCCTCGGGGCTAGCACCCCTGCTACATAGTACGAAAGGGCCGTGCTGACGGCAACAGACAGAAGTATACGCGGGGCGATGAACGAGAGAGGACGGGTGCCGGCGCAATCGACCGGTACGAAAACGAGGAAATACAAGGTCGTGGCGAGGAATATGGCCAGAAGCACTTTCCCCGTCCCTTGTTTATGGATGGATATATCTTCCCTGCGTGAGAGCAGTTCGGAACCGAATACAAGACGTATGAGGGCGTTGCGGGTGACCGCCACCGGCAGCAGTGCCACGGCGGAGAGGCCCATGGCCCCATCGGTGAAGAAGTCCACCACCAGGCTGGTCAGGAATGCGACCAGCAGCACGCGGCTGGTGCTGAAGGTGATGGGGAGGCAGATGATCATCACCGGCAGTATGCTTATCACAAGATACTGGGTGAGGTTGAGCAGCCCTCCGAGCATTATCTGGATGGCTATCATCGCGATGAAACTTATGACGAAGCGGGGCCTCATTGCGTTGCCTCCTTTTCAAGCGCCGCGATGCTGTCGCGGTCGAGGTTCTCCGTAATTATTACATAGCGCAGGGCCGAGAAATCCTGGAAGAGGCGCACGGACACCTCTATGGTGCTTCCGTCCACCATCCTGCTCTTGCGGGTGACGCCTACCGGTATCTGCGGGGGGAAGATGCTGGAGTAGCCGCTGGTCCATACCGTATCTCCCGGGGCCACCTCGTTGTGCAGGGGAAGACCCTTCATCACGGCACCGTCGGTGCTGACTCCGTCCCATTCCAGGGGAGCGGTCACTCCGGTGCGGCCTATCCTGGCGCTGACGCTCATACGGGCGTTCATCAAGGTGATGCCGTACGAGAAATGTTTCCCCACGGTATGCACCATCCCTACCACGCCTTTGGTGGTGACTATGCCGGTCTGGGGCTTGACCCCGTCTTCCGAACCCTTGTCGAGCACGATGTAGTTGTGCTGGGTGTTGCGGCTTACCTTGACTATGGTGGCGGGGATCAGGTGGAAGTTGGCGGTCACCGTGTCATAGACGGAACCCTTCTCGTAGGAGAGGGCCTTCTGCCCGAGGTAGTGCACGGTCTGCACCAGTTCTTTATTTCTGGCGGCCAGGTCCCTGTTCTGCTCGTCAAGGGTGAAGTAGTTGCGCAGCAGTTCGCCCGTGCCCCAGCGC
>JAEEXQ010000056.1 GCA_016287875.1 Bacteroidales bacterium | reverse complement strand
ATTTTATTTCTGTTTCAACCGGTTCCAATGGTCTTTCCACGTGGACTTTTTGCCGAACATCATGATACCGACCTTGTAGATCTTGGCGGAAGCCCAGGCGCAGACGATGAAGGTAAGGATGAGAAGGCCGAGCGAAACGGCTATCTCCCAGCCCGGTACGCCAAACGGCAGACGGGCTATCATGACGATAGGCGAGGTGAACGGGAACATCGAAGCCCAGAACGCGATGGAACTGTCGGGAGCCTTGAACGCGTACAGTGCGATGATGTAAGCCAGCATCAGCGGAACGGTCAAGGGTATCTGGAGTTGCTGGGTATCCTCGGCGTTCTCCACTGCGGAGCCGATGGCCGCGAAAAGCGAAGCATAAAGCAGGTATCCGAACAGGAAGAACACCAGGAAGATGATGATTATCTTGGCGAACGGGATACCGTGGATCATATCGAGGGTCGAAGCGATCTCGTTGCCGGAGCCGGCCAGCTGCGAGAGGTCGACGGTATCGAGCTGGTCGGGGCTGACGCCCAGCGACTGGGCGAGCTCGACAGGGTCCGCCTGGCTTATGAGCCTGTCCTTGAGGACGCCTCCCGCAATCCCGATGATGGCTCCGGAAAGCAGGATCCAGAGCAGGAACTGGGTGATGGCGACAAGTGCGATGCCGATGATCTTGCCGAACATGAGTTCAGTGGACTTGACGGAGGATACCAGGACCTCGACCACGCGACTCTGCTTCTCCTCGATGACGGCGGACATCACCATGCTGCCGAAAAGGGTGACGAACATGAAGATGATGATGCCCAGGACCATCGAGATGATGGAATAGACGCCTGCTTCGGAGGCTTTCTCCTCTCCGCTCTCCGACACGGTGTAAGTACGGAGCCTGACGTCGGACTTGACTTCCTTCATTATCTTGTCCAGGTCTTCGATGCCGTACGATGCGATGCGGTAATCCTCGACGGCCTTGTCAAGACGGTTGGATATATTGTCCGTCATGTCCATTCCCAAAGGCTTGGGAGAGTAGAGGTCGGGATGGATGGTCTTGCCCTCGACATCCAGTTCAGGGATGTTCAGGAGGCCGTCGTATCCGAGTTCGGGCATATGGAGCTTGACCGAATCGGGTGCCTGGCCCGTGCAGTCTACGTAATGTATGGTCTCGGTGTTCTCGAGATAGGGCATCACTATGCCCGATCCGTCCACCACGGCGATGGTCTTGGTCTTTTCCTTGGTGGTCATCATGACCGCCATGACTCCGATGGTCAAGCCGGCCACGAGGATGGGCACGAGCAGCGTCGTGACGAGGAAACTCTTCTTCTTGACCTTGTTGAGGTACTCGCGCTTGATTATTATTCCAATGGTATGCAGATTCATTTCGCGTCCTCCCCTGTTACAAGTTTGATGAAAATGTCATTCATGCGAGGCATAAGCTCGCGGTATGCGTTGATGGTCACGCCCTTGGCGATGTAGTTCTCGAGCGTGGAGTTGCCGTCGACCTCGCGCGGAAGCACTTCGGTGTGACGGCCGTCGGCGTCGGTGTAGATGAGTTCGACATTGTTGTTGCCGTACTCGCGGCGGATGTTCTCGACGCCGCCGGTGATCACCAGGCGGGACTTGTTGATGAGGGCGATGTCGTCACAGAGTTCCTCCACTGACTCCATGTTGTGGGTGGAGAGGACGATCGTGGCGCCTTCGTCGCGAAGCCTGAGAATCTCCTTGCGGATGATGTCGGCGTTGACGGGGTCGAAGCCGGAAAAAGGCTCGTCGAGGATGAGCAGGCTGGGCTTGTGGACGACGGTGGTGATGAACTGGAGCTTCTGGGCCATACCCTTGGAAAGCTCCTCCACCTTCTTGCCCCACCAGTCCTCGATGCCGAAGCGGACGAACCACTCCTTGAGCGCGGCCTTGGCAGCGCCGGCGCTCATACCCTTTAGCTGGGCCAGGTACATTGCCTGCTCGCCGACCTTCATCTTACGGTAGAGCCCCCTCTCCTCGGGCATATAGCCTATCTTCTCCACATCTTCCTGGGTGATGGGCTTGCCCCGGAAAAGGACCTCGCCGCTATTGGGAATGGTAATACGGTTGATAATACGGATCAGGGTGGTCTTGCCGGCGCCATTGGGACCTAGCAGACCGAAGATACCTCCTTCGGGGATATCGACGCTCACGTGGTCGAGGGCGACCTTCTCACCGAAGCTTTTGCAGATGTCTCTGCATTCAATAATTGCCATCGTTTTTGAAGTTTATTATCGTTCTTGTTTATAAGCTTACAAAGATAACAATAAATCAAATAAATTTGCTTTTGTCTCGACTTGCTCTTAAATTTGTATTGATATGGCCAAAACCAGCGTAAATATCGCCCAGCAGTGCAAAGAGATAATCGACTCCGTGAAGGCGGGCCGCTTCGCTCCGGTGTACCTGCTGATGGGTGACGAGCCCTACTACCCCGAGCTCGTCTGCCAGGCCATAATCGACAATTGCCTCCAGGATTTCGAGAAGGATTTCAACGAGACCATATGCTACGGCCCCGATGTCAGCGCTTCGCAGATCGTGACCACCGCACGACGCTTCCCAATGATGGCGGAGCGCCAGCTGGTAGTCGTAAAAGAGGCCCAGCAGATGAAGGGTCTGGAAGAACTCGCCGTCTATTGCGCCGAGCCCCTGGAATCCACCGTACTGGTGCTGCTGATGCACAAGGCCTCCGCCGACAAGCGCAAGAGCCTCTACAAGTCAGTACAGAAGGCCGGCGTGGTGGTGGACTCCCCCGCGATCCGGGACTACGAGATCTCCAACTGGATATCTTCCTACTACAGTTCAAGAGGGCTGCGCATAGAGCCTCAAGCCGCCGCGCTGCTGGGAGAATCCGCCGGTACCGAGCTTTCGGTGATAGCCGCGGAGACCGAGAAGCTCCTCCGCAACCTTCCCGAAGGCTGCACGGAGGTGCGCGTGGAAGATGTCGAGAAGAACGTGGGCATCTCCCGCCAGTACAGCATATTCGAGCTCACCCGCGAGCTTTCCCTCAAGAACGCCGCGAAAGCCCTGAAGATCGCCACGCACATAGGCACCGCCGCCAAGTTCGCAATGCCTATGGCCGTGAGCGCACTGTACACCCACTTCTACCGCCTGCTCAAATACGAGGCCGCCCTTGCCAAGGACCCCCGGATGGGCCAGCAGGAAAGGGCCGCGGTGCTGGGCGTCAATCCCTTCTTCCTGCGCGAGTATGATGTCGCGGTACGCAATTACCCGGTGCCGTCCGCAATGAAGGTGATAGCCATGCTCTGCGAATTCGATTACCTGGGCAAGGGAGGCGACGGTGCCGCCACCACCCCCGACCAGCTGCTGGTGGAACTCACAGCCAAGATACTCAATGCCTGAGAGTCCTAAATACTACGACCGCCTGCGCCGCAAATGGGTTGCGGCCACCCCCGAGGAGAGGGTGAGGCAGTGGTTCATAGACCTGCTGGCAGAGACTGCAGGGGTGCCGGACTGGATGATGATGAGCGAGGTCCCGATGAAGTACGGGCAGAAGAGCTGGAGGGCGGACATAGTGGTTTATTCCGGGGACGGAAGTCCGCTGGCGATAGTGGAGTGCAAGCGGCCCGGAGTGGAGCTCGGCTCCTCGGTAGCCGAACAGGCCCTGCGCTACAGCACGGTGCAGCAGGTAGCTTACATATTCCTCACTAACGGCTCCCAGACCTACGCCTACGGGAGGACGGAAAACGGATTCGAGGCCCTGGCCAAGATTCCCACATATCAAGAAATGAAAGAGAAATGTCGACACTGACTACACAATACGTACAGAAGCCCATCTTCAAGATCGTGAGCCAGACTGCCCGCGAGCGAGGCGTACGCGCCTTCGCAATCGGAGGGTACGTGCGCGACTGCTTCCTGGGCCGCGAATGCAACGACATCGACATAGTAGTGGAGGGAAGCGGCATAGATTTCGCCCGCGCCGTTGGGGAGAAAACCGGCTCCTACGTAACCGTATTCAAGAATTTCGGCACGGCGATGATGCATTTCGAAGGGGATGAGATAGAATTCGTCGGGGCCCGCAAAGAGTCCTACCGGAGGGAATCCCGCAATCCCATAGTCGAGAACGGCACCCTGGAGGACGACCAGCTCCGCCGGGACTTCACCATAAACGCTATGGCCTTCTCCCTGCAAGAAGAGGATTTCGGCGCGCTGGTGGATCCTTTCGGCGGCATCAAGGACCTGGCCGCAGGCATTATCCGCACCCCCCTCGATCCCGATACCACCTACTCCGACGATCCCCTGAGGATGCTGCGGGCCGTGCGCTTCGCCACCCGACTCAGCACCCCCGGGCATCCCTTCAGCATAGTCCCCGAATCTATGGAATCAATGCGCAGGATGGCCCCCAGGATGGAAATCCTTTCTAAAGAGAGGATAGCGGAAGAGCTCAACAAGATGCTGCTCTGCAACCAGCCCTCTATGGCCTTCCAGCTTATGGACGAGGCCGGATTGCTGAGCGGAATTCTCCCCTGGGTAGCCGCCCTGAAGGGAGTGGAGAACATAGACGGACACGGGCACAAGGACATCTTCACCCATTCCCTGGCGGTGCTGGACAACGTCGCTGCCGTATCCGACAATCTCTGGCTGCGCTGGGCCGCCCTGCTCCACGACGTGGGCAAGCCGGTAGTGAAGAAGTACGAACCCGGCACAGGCTGGACCTTCCACGGGCACGATGTAGTGGGCTCGAAGATGGTCCCGAAGATATTTGCTTCCCTGAAACTTCCCCTGGACGAAAAGCTGAAATACGTCAAGAAGATGGTCTGGCTGCATATGCGCCCCATAGCGCTGGTGGACGACGAAGTCACCGATTCCGCAGTGCGCAGGCTGCTTTTCGACGCCGGCGACGATATCGACGACCTTATGACTCTCTGCAACGCGGACATCACTTCCCGCAACCCGGTCAAGGTCGCCAAGATAAAGAGCAATTTCGAACTTGTGAAGCGCAAACTGGTGGAGGTGGAAGAGAAAGATGCGCTGCGCAATTTCAAGAACCCTATCACCGGAGACTATATAATGGAAGTCTACGGAATCGATCCCTGCAACACCATAGGGCAGATAAAGGAAGTGGTGAAAGAGGCCATCCTCGAAGGAGAGATAGGCAATAATTTCGAAGAGGCCGATGCCCTGATGCGCAAGACTGCCGCCGAACTCGGACTCAAACCGTGCAAATAAAAGAATACATAGACTACATTAGCGGCGTGCGGAGGTACTCCCCCCGCACTAAAGAATTGTATTCGACGATACTGGAAGATTTCTCGAAATCCGGTCAGCCGCTGACCGCCACCGGAATACGCAATTACGAAGTTGAACTGCTGGACACCCGCAAACTCGGCGCCCGCACCACCGGTCTGCATCTAAGCGTGCTCAGCGGTTATTGCCGCTATCTTATGAAAAAGGGGGAACTCCCCTCGAATCCGGTAAAGCTGGTCAGCCGCCCGAAGGAAGAAAAGCGGCTCCCGCAGTTCTACAGGGCAGATGCTATGAGGGAATACTTCAACCGGACGGAGCACGATGCCGACGAGGAATCGCTGGAATTCCTGCTCTCCCTTCCTGAGGGCGACAGCACTGCTGCCGGGCTCTACCTCAGGAGGTTGCGCCGCCTAATAGTATCTATGCTCTTCGGCACAGGCATACGCCGCAGCGAACTGATCTCCCTCGATATTGCCTCGCTCAACCGGGGCAGGCAGAGTCTCAGCGTACGCGGAAAAGGCGACAAGATGCGCGAAATTCCGCTGGTGAGTGGTTTATATGATGAAATTTTGTTATATTTGAGTGCAGCCGACCATATGCTGGGCCCCGCTGGCGGGAGCGAGACTCCCCTGCTGCGCACGCCCAAGGGCGCAAGGCTTTATCCTGTCTTCGTGGACAGGGCAGTGAAGGAGGAATTGGCAGATGCCGAAGGCTTCACCGGGAGAAAGTCGCCGCACGTGCTGAGGCACACCATCGCGAGCGAGCTTCTGGACGAAGGCACGGATCTGAATTCGATAAAGGAATTGCTCGGTCACTCCTCGCTTGCAGCAACCCAGGTCTACACCCACAATACCATAGAGCGGCTCAAGAAAGTTTATGACAAAGCCCATCCCAGGGCAAGTAAAAACGGAGGTAAATATGGAGATCAAGATTAAGACTCTCAAATTCGACGCCGACCAGAAGCTGATCGCATTCGTCGAGAAAAAAGTTTCCAAGCTGGACAAATTCTTCAAAGGTGCTGCAGATGTAGCTGAAGTTACTTTGTCGCTGCTCTCCGAGCCCGACAACAAGCAGGCCAAGATCCAGATGCATGTTCCAGGAGACGACCTCATCATCGAAAGGAACTCATCTTCCTTCGAACAGGCTATTACCGATTGCGTGGATGCAATGAAAGAAAAGCTTACACGTAAGAAAGAAAAGACCTACGACATATAAACGAACAAGAAGCCGGCTGTTTCCAGCCGGCTTCTTTTATGCGGAAAGACAGGGATTCGAACCCTGGAGCCGCTTTGGGCGGCCACGCGCTTTCCAGACGCGCCTCTTCAGCCACTCGAGCATCTTTCCATTTTGGGACTGCAAATATACGAATATTTTTTTTCTCTGCAATATATTTGCTGCCCTTTAAGTGGAGATGGGCGGACTCGAACCGCCGTCCAAACAAAGTCCCAATGGGCTTTCTACACGCTTATCCTTCCTTTGATTGTCGGCACGGACCAGCCGGAAGACGGGCAAATCCGCACTTATCCCCTGAAACTTGACGCGGTTTAAGGGAATCCCCGCGCGCAGACTTCTTGGATGATACCCCTTGACCCGAACATAGAAGCCTTAAAGACGGAGGGATACTCGTCAGTGACGCAACCTTGGCGCCCCGATTAAGCTAATCCGCTTGGCAGATTAGGCAGCGAGTGCATAGTTGCTGTTGCCAGCTAAATTTTTGTCGGTTGAGATTAACGGGCCAGCCTCCGAAAGCCCGGCGTGCTTACCTACCAAGATCAGTGCTGTCAAAACCAAAACATCCCCGTAATAAGCGGCTGCAAATATACAACTTTTTCCACAAATCAGGCATATAGGCCTTCTTCGCAGAAAAAATGCTCATCAGGCCTATATGCCTGATTTGCATGAACGAGCATTGAATGCTATGCGGGCAGTGAGTTCGATGGTGCGGAGCCGGTCTTTATAGAGATTGTTGGCATTGGTCTTTTCTATGGACAGGCCATGGTCGGAATTGTCGTCCCAGCGGCGGCAATTGTACATCACATCATAGATACGCCCTATCCTGTACTCGCGGCTTACCCTCAGGCCCACGGCGTAATCCTCCCCATACTTGGTCGTAGGGAAATTAAGCTTGCGCAGCAGCGGAGTATAGAATCCGCGCGGAGCGCCCAGTCCGTTCACCCGGAGGGCATTGTTCCGCCCGTTCTCCAAGGTCCATTCCTTATGGTCGATAATTCCCGGAGGGATGGTGTTCAGGTCGAAATCCGTAATCCTGTAGGTACCGACAACCATTGCGCAATTCTGCTCGCGGAAGGCATCCACGAACTTCTGCACTGTGTGCTCGTCGCTGTAGAGGTCGTCGGAATCCAGCTGGAGTGCGAAGCGCCCGCATCCTGGATGATGCAGGGCAGCGTTCCAGTTGCCTCCGATGGCGTGGTAAGACGGATCCTGGGCTATATACACAAGTTTGGGATCCCCCAGGAAGCCTTTGATGACATCCACGGTTCCGTCGGTGGAATTGTCATCGACGACAATTACATTGTACTTGAAATCCGTCTTCTGGCCCAGCGCGCTGCGTATGGCATCGCCTATGGTACGGACCCTGTTCTTGCAGGGGATGACCACCGAAGCCTCGTACTCGAACTCTCCTTCCGTGAGGTCCACATCCTTGAAAACAGGTTCCAGATATGCTCCGATGGCCTTAAGGTGGGCGGTGCAGGCCTTTTCCATCTCTATCTGCACCTCGCGGTTCCGGGGATTCACATAGTCGAAAATCTTCTCGCCGGAATCGCGTCCATCCCCCTCGAGTTCGTAGTAGATGAATTCGTTCAGATGGTAGAGACGGCCGAGGCGGGACACCCTCAGACGCAGGTCGTAGAGGCCGGCGAAACTGTAGTCCACGTTCATCCCTGCGACAGCCTCCTTCAGCACCGAAGTCCTGTACATCTGCACACCCCCGAAATCGAAATCATCGCGCAGCGACCCCTCCTGATAGTCTATCACGGGCGCAGGTTCCTGCCCTTCGAAACGGTCGGAATAAAGCATTGCAGCGGCCGTGTCGTCGGCCACCTGCACCAGGCGCTCCAGGCCGAAATCCACGAAACGCAGTTCCGAGGGGCGCGTATAGATGATGGTATAGTCGGTATCCGCCTCTGCGGCGATGCGCCGGATTTCAGCCGTGCAGAACGAAGAAGGACGGAAAATCTTTACTCTTTCCATAAAAAATCGTATCTTTATGCAAAGATAATTAAAACACCTCAAAATGAACCAATATATCCTTGCGCTTGACCAGGGCACCAGTTCCTCGCGCGCAATTGTTTTCGATCACGACGGCAACGTCTGTTCCACAGCCCAGATGGAATTCACCCAGCATTTTCCCCAACCCGGCTGGGTAGAACACGACCCCATGGAGATATGGTCTTCCGAGGCCGCGGTAATAGCCGAAGCCATCTCCAAGATAGGCATAAACGGCAAGAACATAGCAGCCATAGGCATCACCAACCAGAGGGAAACCACCATTGTCTGGGACGCCGAAACCGGCAAGCCGGTACATAACGCCATCGTCTGGCAGGACCGCCGCACCGCAGCCTACTGCGACGAGCTCAAAGCACGTGGCCTGACCGACAAGATACGCGAAAAGACGGGTCTGATAATCGACGCATACTTCTCAGGCACCAAGATCAAATGGATACTGGACAACGTACCCGGGGCACGCGAGCGCGCCGAGGCAGGCAAACTGCGTTTCGGCACCGTGGACAGCTGGCTGGTATGGCAGCTCACCAAGGGCGAAGTGCACATCACCGATGTCACCAACGCCTCCCGTACTATGCTCTTCAACATCAACACCCTGCAGTGGGACAGCGAGATGCTCGATCTGCTCGGCATCCCTGCCTCCATGCTCCCGGAGGTGAAGTCATCTTCCGAAATCTACGGGCGTACCAAGACCACCATCTTCGCGCACGAAGTTCCTATCGCCGGCATAGCGGGCGACCAGCAGGCCGCTCTCTTCGGGCAGATGTGCACCGTGCCCGGATCCGTCAAGAACACCTACGGCACCGGATGCTTCCTGCTGATGAACACCGGCACCAAACCCATACTCTCCAAGAACAAGCTCCTCACCACCATTGCCTGGAAGATAGGCGACACGGTCAACTACGCCCTCGAAGGTTCCATCTTCGTGGGAGGATCGGTGGTCCAGTGGCTGAGGGATGGCCTCGGAATCATCCGCAGTTCCTCCGAAATCGAGGCCCTGGCCGCCTCGGTGCCGGATAACGGCGGAGTATATTTCGTGCCGGCGCTGACCGGGATGGGCGCGCCCTACTGGGACCAGGATGCCCGCGGAACCATCTGCGGACTTACCCGCGGAGCCACCGCCGCCCATATCGCCCGTGCCGCCCTGGAGGGGATCGCCTTCCAGACCATGGACATCGTGGCCGCTATGGAGAAGGATGCCGACGTCAAGCTTTCCGAGCTCAAGGTGGACGGAGGAGCCTCCCGCGACAATCTGCTGATGCAATTCCAGGCAGATGTGCTCGGAGCCTCGGTCATCCGTCCGAAAGTCACCGAAACCACCGCGATGGGTGCCGCCTACCTGGCCGGTCTCGCGGTAGGATACTGGAACTCCACCGACGAGATCCGCCGCCAGTGGCAGGTGGACAAGGCCTTCTCCCCTTCCGGAAAGGATGTCTCGGCCTACAAGGCCGGTTGGGCGGATGCTATTTCAAGGACAATCAACAAATAAGACAATGATACAGTACGTATTTGAATTCATCGGCACCCTCGTTCTGGTGCTGCTCGGTGACGGAGTATGCGCAGCCACATCCCTCAATAAATCCAAAGCACAGGGCGGCGGATGGGTGGTGATAGCCCTCGGATGGGGCCTCGCCGTAATGCTCGGCGTCCTTATAGCCGGACCCGTTTCAGGAGCCCATCTCAACCCAGCGGTCACCCTCGGACTTGCCATAGCCGGCAGTTTCCCCTGGGCCTCAGTATGCGGCTATATAGTTGCCCAGATGATGGGCGGCTTCGTGGGCGCCTGCCTGGTATGGTCTTTCTACAAGGATCACTATAAAGCCACTTCCGACCAGCCTGACACTATTCTCGGCACCTTCTGCACTATGCCTGCCATCGAAAACAAGGCCCGCAACTTCTGGTGCGAGGTAGTGGCCACCTGGCTGCTCGTTTTCTGCATCCTTGCCATTGGCCGGGGAAGCAATGTATTCTCCGTTGGAGAAGCCAGTGCCTCCATAGGTGCCATCGGCTCCTGGCCGGTCACCTGTGTGATAATGAGCATAGGTATGTCGCTGGGCGGCACCACAGGATATGCTATGAACCCTGCCCGCGACCTTAGCCCCCGTTGCGCCCACGCAATCCTTCCCATCGCCGGGAAGCGTGACAGCGGCTGGGGATATTCCTGGGTACCGGTCGCCGGCCCTATGACCGGTGCGGCACTCGCAGCTCTGCTCTATCTTCTTGTATTCTAACGGAGTTTTTTCGTATATTTGTTCCTTATTTCAGTAACGGAGAGGAAACAGATGAAAAAGAAACTGGTCATAATCCCCACTTACAACGAGATTGAGAATGCGGAAAAGATTATCCGTACGGTTTTCGGTCTTGACGGTGGATACCATATACTGATAATCGACGATGGTTCCCCGGACGGGACGGCCGAGGTCGTCAAGCGCCTCATGCCTGAATTCGACGGCCGCCTGTTCCTGATCGAAAGAAAGGGCAAGCTAGGTCTTGGCACCGCCTACATCACAGGGTTCAAATGGGCCCTGGAAAAGGCTTATGACTATGTTTTCGAAATGGATGCCGACTTTTCGCACGATCCCGCCGACCTCGCAAGGCTTTACGAAGCCTGCGAGGAAGGTGCGGATTTCGCAGTCGGTTCCCGCTATTGCGACGGAGTCAGCGTGGTCAACTGGCCGATAGGGCGTATACTTATGTCCTATTGTGCCTCCATCTACGTGCGCAAGACTTTGGGCGTGAAGATATACGACAGCACGGCCGGTTTCGTGTGCTACAGCCGCAAGGTTCTGGAGACCATCGACCTGGATGCTGTACAGATGAAGGGCTACGGTTTCCAGATCGAGATGAAGTATTCGGGTGTCAAGCTCGGGTTCAAGCTGGCGGAGGTCCCGGTCATCTTCGTGAACCGCAAGGAGGGCACCTCCAAGATGTCGGGAGGTATTTTCGGCGAAGCTTTCTGGGGCGTTCTCAAGCTGCGTTTCAGGAAGATAGCTCCGAAAGCTTCAAATTGATTTTGACAGTTCGGATTTTTAACTTATCTTTGCACCCGCTTTTAAGGGGCGCATAGCTCAGCTGGTTTAGAGCACCTGCCTTACAAGCAGGGGGTCGGCGGTTCGAATCCGTCTGCGCCCACACAAAAAAACAGAGGACCTCACGAGGTCCTCTGTTTTTTTGTGGGCACGGACCTGCCCTTTCTCCGGCGCGGAAGGAAATGCCGCGGCAAGTCGAAAAAGGCTAACAGAGACCGAGGGAGATGCGGCGGCGGTCGAGATCGACGCCGAGCACGCGGACGCGGAGCTGCTGGTGCAACTTCAGGACCTTGGAAGGATCGGTGCCGCGGGGCCCAAGCTGCGACACGTGCAGCAGACCATTATCGTGCAGACCAATATCCACGAAAGCACCGAAAGCAGTAATATTCGTAACGATACCCGGAAGCTCCATACCAACCTTCAGATCCTCCAACTCGTGAATATCATCTGCAAACGCAAAATCAGAAGCAGCCTCACGAGGATCAAGCCCCGGCTTCGCCAACTCCTTCACTATATCATTTACGGTAGGAAGCCCCACCTCGCCCTTCACATAACGCTCATCCTGAATCTTCGAACAAATCTCCGCATTACCGACCAGATCCTTCACGCTAACACCCAGGTCCCTGGCCATCTGGTCAACCACGAAATAAGACTCAGGATGCACGGCAGAATCGTCCAGAGGATTCGCAGCCCCCTTCACGCGGAGGAATCCCGCACACTGCTCGAAGGCCTTCGCACCCAGACGCGGCACCTTCTTAAGCTCTGCACGCGAAGCGAAACCACCGTTTTCGGAACGATAAGCAACTATATTAGCGGCCAGCTGGGGCCCTATCCCCGCGACATAACGCAGCAGATAAGGACTGGCGGTATTCAGATTCACGCCCACGGAATTCACGCAGGCCTCAACGGTATTGTCGAGCTTCTCCTTGAGCAGAGCCTGATCGACATCGTGCTGGTACTGCCCTATGCCCAGGTTCT
>JAEEXQ010000055.1 GCA_016287875.1 Bacteroidales bacterium | reverse complement strand
CCCAGCAAGCACGATCCTACCAAGCTCGCCCCCTATGTGGACCAGCCTAAGACCTTCAATATGTTCAACGAGAACCTGAAGTGGAACGACATTATGGGCCTGAACACGGTAGGGGACCTGAACAAGAGCCTGCTCGACGGCAACGGCAGCGACCTCATCCAGATAGCCGAGGCCCTTCAGGAAAAGAAGATAGTCCAGATAGCCGAGGAGATACACAAGCGTTATTTCGGCCGGCAGAAGGTGCGCCTGGTGCTTATCACCGGCCCCTCCAGCTCGGGCAAGACCACGGTTTCCAAGAGGCTGGCGGTCCAGCTCAAAGCCTGCGGGCTCAGGCCTCTTACCTTCAGCACCGACGATTACTTCGTGGACAGGGAGAAGACCCCTCTGCTGCCGGACGGCACCCCGGACTTCGACAATTTCGAGACAGTGGACCACAAGGCACTGGAAAGGGACCTGATGAAGATACTCCAGGGAGAAGAAGTGGAGGTGCCGGAGTTCAATTTCGTCACCGGCAAAAGGGAGTATAAAGGCCGCAAGTACAAACTCGGGCCCGGCAACGTGGTAGTGCTGGAGGGCATCCACGCACTGAATCCCAAGCTTACGGACAAGATCGCCCCGCACAAGAAGTTCCGCATCTTCATCTCCACCCTCACGGGTATAGCCCTGGACCATCACAACTGCATCCCTACCAGCGACAACCGTCTGCTGCGTCGCATAGTGCGCGACTACAACAAGGGCGCTTTCACCGCCAGGCAGACCATAAGCCAGTGGCAGAAAGTCAGGGCTGCGGAGGATAAATGGATATATCCCTATCAGGAGAATGCCGACGTGATGTTCAATTCGGCATATCTGGTGGAATTCGCAGTGCTACGCAACCACGCGGAGCCCATACTGGCCAGTGTCCCCAAGAACTGCCCGGAATACTCCGAAGCGCACCGCCTGCTGAAGTTCATCCACTACTTCGTGCCTGTGCCGGATAAAGAAATTCCACCCACGTCGCTGCTTCGCGAATTCGTGGGCGGAAGTTCATTCAAGTATTAGTATTCCTCTATTGTTCTTTTTCGGAGAGGCGTTTCCAGGCCATCTCCTCGTATTTCGTGCCGGGACGGCCGTAGTTTGCGAAGGGCTGAATGCTTATTCCTCCGCGGGGCGTAAAGAAGCCCGTGACCTCGATGTATCGGGGATCCATCAGCTTGACAAGGTCCTTCATAATGATGTTCACGCAGTCTTCGTGGAAGGCTCCGTGGTTGCGGAAGCTGAACAGGTAGAGCTTGAGGCTCTTGCTCTCCACCATACGCACGTCGGGAATGTAGGTAATGCGTATCTCCGCGAAATCCGGCTGGCCGGTGATAGGGCAGAGGCTGGTGAATTCAGGGCAGTTGAAACGCACCCAGTAGTCGTTCTCCTGATGCTTGTTCACGAAGGTCTCGAGCACCTCGGGAGCATAATCTTTCTTGTATTCGGTCTTGTGTCCGAGCGACTGCAGACCTTCATCTTTGCGGGTATCCATATTAAATGTCGGATAATTTGAAGGGATTGTAGGAAATGCCCTGGTCGAATACGTCGATTCCCTCGGAGGCCTTCACCCTGCGTACCACATAGCTGGTAAGGGGAAGGATGACTATCTCATAGACAAGCTTGAAGCTGACCTGGAAGACCATCATCGTGGCGAGCATCTTCACGGGGGAGCCGAAGAAGGCGATGGGCATGAAAATGAGCGAATCCAGCAGTTCTCCCGCGACGGAAGACAGTATGGCACGCACGCCGAAGCGGCGGCCCTGGTCGGCAACCTTCATCTTGCTCATTACGAAGGCGTTAAGGGTAGAACCTGCCAGGAAGGCCAGAAGCGAAGCGAATGCCACCCTGGGAGCCATGTTGAACATATAATCAAAGTGCTCTCCTCCGTCCCAGAAGGATGCTGCGGGCAGCCAGACCACCACCTGGCCCAAAAGGACTACCAGCAGATTTGCAGCAAAGGCGGTCCAGATTACCAGACGGGCCTTGCGGTATCCCCATACCTCGGACAGACAGTCGTTGAGAATATAGGAGATAGGGAAAATGATGACCGCGCCGGGAAGATTGATTCCCCAGCCCAGAGAAAACACTTTGGTTGCGAAAAGATTGGATGTGATCAGGCAGACGGTGAACGCAACTGCCATCAGCAGGAATGTAGTAGAATATTTTTCTTTCATCTTTGCAGTTTTTTTAGTGGTACCTGTTACACTTGACCCTCCCGGATCTCGGCCGCAAAGATAGAAAGATTTTACATTCTACGCAAGCGGAGACTGTTGCAAACCACGCAGACGGAACTCAAAGCCATGCAGGCCGCCGCCACCATGGGCCCCGGATCGAAGCCGAAAAGCCCTGCTGCCATAGGTATCATAAGCACATTGTAGATGAATGCCCAGAACAGGTTCTCCTTGATAATCCGGTCGGTATTCCTGCTGAGCTTTACCAGTCCTGCAATTTTGAGAAGGTCGGGGGAGACTATAGTCACCATCGCGGTATCCATAGCAATGTCGCTGCCTCCGCCCATTGCAATTCCGAGGTCGGCAGCAGCAAGGGCGGCGCTGTCATTGATTCCATCTCCCACCATCGCGACCTTGTGCCCGCCTTCCTGCAGTTTGCGGACGAAGGAAAGTTTGTCTGCGGGGAATGCCCCTCCTTCGAACTTGTCTATGCCGAGACGCTTGGCAGCAAGGCCCGCGGCGGCGGAACTGTCGCCGGAAAGAAGGTAGGACTCTATCCCCATTTCCTTCAGGGCGGAGATGGCTTCGGCCGAACTTCCGCGTATCTCGTCTTCTATGGCGAAAACCGCCAGAAGATCATATTCGGAGCTGAAATACACCACCGTACGCCCTTCCTTCTTCCATTGCTCCGCCTCGGGGCATGACTTGTCGGAATGATTCCCTACGAAATAGCGGGTGCTCATATAAGTGGCCTCCAGGCCTTTCCCCGGGACGTACGCGAAGTCGCTGAGCTCTTTCGGGGCTGCGTCTCCCGCCTCCGCTGCAAGCACTGCTGCCAGGGGATGGGAGGAGTTCTGCTCCATAGCCTTCAATATGCCCTTGGAGAGCACGGAAAACCATTTGGAATCGGTCACCTTGGGGCTGCCGACGGTAAGGGTGCCCGTCTTGTCGAATACGACGGAATCCAGCTTGCGCGCCAACTGTAGGGCATCTGCATTCTTTATAAGTATTCCTTTTTCGGCCCCGTTGCCGATGCCCGCGACTATGGCAGTGGGTGTTGCCAGGCCAAGCGAACAGGGGCAGGCTATCACAAGTACGGATACCATATTGAGCAGCGCCTTCGCAAACCCAGCGCCAGGTACGGTGAGCCAATATATCAGGGTGGCGAGAGCAAGCACCATCACCACCGGCACGAACACGGCAGCAACTTTATCGACTGTACGCTGTATGCGGGCCTTGCTGCCCTGGGCCTCCTGTACCATCCTTATTATGCCGGACAGCATAGTATCCTCGCCTGTCTTCTCGGCCAGTACCATCAGCACGCCGTTGCCGTTGATGGTGCCGGTGAAGACCTTGTGGCCGGGATATTTCTCTACCGAGAGGGGTTCTCCTGTAAGCAGGCTTTCATCGACGAAGGAATTCCCGTCCTTCACGATGCCGTCCACCGGGATGCGCTCCCCGGGCTTTATCTTTATAAGATCTCCCGGCTTAGCCTTGTCTTTCCTGGGGCGCAGCCCCATCAGCCTGCGTATGGATGCCGTGGTGCCGTATTTGGCCTTGTCCTCAAGCACGCGGCCTATGAGGATGAAGGCCGTAATCATAGCGGCCGAATCGAAATATAGCGGAGCTTTCCCTCCGGCGGCAGCGAGAACCGAGGGAAACGCAAGATTGAAAGTGCTGAATATGAAGGAAATGAGGGTGGAGATGGAGACGAGCGTATCCATCCCGGCGGAGAGATGCCTGGCCTGCTTGAATGCGCTGCGGTGGAAACGCCTTCCGCACCAGAAAACGGAAGCGGAGGCAAGCAGGAAAAGGCTTATCCCACGGCCTCGGAAGTCCTTGAATCCCATCTGGATCACAAATATGGCGAGGGCAAGGAGGATGGCCCAGACCATATCCCTGCGGAGCTTGCGGTATTCCTCCTGGCGCACGAGTTCGGCTTCGTCGTCACCTTCGTCGGCATCCGCTTCGACTACGAGGTCATAGCCTGCGTCCTGGACTGCTTTCTGGAGCTTTTCTGCACTGGTGATAGCGTTGTCATACTCTACGCTCGCAGAGTTGGACGCGAGGCTTACGCTACAGTCCGCTACGCCTTCGACAGCTTTCAGAGTGCTCTCTACGCGGGCTACGCAGGCGGCGCAGCCCAGCCCCTTGACGGGAAATGTCTTTTTTATGATGGCCATAACAGGATTCCTTTTCTCTACAAATTTACTAAATTTGCATTAAAGCTTAAACCTGGATAACCATATATTATGACGGATTTCCACTTCTATACCCCCAGCGAAATCGTCTTCGGCAGGTCTTCCGAAGAACAGCTGCCCATAGTTCTTTCCAAATACGGTGCCCGCAAAGTGCTTGTCCACTACGGAGGCGGCAGCGCTGAACGCAGCGGCCTTCTACCCAAGATCCGTACCCTGCTGAGCGGCAGCGGAATCCCTTTCTGCGAGCTAGGCGGAGTCGTTCCCAATCCCCGGCTTTCCCTGGTGCGCGAGGGTATAGCGCTATGCCGCAGGGAGGGGATAGATTTCATCCTGGCAGTTGGAGGCGGCAGCGTGATAGATTCTTCCAAGGCCATAGGCTACGGAGTACCCTATGAAGGGGATGTGTGGGATTTCTTCGATGCCAAGGCTGTGGCTGTCAAGGCCTTGCCTGTGGGAGTCGTGCTTACCATACCTGCTTCCGGAAGCGAAATGTCCGACAGTACCGTCATCACCAACGACGCCCTCGGGCTCAAGCGTGGCTGCAATAACGATATCTGCCGGCCCAAGTTCGCAATAATGAATCCCGAAAGGACCTTCACCCTTCCTGCCTACCAGACCGCCTGCGGAGTGACCGACATACTGATGCACACTATGGAGAGATACTTCAGCAAGACGCATATGGATATCACCGACGCCATTGCAGAGGCCTTGCTCCGCACTGTGATGGATGCCGGGCCGAAGGTGATTGCGGACCCTGAGAACTACGATCTGAGGGCCAGCATTATGTGGGCGGGCAGCCTTTCGCACAATGGCCTGACCGGATGCGGGGGAGTGTCGGACTTCGGCACGCACAGGCTGGAGCACGAGCTCAGCACCCTTTACGGAGTGGCCCACGGGGCCGGCCTGGCAGCAATATGGTGCTTCTGGGCAGAGTATGTCAAGAGCGAAGATCCATCCCGTTTCGAATCCTTTTCCAAGAATGTACTGGGAGGGAAGGAACCCATCAGCGCAATGCGGGATTTCTTCCATTCCATTGGTATGCCGGCATCCATCCCCGAACTCATAGGGCGCAAGGCTACGGAAGATGAAATCGAGCTGATGAGCTTGCGATGCAGCCGCGGCGGAAGCTTCCGTGTTGGCAATTTCAAAGAATTAGGAAAAAAAGAGATGCAAGACATCTATAATCTTGCTAATCAATGATTTTTTTGCTTTATTTGCGTATAAATAACGTGCTTGAAGTAATTACTAACACCAAATTTAATATGAAAAAAATCCTTTTCTCGGCAGCCCTGCTGCTTTCCCTCTCCGCCGGAGCACAGTCCCTCGGCGAGCAGATGCTTGCTCAGGCCCAGCAAGGTCTCGATGAAGCCCAGGCTAAGTACAATGAACAGGTAGCCATCAGCGAAAAGCAGATTGCCACCAGCACCAGGACCATCAACGAGCTCAAACTGGTCCTCGCCAAGGATCAGTCCACCCTGGACCAGGCCAACGCCACCATCAAGGCAAAGAATGCACTCAAGAAGAACAAGAAAGACAACTACAATAGCAAGAAGAAGGAATTCAAGGTTGACAAGACCCTTACCGCCGAAGAGCAGTATCAGCTCTCGCTTATCGAAGGTGAGATCAACGTGATCGAATCCGAAATCAAGTCCGACAAGGCTGCCGCCAAGAAGCTTCAGGAAGTCGTAGCCAAGGACAAGAGCCTCATAAAGAACGAGGAAAGCAAGATTGCCGACAGCAAGAATGCAGTCAAGGCCGCCAAAGCCGAGGTCAATCAGGCCAAGAAGCTCGTCTCTGCCAGCCAGAAGCAGATAAAGGCTGAAGCCAAGACCGCCGCGGCCGCCCAGAAGGCAGCTGTCAACCACGAAGTGGCTCCCGAGATTCCTGCACCTGCAGAGCAGCCCAACATCGCTCCTGTTGTAGCTCCCGAACCCGTCGCAGTCCCCACCGTTCCTGAAGAGCCTGTCACCGTTCCCGAGCCCGTCGTGGAACCTGCAGCCCCTGCCGTAGAGCCTGCGGCTCCCGTGGTAGAACCCGTTGCCCCTGTGGTTGAGCCAGTTGCGTAACGATTCCATAAACATAACGATTGTCGGCGCCGGTGCCTCCGGTTGCTTCTGCGCAGCGCAGTTGCTTGAGGCTCTTCCCGGTGCCGACATCCGTATACTGGAGGCCGGCGCCAGGCCTCTAGCAAAACTGGCGCTTACCGGCGGCGGAAGATGCAATATCAGCAACGATTTCTCATCGGTACGCAGCCTTGCAGAAGTATATCCGCGAGGAGCATCCTTGATGAAAAGGGCCCTTGCGGAGTTTTCACACGAAGACACCCTCCGCTGGTTCGAATCCAAGGGCGTAAAGGGCTTCGTGACCGAAGATGGCGGACGTATCTTTCCCAAATCACAGGATGCGATGGAAGTTGTCGGCGCCCTGCTGCGGGCTCTGGACGGCGTCCGGATAATCTGCAATCATAAGGTCACTGAACTGCCCGAAAGCGACGTACTGGTGCTTACGGCGGGAGGCGGCCCGGGGATGGAAATACTCAAGGGCCTGCCTGTCAAGATAGAGCCCCCTGTACCGTCGCTGTTCAGTTTCAATATTAGCGACAGCCCTTCCGGTGGCCGTTCCTCAGTTACATCCCTTATGGGGCTCAGCATGGAAGCCGCCCTCAGCATACCTGGAAGCGGATTGCGTGCGGAAGGCCCCCTGCTTATAACCGACTGGGGATTCAGCGGCCCGGCGGCCCTGAGGCTCTCTTCATATGCAGCCAGGTATCTTGCCGGACAGGCCTACCATTGCCCTCTCAATGTCAGGTGGTGCAGTTCGGACGAATCTGCCTTACGCGCGGAGCTCGAAGCGTTGAAGGCCTCCAACCCACATAAGCTTCTGAAATCCGTTCACCCGGATGGCATAGCCTCCAGGCTGTGGGAGTTCCTTCTGGAACGCACTGGTCTGGGAGGAAGCCGGACCTGGGCGGAGCTAGGCCCCAAATGGATGGGCCGACTGGTGCAGACCCTGCTCTGCGACACATATTACATCAATGGGAAAACCCGTTTCAGGGATGAATTCGTGACTTGCGGGGGAGTGTCACTCTCCTCGGTCAAGCTCTCGTCCCTGGAATGCAAAGAGCGTCCGGGCCTATTCTTTGCCGGCGAAATACTGGATGTGGATGCCGTTACGGGCGGCTTCAACCTCCAGGCGGCCTGGTCCACGGCGCATCTGGTTGCCAAGACTATTATTTCAAGATATGATACGGAAATTCAATGATTCTCTGACCTACATAGGGACCGACGATTACTCGGAACCTAAATTCGAAAGCCAGTATGCGATTCCGGACGGGATGGCATATAATTCCTGGCTTATAAAGGACACCAAAACCGCCATTATGGATTCCTGCGACCGCAGCACCGCCGATGCCTGGCGGAAGAATCTGCAGGAAGCCCTGTGTGGTGCCAAGCCCGATTATTTCGTGCTCCACCATATGGAGCCCGACCATTCCTCGCAGCTGGCCTGGCTGCTGGGGGAGTACCCCTCGCTTAAGGTGGTCGCCACCGAAAGAGCCCTGCAGATGATTCCCAACTTCTTTCCCGGAATCAGCCTGGAAGGGCGCACGGTCGCTGTCAAGGAGGGTGACGTCCTGGAACTCGGAAAGCACAGCCTGCGCTTCTTCCTCGCCCCGATGGTGCATTGGCCCGAGGTAATGATGAGCTACGAACAGGCTGAAGGAACTCTCTTTTCGGCAGATGCCTTCGGCAAATTCGGCGGCCTGGAGCGCTGCGGTTTCGATTCCGACGAAGACAATGACTGGGCTTGCGAAGCCCGCCGCTACTACTTCAACATAGTAGGGAAGTACGGCGGCCCTGTGCAGACGCTCCTGAAGAAATTGGCCGGAGTCCGCATAGAGCGCATCTTCCCTCTCCACGGGCCCGTGCTCAAGGGCGACCTCAGCCCTTATCTCAAGCTCTACGACACCTGGAGCAGCTACGGAGTGGAATCCGAGGGCGTTTTCGTGGCCTGTGCCTCCATACACGGCAATACCCTTGCCGCCGCCCGCAAGTTCGCCTCGATGCTCGAGGAAAAGGGTGTGAAAGTCGCTTTCAACGACCTTACGGCCGACGATCAGGCCGAGGGTGTGGAAGATGCCTTCCGCTATGGGACTATGGTCATCGCGGCCAGCTCCTATGATGCCGGGCTCTTCCCTCCGGCAGCGGAATTCATCTCTCACCTCCAGGACAAGAGCTGGCAGAAAAGGCGCGTAGGGATCATAGAGAACGGTTCCTGGGCCCCCACTGCCGCACGGGTGATGAAGGAGAAGTTCTCCGCGATGAAAGATGTCACCATACTGGAACCTATAGTGACAATACGCAGCGCAATGAAAGACAGCGATATCCCTGCCTTCGAAGCGCTGCGCGATGCCGTCCTAGGCTAGGGCGTACAGAATCAGCAACTGCGCCGTCAGCACGCGCAAAAACATTGCGAGAGGATAGACGGTTGCATAGTTCACCGAAGTATAATCACTCCCATATGCCCCCTGTGCGAATGCAAGCACGGGGGGATTTGTCGATGATCCGGTTATCAGACCGCAGATCTGGAAGAAATTCAGCTTGAATACCAGGCGGGCCAGCAGCATAGTGATGACTATGGGCACTACTGTGATTATGGCACCGTAGAGTATCCACATATATCCGCCGCCTACAAGCGCGCTGACGAAGTTCTCGCCAGCACCCAGACCAACAGCCGCAAGGAAAAGGTTGATGCCTATCTCCCTTATCATCATATTTGCGCTCAAGGTTGTGTAGGTGGTGATCCTGAGCTTAGGACCGAAATGCCCGAGGAGTATGGCGATGATCAGCGGACCGCCCGCGAGGCCCAGCCTGACCGGCTGGGGGATGCCGGGGAACTTGATGGGCAGGGTGCCGAAGATCACACCTACGGCTATTCCAGCGAAGATGGGCACCAGGTTGGGATGGGTAAGCGTTTCGGGCTTGTTCCCGACCAGTTTGGCCACTGCATTGATAGCTTCTTCAGTACCTACCACCTGTATGCTGTCTCCCATCTGGAGGATGAGGTTGGGGCTGGCGACCAGTTCGACGCCCGCACGCAGCACGCGGGTCACGGTGACGCCATAGTCGCTGCGTATATGAAGGTTCTTCAGATGCTTTCCGGTGAGGGAGGATTTGGTGATGCTGAGGCGCTTGGTGACCAGTTTCCCATCCATCTTGGTCCAATCCGAAAGATGCATGGGGATTTCCTCTCCGAACAGAATTCGGGCCTGGTCCACGCAGGGTTGGGATGTGACTATCAGCAGCTTGTCACCTTTTTCCAGGACAGTATCGGGCCCGGGGATGAAGATTTCGTTTCCGCGCATCAGCCGGGACACTACCAGGCTCTCAGAATAGCTTCCTATGATGTCTGCAAGTTTCTTCCCGAATATGGCCGGATTCTCTACTTCACAATGCATGCGGCGGGCCATATCCTGGCTGGAAACCTCGTCGTCGAGGGCTTTGCGCTCCTTCTCGGGATCTATCTTGAAAATGGACTTGAAGGCAATCAGCAGGGCGATTACTGCCAGCACGCCAAGAGGGTAGGCAACGGCATAGGAAGAGGCCAGGCCGGCGGCCGCTTCGGCAGCACTTGCAGCGGATTCACCCTGGGCCGTCAGGACATCGGAAAGGGTCTGCTGGGCTGCACCGAGGCCGGGAGTGTTCGTGACCGCTCCGGACATGACTCCTACCATGGTTTCCATCTTCTCTCCGGTAATCAGGTGTATGAGCACGGCCGTGGCACCGGCCATAAGCACCATTCCTACGGCCAGCAGGTTCATGGTCACCCCACCTTTACGGAAAGAGTGGAAGAACCCGGGGCCGACTGCAAGGCCTATGGAGAATACGAAAAGTATGAGACCGAAATCCTTGACGAAAGAAAGGGCCGTGGGATCGGGCTTGAAACCGAAATGGCTCACTATTATACCTACGAAAAGAATCCAGGTGGAGCCTATGCTGATCCCTTTTACCTTATAGCGCCCGAGCCAGAGGCCGGCGGCGATGACCAATGCAAATATCAGGATTGTCTGAGCCATTTCCTTATCTAGATTCTTCTTTGATGATACAATTTGCGGGTTTACGGACGAAGGAGTCGATGGTCACGCGGCCTATGCTGCCGTGTACTACTATCTTCCCCGTCTTGGGATTCTTTATTTCGGTGATGTCACCCTTGATGTCCGCCTGAAGCTCAGAATCTTCGAAACAACGGTCACAGGCAGGATCGAAGCTGCAATCCTCGAGGATCAGCCCCTTGACGTAGCAGAGGGGTTGTTCGCCGGATATATGGCATCTTACCAGCTTCAGATTCTTTGAATGCCAGCCAAGATATTCTCCGTCAAGCACGGAATCATAGATCGTAACGTTCTCGGTCTCCCAGAAAGCGTCCTTGGTAGTAATGCGCGCATTATGTATCTCGGCGTCGCGGACGTACTGGAAAACATACTTCGAATCGGCCTCCAGCCCATCTACATAAATGTTCTTGCTGAACATAAACGGGTAGGTGCCGTCTTTTATCTTAAGATTCCTGACCTCGAGGCCGTCAACCTTCCAGAAGGTCTCGTCGGCATCGTTAAGGACCGTATCGCTGATCTTGAGGTCCTTCATCTCGCGGAAGAACTTGGGTGCGTCGATGACACAGTTCTTCATAGTCATATGGTCGCTGTACCAAATTGCAGAACGCGATTCGGGGGCGAAATAGCAATCCTCGATGAGTGAACCATCTACGTGCCATAGGGGATATTTGCCTAGGAAACGGCTTCCGACGACTTCGACATCCTTGCAGAACTTGATTCCGGACTCTCCGTCGGTAATCTTGATATTCTCCATCCTGCAGTGCTCCAGGCCAAAGAGCGGTCTCTCTCCTCCGAATGATTTTTCTTTGATTAAATTCATTATATTTGTAGGTATTTAGAACAAAGTCCGTGCAACAAAAATCAAACCAAGTAGCCATGATTCTAAGTATACTGGATACTGATCTTTACAAGTTTTCCACTTCCAACGCCTATTTCCATCTCTATCCCCTTGCAGAAGGGACCTTCAAGTTCAACGACCGTGCGGCAGAGGTTTATGACGCTGCCTTTTTGTCAGCGCTCAAAGAGGAGTTCGAGCATCTGGGGAGGCTTCGTCTCACCGATGCGGAATTCGATTACATAACCCGCAAGATACGCTACATCAACCGCAACTACTGGGAATGGCTGCGCGGATTCCATTTCGATCCCTCGAAGATAGATGTCAGCCTCGACAAGGACGGGCATCTGCAGATAGAAGTGACCGACTATCTTTACAAGGTTACGCTCTACGAAGTCCCGATACTTGCTATCGTGGCGGAACTGCGCAACAGGGTGCGCGGTGTCCAGGCCGACATCCACAAATCCCTTGAAATACTCGACGCCAAGATAGAACTGGCCAACGCCGAAGGTCTGTCGTTCTCGGAATTCGGCACCCGCAGGCGCTTCAGTTCGGTGCTGCACGACGCAATCGTCAAAGAGCTCAAGGAGAAGTGCCCGAAATACTGCGCCGGCACCTCCAACGTGTATTTCGCAATGAAATACGATATGACGCCGATAGGGACCTTCCCTCACGAATGGGTAATGTTCCATAGCGGAGTATTCGGATACAAGAGGGCCAACTATCTCTCTCTTGAGGACTGGATAAAGGTATATGACGGAGCCCTCGGAACGGCCCTGATCGACACCTTCACTACCAAGTCATTCCTGCGCACGCTTACTATGAAGCAGGCCAAGCTGCTCGACGGATTCCGTCAGGATTCGGGTGACGAGAAGGAGGTCGGGGATGCCATCATAGCCCGTCTCGAAGAATTCGGCATCGACCCCAAGTCCAAGGTGCTGGTATTCAGCAATGCTCTCAACTTCCCCAAATACAAGGAGGTTGCGGATTATTTCCGCGGCCGCATAAAGTTCAGCGCCGGCATCGGCACGAATATTACCTGCGATCCGGGTATCGAAGGCTACAAGGCTGCAAACATAGTAATGAAGCTCAGCCGCTGCCGTATGAGCTATAAGGACCCTTGGGAGAAGGTCATCAAGATCTCCGACGACCAGGGCAAGCATATGGGAGACGACAAAGAATTCGAAATAGCAAGCTACGAACTTCATC
>JAEEXQ010000011.1 GCA_016287875.1 Bacteroidales bacterium | reverse complement strand
TCCCGCATACGAGGAGGCCTTCTCCTGGGTAAAGCAGGCTGCGGCCCACGACAAGACCACGGAATATGCCGTGCAGCATCCTACGGAAATGATCGCCGGACAGACCTGCTGGTACGATCCTTCCGTCGAAGGAGAAATCTGGTCCAATGGAGTGAAGGGCCTGTACGACCCTTGCCCTGCCGGATACAAGGCCCCTGACTATGATTACTCGGGAGGCGCCTACGCATCCATCAACAGCGCGGACACCTACTCCAAGGACGAGGTCAACGGCGGTATCGTGATGGATGGTATGTACTATCCTTTCGCCGGCTACCTGAAATACAACAGCTCCAGCTATTATGCCGACGGCAGCTTTGGTATGTACTGGACGACCGCCCAGCGCAGCGACAATACGGACAACGCCCAGTCATTCCAGGCATCGAGCACCAAGCAGAGCTACGACCGCAAGTCTTCTGCCTTCTCCATCCGTTGCCAGAAACTCTCTGCGCAGTAGTTCCATCTTATCTTTACGACAGGGGGGTGGCCATAATCTGGCCACCCCCTGTCATTATGTTATAGCGTCAAAGGGATCCTACCATCAGGACGGTGACGCCGGCGAGCATCAGCAGAAGCACTCCGGCCTTCTGGGCGATGCGCTTTTCCTTGAAAAGGGCCGCCCCAAGGGCGAAGGTTATGATTACCGAACTGCGGCGGATAAGGGAAATCACCGAAAGCAGGGCCCCGTCTTCCTTGAGGGAGAAGAAATAGAGCATGTCCGCGCCGGTGATCAGCAAGGCTATCAGCACTATGGTCCAGTCCCAGCGAACGGGCTCGGAGATGCCTTTGCAGCGGCGCAGCAGCATAATGAGCGCCAGCAGCAGGGTGATGTAGATATTGGTCCAGCTCTGCACGAAGAGAGGCTGCATCCCGGACATTATGTGCTTGTCCCAGAGGGCGCTGGCAACCCCGGTGAAAATCGAAACGACTAGGGCCCAGAAGCCTTTGTTCCCCTTGAAGGAGATTCCCTCGCGCTCGCTGTTCACGCTGAGCAGCCAGAGGGAGAGCAGCACGGCCGCCACGCCGAGCCACTGCTGCCAGTTGAGCCTCTCTCCGAAAAGGAGTATGGAGAAAAGCACCACGAACATGGGCCGCGAGGTCTTGAAGGTGCTGACCGTCGTGATGGGAAGCAGCTGCAGGGCTATCATCCCGCTTACCCAGGAGGCGGTGACCAGCACGGCCTTGAATATCAGGCGCAGATGGTCGGGACCGTTCCCAAGTGTGAGGAAGGGACTGACAAAGAGCGCGCTTAGCGCCGTGGCAAGCAGTAGTATGAAATATACGCCATTGCGTTTCAGGGCCGACTTCTTGGCGACATCATAGACACCGAGAAGCACCGCAGAAGCAAGGGCCATCCAAATCCACATAGGCTGTTATTTTTTCCGTCCTTTCCAGAGGGCGGTCATATCTTCCAAGGTCTTGCCCTTGGTTTCGGGGACGAGTTTCCAGACGAAGATGGCTGCCACCAGGCAGATGCCGCCGTAGAGGGCGTAGGCGAAGAAGTGGCTGTAGGTGTACATAGGCACGAAGGTGCTGGACACTATGAAGTTGAATATCCACTGGAACGCCACTGCTATGGCAGTCGCCTGGCTGCGTATGGTATTGGGGAAGAGTTCCGAGATGTACACCCAGCAGATGGGCCCCCAGCTGAACATGAAGCAGGCGCTGTAAACCATAATGCTGATGACGGGCACGAGGGCGGGGAGTGTCACTACGTTAGAAAGGGCCACGCCTATTGCTCCTAGGGCCATTCCCAGGGAACCGGTGATGAGCAGGGGCTTGCGTCCCAGCTTCTCGACCGTGAACACGGCCACCAGGGTGAAGGAGATGTTGATCACTCCCATTATGACCGTGAAGAGCATATTGTTGCTGACGCCCATGGATTCGAAGATGCGGGGAGCGAAGTAGAGCACGGCATTGATGCCTATTATCTGCTGGAACACGCTCAGCATGCATCCAATGAATATCACCAGCCAGCCATAGCTGAAGAGTTTCTCGGTCTTCTCGACTGCGGTGGCCTTGATTTCGGCCAGTATCTCGCGAGCCTTAGCCTCGCCGTTTATGTTGCTGAGCACGCTGAGGGCCTTGTCATCCTGGCCGTTGAGGGCAAGATAGCGGGGAGTCTCGGGCACCAGCAATATGAGCAGGGTGAAGAGGGCGGCGGGCACTGCCTCGCTCACGAACATCACCCTCCAGCCTATGCTGTTGGTCCACTCCACCACGGCCGGGTCATTGGCGTGGGAGCGGATGATGAGGAAGTTTACGAAATACACCACCAGCTGGCCGAATATAATGGCGAACTGGTTCCAGGATACCAGCGTTCCCCGTTTGTTGGCGGGGGATACTTCCGCGATGTACATGGGGCAGAGGGCGGATGCCATACCTACGCCTATGCCTCCGAGCACGCGGTAGAGGTTGAACGCCACCAGCAATCCCTTGGTGGCGACTCCTTTCTGGAAGAAGAGGAATTCAGGATCGTAGGATCCCAGGGCGGACAGGAAGAACATTATGCCCGCTGCGAACAGCGAACGCTTACGCCCGAGCCGGGAGGCCATAAGGCCGGATATCAGGGCTCCGATGACGCAGCCGATGAGCGCGCTGGAAGTGGTGAAGCCGTGGAGCGCGTCGGTATAGGAAAAGTCTCCTGCGGACTGGAAGAAGGCCTGCAGGCCGCGTTCCGCTCCGGAAATCACAGCCGTATCATATCCGAAAAGCAGGCCGCCGATGACGGCGACCAGCACTATGCCGGTAAGATAGGCCCGGCTGCCCGTTTGTCTCAGAGAGCTCATGGTTTCAGTTTTGGTCTGCTAAATTACGAAATAATTTCCATACACATACGGCCATTGTGGTAGGGGCACTTCCAGAAACCGGCGCGGTCATCGGCGGTGTTGGGATTTCCGTCCGCATCTACGCTCCAGTACCATTCGCCGTCGGGTGCGAGGAGGTTCTTTTTGATGTAGTCCCAGCAGCGCAGGGCACGTTCCTCCCATCCTTGGTTGAGGCAGCCGACGACGGTCTCGGCCTGCACCCACCAGTGGCGGTTGGTGTCAAGATGCCCGGTCGAGCCGGCTGTCCCAGGCTCGTACTCGTAGATCATCGAACCATCCGGCTGCAGGCCTTCGAGCGAGGCGGTGGCGATACGGGCGCAGCACGCGCGCACCTTGGCCAGCAAGGTCTCGTCCCCAAGCAGCTCGGCAGTCTCGCAGAGCAGCCACGAAGCCTCGATGTCGTGGCCGTAGGAGACCATATCCGACTGGGAATTCCAGTCTTCGTCGAAGAAGAGCCCCAGATGGCCGTCGGGGCGCACTATCCTGTCGGTGAATATATTGCAGAGCTCTACCAGGCGGCGGCGCAGGGTTTCGTCCTTCCATACGCGGTAAAGGCCGGTATAGCCCTCCAGGATGTGCAGATGGGTGTTCATAGTCTTGGCATCGTTGCGGTCCTTCTCCGAAAGTCGCATATCCGCTATGGGCTGCCAATCGCGGGTGCAGGCCTCCAGATATCCGCCCTTTACCGTATCGAGGCTGTGGTCCTCGATGCTGCGCCACAGGCTGATGGCAAGTTCCAGGGCCTCCTCTTCGCCGGTGGCGCGGAAGAACTCCGCACAACCGTACACTGCGAAGGCTATGGCATAGAACTGCTTTTTAGTATCGAGGGGACTGCCGTCGGGGGAGAGGCTCCAGTAGATGCCGCCGTACTCGGGGTCGGCGAAACGGTCCCTAATCTGGGCGAATGCGTTGCGGGCGGCCTCCAGATATTCCGGGCGGCCCAGCAGCCGGTAGGCCGACGAGAAGGTCCACAGTATGCGGGCATTCAGTATGGCCCCCTTGGGCGCGGAGTCGTCCAGCCTGCCTCTGCCGTCGATCCTGGCGTGGAATCCGCCGGAAGGAAGCTGCATTTTTTCGAGCCAGAAGGGAAGGATGTCGTTTTCGAGTTCGGCGAGGACCTCGGCCCTCAAGATATCGGTTTTTCGTGTCATAACGCAAAAATAGGATTAATCTTCATATAATATGGTTCGGGCGGAAGATTATGATAAAATAGTATTATTTTTTGAAAAAATTATATATTTGCGGAAGTATGCAAGTCCTATCAGAAATCACCGGCCTTTCCGACAAAGATTGCTTCTACATAGTGGAAAGGCATAAAAACAAATTCGACTACCCCCTGCACCGCCACAGGGAGTACGAACTGAACTTCATCAGCAACGGTTCGGGCGTGCGCCGCATAGTTGGCGACAGCATAGAAACCATAGGCCGCTACGAGCTGGTGCTGGTAACGGGAGAGGGCCTGGAACACGTCTGGGAGCAGGGCAGCTGCACTTCCGAGGACATCAGGGAGATAACCATACAGTTCTCGCCCGACCTCTTCGATACCGGCCTGCTGTCCAAGAACCAGTTCGATTCGGTGCGCAAGATGTTCGACGAGGCCCGCCAGGGGCTTGCCTTCCCGCAGGATGCCATAATGAAAGTTTACTCGAAACTAGATACCATAGCCACTGTCAAAGATAGTTTCGAGCAGGTTATCTGCTGCATACAGATACTGCACGAGCTGTCGCAGTTCGAAGGTCGCAAACTAGCTACCAGTGCCTTTGCAAAGGCACCCCGCAATTCCGAGAGCCGGCGTGTCGAAACTATAAAAGAATACATCCACAAGCACTACGCCGAGTCCATACAACTGGACACCCTGGCAGATCTGATAAGCATGAGCCCTACTTCGTGCAGCCGCTTCTTCCGCTCCCACGCAGCCAGGACGATTACCGACTACATCACCGACGTGCGTCTGGGAAATGCCGCCCGCGCCCTGGTGGACACCAATGAAAGCGTGTCGGTCATATGCTACAACTGCGGATTCAACAACCTGTCGAATTTCAACCGTGTGTTCAAGGAGAAAAAAGGCATGACGCCGAGGGATTTCAGGCAGGTGTATAAGAAGACAAAGATTATCATATAGCGAAAAAGTTTGCGATAATTGACAAAAAGGTATCAGTAGCATAGCGAGTAACTCTGTAAATTTGCAACTGTTAACGCGCGAAACAATGACTGATAACCTGAAGGGATTCTTTATCCACCTCTCTTTCTGCCTTCTGATGCTTTCAGTGGCATCTTGTGATGTCAAGGCAGCCAAGGAAGATTCTCCCCGCTATTTCATAGGGACCAACATGTGGTATGCTTCCAGCATCGCCGTAAGCGAGCCGGAGCGTCTGCGTGCCGAACTGGATTCCCTGAAAGCCTATGGTATCGACAATGTCCGCGTCCTTGCCACCGACGAAAACTGGGATGGTATGGATGCGCTGCTGGGCGAGCTCTCCAGCCGCAAGATGCAGGCTGTGCTCTTCCTTAACAATGCCTGGGAGTGGAGCGAGGATGGTTATCGTTCCTATCTCGAGAAGGCCGGCGCAGGCCGCCAGCCTCATCCCGCCACCGACGGATACCACGTCTATATGCCCGCAATGGCCGCCTTTGCCCAGAACGCAAAGGCCGTGGAGCTCTATCAGGAGCACGTCCGCAGGGTGGTAGAGCGTTACAAAGGTTCGGATGCCATCTATTCCTGGCAGATCTGCAACGAGCCCCGCCCGTTCAGCACCGAGCCCGCAGCCGTGGAGGCTTTCTACAGCTATGTGCACGGCACCGCAGCCCTGATCAAATCCATCGACCCCGACCATATGGTAAGCACGGGCAACGAGGGGCAGATGGGCTGCGAGAAGGAAATGTCCATCTATGAAAAACTGAATGACTGTGCCGATATCGACTATATCACCATACACATCTGGCCCTACAACTGGAAGTGGGTGGAGGAAGGTGACATAGCCGGAGGTGCAGCCGGGGCCGTGGAGCAGATTGGCCGTTACATCGACTCGCACCTGCAGCTGGCCCGCAGGCTGGGCAAGAAGGTCGTCATCGAGGAATTCGGATATCCCCGCGACGCTTTCTCCTTCAGCCGCAAGGCCCCCGTCACCGGCCGCGATGCCATATATAAATATGTTTTCGCGCGCGTGTTGGAATCCGCCCGCAATGCCGACGTGCTGCTCGGCTGCAATTTCTGGGCTTGGAGCGGGCTTGCCCGCCAGACCCCCGGCCACGATTTCTGGCAGGAGGGAGACGATCTCTGCGGAGATCCTTTCCAGGAGGGACAGGGGCTCAACGGAGTGTATCTCAGCGACACCTCCACCCTTTCCATCATCCGGGCCTATACCGATAGCCTGGCCAATGTGGTGAGCGTAAACGTGCCGGTGGAGCACGATTGGATGTTCTTCGGCAAAGGGCCTTTCAAGCTTGCTGCCGAGGTCAGTTCCAACCTGCCCCTGGCCGAAGTGCACTACAGCGTGCGCAGGGACCTGGACCTTATGGATGCATCCGCCGCACCCGTGCTGGAAGGCTCCGTGCAGGTGCGCACCCGTCCCGGCCGCGCCGTACGCACCAGCATCTCCCTGGGTAATCTGGAGCCCGGATTCTACCAGGTCTGCATCAATGGTAGCAAGAGCTTCAACATCGGTGTCAATCCCGAGCAGATTCAGAGCCCTTCCGATGCGCCCGAGGACTTCGACGCCTTCTGGCAGACCACTCTCTCCGAACTCTCCGCCGTGCCTATGGAGGTACGATGGACCCTTCTTCCCGAACATTCTTCCGACAAGCGCGAGTGCTATCGCGTGGAGATGCCTTCCTGGGGCGGTGCCACCATGGGGGGCATCATCTTCATCCCCACCGCCGAGGGGCGCTATCCCGTCCGTATGAACTTCATGGGCTATGGGGCAGACGTATATTACGAGGATCCCGACTGGCACGCTGACCGCATCGACTACACCGTGAGCGTGCGCGACCAGGGCATCTTCAAGGAGGGAAACAGCCGGTGGATAGACCGCGGGCTCGCTTCCAAGGAGGAATTCTACTACCGCGGAGCTTTCTGCGACATCGTGCGTGCAGTGGAGTTTGCGGCATCCCTCCCCAAGGCCGACACCACCCGCATCTTCGGCTGCGGCGACAGCCAGGGAGGCGCTTTCACCTGGATATCCGCCAGCCTCACCGGAAAGATGCGCGCCATCGCACCCAGCGTGCCCTTCCTCAGCGATTATCCGGATTATGCCAGGATAGTCTGGTGGCCCATGCACGAGGTTTTCCAGCAGGCCGATGCCGAAGGGATCGACCGCGCCGCCCTTATGGAAATGCTCCGCTACTTCGACATCAAGAACTTTACGCCGCGCATCAGCTGCCCTGTGTTCATGGCCTTCGGCCTGCAGGATCCCACCTGCCCGCCGCATACCAATTTCGCAGGCTACAACAACGTGAAATCCGAGAAATCCTATATGTGCGTGCCGCTCTGCGGCCACGCGATGTGGGCTGAACCTTCGTTCAACGAGGCCCGGGACGAATTTTTCAAGAAATTCTAAATACTAACTACAATTTATTAACAACTAAATCAGGTCAAATGAAAAGTAAAATCCTTACTTGCCTGTTGATGCTCCTCGCCAGCACCGCGATGTTCGCCCAGAAGGTGACCGTCTCCGGTACCGTCAAGGATGCAATAGGCCCTGTCATCGGTGTGAGCGTCATCGAAAAAGGCACCACCAATGGCACTACGACCGATCTGGACGGTAAGTACAGCATCAGCGTTTCCGCGAATGCAGTGCTGGAAATCAAGTCCATCGGTTATGCGACCCAGGAAATCGCCGTGGCGGGCAGGTCCGTCATCGACGTTATCCTCGCAGAAGATGCCGAATTCCTCGACGAAGTAGTCGTCGTGGGTTACGGTACGATGAAAAAGAGTGACCTTGCAGGAGCGTCCGTCTCTATGAAGGAAGACGACCTCAGGGGATCGATCATCACCAGCCTCGACCAGTCCCTTCAGGGACGTGCGGCAGGTGTGACCGCCATCACTACTTCCGGTGCTCCTGGTTCATCCTCCAGCATCAGGGTGCGTGGTCAGGCCACAATCAACGCGAACGCCGAGCCGCTCTACGTGATCGACGGTGTCATTATGCAGGGAGGAGGAAACTCCGGTGCTGACTTCGGTCTCGGAGACGCCCTCGGAAACGGTAAGGTTTCCACCATCTCCCCTCTGTCCACCATCAACCCTGCCGATATCGTCAGCATGGAAATCCTCAAGGATGCTTCCGCAACTGCAATTTACGGCGCACAGGGTGCGAACGGCGTCATCCTCATCACTACCAAGCACGGTAAGGCGGGTGATGCCAAATTCTCATACGACGGCATGGTAGCCGCCGCCAGGCAGACCAAGAGGCTCGACATCATGAACCTCCGTGAATATGCCACTTTCTACAACTCGATGGTCGAAGAAGGCGAAATCTACGATGGCAGTAAATACTACGCCACTCCTTCGCTGCTCGGCAAGGGTACCAACTGGCAGGACGAAATCTTCCAGACCGCTTTCCAGCATCAGCATCAGCTGAGCGCCCAGGGCGGAAGCGAGAAGGTGCAGTACTTCGTATCCGGCTCCTGGATGGATCAGGAAGGTACCATCATCGGATCCGAGTTCAACCGTTTCAGCCTCCGCGCCAACCTCGACGCCCAGCTCAAGAAATGGTTCAAGCTCGGTCTCAACGTTACCTATGCCAACACCAAGGACAACCTCAAGCTGGCCGACTCCAACGAGGGTATCATCTTCTACTCCCTGACCAGCACTCCGGACCGTCCCGTCTATGACGTTTACGGAAACTATGCTTCTACGATCACCGAGGGCGTAACTTCCCCCAACCCGGTTGCCCTGGCAATGAACAAGGAAATCCTGCTCAACCGTCAGAAACTGCAGGGTAACATCTATGCCGAACTCACTCCCGTCAAGCACTTCGTCTGGAGGACTGAGCTCGGATTCGACGTCAACAACTCCAAGGCAGTTACCTACGAGCCTGTTATGAAGGATGTCAGCGGCAACATTATGACCGGCTTCCCCAAATCCAATAGTATGAGGGAGCAGATGAACCTCGGACTCTTCTGGCAGTTCAAGAACTACCTTACCTATTCCAACCAGTTCGGCAAGCACAGCCTCACCGCAATGCTCGGTCAGGAGTGCTGGGAAAGCAGCTGGGACTATATGGGCGTGAACAACACCAACCTCCCTTCCGACGAGGTACACAACATCGCCCTTGCGGGCGGAACTCCCACCGTTTCCGGCGGCTTCGGTTCTTCCGCGATGGCTTCGTTCTTCACCCGTGAAACCTATAACTACGACGACCGTTATCTGCTCACCTACACCTATCGTTACGATGGCAGTTCCAACTTCGGTCCCCGTAACCGCTGGGCCGGATTCCACTCCGTGGCAGCTGCCTGGCGCTTCACCAACGAGAAGTTCTTCGACTTTATGAAGGATGTGCTCAACAACGGTAAGATCCGTCTCGGCTGGGGCCAGACCGGTAACGCCAACATCGGCGGATATGCCTGGGGTTCCTCCATCAGCAGGATGGATTCCGCCCTCGGTACCGGCTACCGCCCTGCCAACATCGCCAACGATGCCATTCGCTGGGAAAGCCAGGAGCAGTGGAACGTAGGTCTCGACCTCTCCTTCCTGAAGAACAGGATCAACCTCACCGTGGACGCATATCTCAAGCGTTCCGACGATATGCTGATGCGTATGCAGCTCCCTTCCTATATGGGAACCAGCGGCAACGGTTCTTCCGCACTTGCCGCTCCTAAGGGCAACTACGGCTCCATCGAGAACAAGGGTATCGAAATCACCCTCGACACCCATCCTATCGACAATGGCAATTTCGGCTGGGACAGCAACTTCACCATCTCCTTCAACCGCAACAAGCTCGTCAGCCTTTCCGATACCGAGAACGCATCCCTCATCGGCTACGGCCAGTGGAGCGACGTCGTGAGCGTGTCCGAGATAGGCAAGCCTCTGTACAACTTCTACGGCTATAAGGTCGAAGGCGTCTACAAAGACTTAGATGACATCCAGAACAGCCCTCGCGCGAACAAGTATCCTTCCGACGGGAAATTCTCCCGCGGCAATACCGTGTGGGTCGGCGATATCAAGTACAAGGATATCAACGAGGACGGCGAGATCAATGAAAAGGACCGTACCGTCATCGGCAATCCTCTCCCGGACTTCACCCTTGGCTGGACCAACACCTTCCGTTACAAGAATTTCGATCTGAGCATCTTCCTCAACGGTGCTTTCGGTAACGACGTGCTCAACTACAATGCTATCACCCTTACCCATATGAACAGCCCTTGGACCAACCAGCTGAACGTGGTTTCCAACCACGCCCGCCTGGTTCCCGCCAACGGCGTGTATGCCGACGAGTGGTACAATGACATCAACAACGTGGTGGTGGCCAATCCCGGAACCAAGATCCCTCGTGCTTCGCTCAGCGATCCTAACGACAACGACCGTGTCAGCGACCGTTACATCGAGGACGGCTCCTATATCCGCATCAAGAACATCACCCTCGGATACAATGTTCCCAAGGCAGTCCTCAACCGTTTCAAGGTCGATAACATCCGCCTTTATATGAACATCCAGAACCTCTATACTTTCACCAAGTACAGCGGATATGATCCCGAGGTCGGTGCAAGTACTCAGGACTCTTCGGGTTTGGTATATGGCCTCGACAATGGCCGTTATCCTTCCCCGACCCTCTATTCTTTCGGTGTCAACATTTCATTCTAAAAGGATACAGTCATGAAAAAGATAATAGCTATACTCAGTATTACGGTTATTTCGCTCGGACTGGTTTCCTGCAGCGAATTCCTGAACCGTCCCGGCGAAGACAACTACAACGTCGACAATTTCTATCTTACCGACGAGCAGTGCGAACAGGGTGTCAACTCCCTGTACAACTCTCCCTGGTATGATTTCCAGCGCGGTTTCTTCAAGGTCGGAGAGATCTTCTCCGGCAACCTCTATATGGGCAGCAGTCCTTATATGGACTACAGCGTGAACGGTACTGACGAGGACCTTATGAATATGTCATATTCCCTCTGGGCAGTGAACGGACACGCCAACACCATGATTAGCAACCTCCTCAACGCAAGGGGTAAGGGAGCATCCGACAAGGCTATCTACAAGAGCATCGCCGAGTGCCTCACCTGGAAGGCAATGGCATACTTCTATCTGGTGCGCACTTTCGGGGAAGTCCCTATCATCCACGATAACAACAAACTCCTCACCGGAGGCGGCTACAACAAAGTCAGCAAGGTCACCCGTGCCAATGTCTACGAGTATATCCAGCTGACTCTCGAGAAGGCCATGGAACTCTTCGACAAGTATGATGTCAAGAAGACCTCCGGCTGGGCCGATTACGAGCGCATCGATTACTATACGGCGGAGGCTCTCCTCAGCAAGGTCTGCCTTACTGCCGCCGGCCTCGGTGGAACCCTCGATCCCGCCCTCCTGAAGAAGGCAGCGGACTATGCCAAGGACGTCATCGACTATTCCGGACGTACCTTGAATCCCGTCTATGCCGACGTGTTCAAGCTCAAGAGCTTCAATACAACCGGCGAGTGCCTCCTCTCCTGGCAGTGGACCGTTTCGTCCAACTGGACCAGCCAGAACACTCTTCAGAGCGACCTCGGCCTGGTAGGCTTCGATGAATTCGGCGACCTCTGGGGCGACTGGAACGTTCCCACCATCGACCTTATGAATGCCTTCGGCGTCGATTCCAAAGACGATCCCGCCCTCAGGAACAATACCGACGTGCGCCGCAAGGCCAGCTTTATGATGCCCGGCGACTTCTACGATTACTTCTGGACGGACCATACCGATGCCAACGGCAAAGTCGGATTCAACTACCTCCAGTTCCTCTTCGACAAGGACGGATACGGAGCCGGATCGACGGGCAACCTTGCTTCCGGTACGGGTGCCAACGTGGCCAAGCATATGTATGGCGACACTTACGATCACGAGCAGGCTACTGGCATCAGCCCCGCGCGTATGGCATATCAGCTTCCTACCCACCTGCTGCGTCTCTCCGATGTCTATCTCATCTATGCCGAAGCTGAACTGCTCGGCGGACATCCCGAGAAAGCGCTCGACTATGTCAACGCCGTCCGCGAACGTGCACACATCGCCGATCTTTCCTCCGTCACTTTCGATGACATCTGGAAGGAGCGCCGCCTCGAACTCGCACTCGAAGGTGACCGCTGGTACGATTTCGTGCGCAGGAGCTACTACGACGAGGCCGGCTGCCTTGCCGAACTCGCCTCTATGAAGAGGGGTACCTACAACGGGCTCAGCGACGTTGCCGAAAAATGGCTCGGCGATGATTTCAAGAACTCCGGAACCTGGGATGCCAGCGCTGTCACCTACAATGACAACTACGACAATCCTTCCCTCTCTTCCAGGATCTTTACCCTGCCCTTCCCTACGGAAGACGTAGTGTTCAACGCCCAGATGGCTTCCACCGCCGAGGCGGTCGACGTCGATGTGCGTGCCACCTATTCTTACGACTTTTAATTGGAGAATGCCATGAAAAATATATTCAAAAGTATTCTTTTCCTTGCAGTGCTCGCGGCTTCGGCTGCCTGCAACACCGACAGCATCGACTATCCTGACCGCTACAAGGTGGCCGACGGCAAACCTACCGTCGTCTCCTTCCGCTATGCCGACCAGGACAGCTATCTGACCCAGGCATACCTCGGCGAGATAATCTGTATGCTCGGTGACAACCTGCGCAGCGTTACCCAGATCTGGTTCAACGACCAGCAGGCCGTGCTCAACCCCAGCTATATCACCGACCACACCCTGATCGTGGCCGTTCCCAAGACTTATCCTACCCGGAAGGACGATAAGGTATATCTTATCACCAAGGATGCCAAGGATACCGTGAGCGTCGATTTCAAGGTCCTCGCTCCCGCACCGCTGCCTCTCGCTATGAGCAATGAGTGGGCTGCTGTCGGCGAAGAAGTCACCCTCACCGGCGACTATCTCATCGACGATCCTGACTCTCCTCTCGAAATCGAGTTCGTGGGCGCTTCCGTGCCTCACGCCGATATGAGCTTCGCCGGCGGTTCGGCCGTCACCTTCCACGTTCCCGCGGGTGCACAGCCCGGATTCGTCAAGGTTACCACCGCATCCGGAACCACTTCTTCCAAGTTCCAGTTCCACGATAGCCGCGGAATGCTATTCGACTTCGACGGCGTTACCGGGCTCGGCAACCACGGCTGGCACAACAGGGACATCATCACCGATGCCACTGCAATCGACGGCAACTTCCTGCAGTTAGGAAATGGCAGTGCCACCCTCGCGGCCGACGGTACCTGGGATGATACCAACTTCAGCTTCGAGTACTGGCCCGGCAACTGGGAGGATCCCGAAACCTTCAGCGATCCCGCCTCCAGGCGTCTGTACGACCTCGTCGATTTCAGCAACTACACCACTATGGCCTTCAAGTTCGAGCTTTACATCCCCAGTTCCAATCCTTGGAAGTCCAACGCTATGCAGATAATCCCGTCTTCCACCGCTTCCGTAACGCTGGGCAATGCCGGCGTCCTCGGACCTGATGGCAAGGCTCTCGGCGGTGCGAACAACAAGTACATCTCCGGCGACGGTGATTATCCTACTCCCGCAAGGGCCCTGTGGCGTCCTTGGCTGGAAAGCGGCAGCTATGATACCGGCGACAAGTGGGTCACCATCGTGATCCCGATGTCGGATATCAAGTTCGACTCCCACGGCAAGGATGCAATGGTTCCTCTGGCCGCTGATTCCTTCGCAGGTCTGACCATCTTCGTGTCCGGCGGCGATGTCGCAGGCGAGGATTGCCAGCCTATCTTCAAGATTGACCACATCCGTGCGGTCCCTTATAAGTAGAGGAGAAATGAATATGAAAAAGTTAATCAGCATACTTTCTATCGGTCTCCTGCTGTTCACAGCTTGCCAGCAGGAGGTGCTCGACACCAACCAGTATTCCAGCAGCGAAGTGAAACTGGTATCGTTCGGGCCGAACCCCGTGATGCGTGGAGCCACCCTGTGCTTCTACGGCAGCAACCTCGATAAGGTCGGTGCCGTGGAGGTCCCCGGTGTCGCGCCCATCACCGACATCGAGGTAGTGAAGAGCGGTAATCCTTCCGAGATCCGCGTGCAGCTTCCTGCCGAAGGGACCGAGGTCGGCAAAGTCAAACTCGTTGCCGGCAAGAAGGAACTCTTCACCCAGAGCGAGGTCACTTACATCGAGCCCATAGTGTTCGAGTCCTTCAGCGCCACCGAGGCTATGCCCGGCGACGTGATCACCATCACCGGTGATTATATGAACCTGGTAACCGAGGTCATCTTCGCCAACGAGGTAAGCGTCCCCGTCAATGCAGGTGCCACCCGCCACCAGACTTCGGTCACCGTTCCTGCCAACGCCATCACCGGCGAGCCCATCCTTACCGACGGCGAGAATCTCATCTACAGTTTCACCGAGATCAAGATAGGCAAGCCTACGGTCACATCCCTGACCATAGAGGATGCCCGTCCCGGCAAGCCTGCAGTTGTTGAGGGAACCTTCCTCAATATGATCGAGAAGTTCGTCTTCGAGGGCGGCGTAGTGCTTGACACCACCGCTTTCACCCTGAACGAGGGCAACACTTCCATCAGCGTGGACATTCCTTCCAAGGCCAAGAGCGGCGACGTCCTGCTCATCTCCTACGCAAAGGATACCCTGAACGCCGGTTCCGTGACCATGATCAGGCCTGCCGGCCTCAGCGTCAGCCCCGTTCCCGTCAAGGCGGGCAGCGCTCTCGAAATCAGCGGCAGCGACCTCGAGCTGGTGACCAGCGTCGATTTCGTGGGAGCCTCCGGTGCGACATTCAGCTGCGCTGAAGGCAAGATCACCGTTGAAAGCGTCCCTGCGACCGCCGTCGAAGGTGATATCACCCTCGTGATGGACAATGGCGAGAGCAGCACCGTCGCTTTCACCCTCGTGCATCCTACGGTAGTAAGCATCGCCCCTGCCACCATCACCGCCGGTGACACCCTCGTGGTTTCCGGAACCGACCTCGACCTTATCTCCGGAGTTACCCTCGGAGGTAAGGAAGAAGCTTTCGAGGCAAGCGAGGATGAGCTCAAGATAGCCACCGCCGCCACCTCCGTTTCCGGCAAGATCGTACTCAAGCTCGCAAACGGCGAAACCGTGGAGCCTGCCGACGAAATCACCGTCAACTATGATTCCTTCATCGTAGTGAACGAGATGCCTGCTGCCGAGCATATCGGAGCGGCCGTAACGTTCAAGGGTACCAACTTCATGATGATAGACCGTATCTACATCGGCGAAGCCAAGGTCTCCCAGTATATCAAGCGTTCCGATGACGAGATATCCTTCATAATGCCTTACAACAAGGTAGGTACCTACAGCATAACCTTCGAATTGCTCAATGGAGACAAGGAGGTATGTCCTACCAAGATAGAGGTGCTGCTTCAGCAGAGTATCTCCGTCGTCTGGGAGGGTAATGTCGATTTAGGCGCCTGGGCCGTCAACTGGGAAGTCCCCGCCGATGCTTTCACCAAGATCGATATGCACGTGGGCCAGCAGATCCGCTATTATGTCACTCCTACTGCCGACTGGTGGCAGTTCCAGTTGTTCGACGGACACTGGAACGCCCTTGTGGTGGACGAGAGCACCGATGGCTCCAATAACATCAACACCAACAAGATGGATATCTCTTCCGGTTATATTTCCATCAAGGTTACCGAGGATATCCTTACCAAGTTCACGACGTTCGTCGATTGGGGCTATTCAGGAATCATTCAGGGTGAGAGCCTGATACTTACCAAGATAGAAGTGGTCGAGGATATCCCTCAGGAGGTGACTATCTTCAAGGGCCCCGTTTCCCTTACCTGGGGAGATGACGGCCGCTTCGGCCTGGCAATGTCATATTTCGAAAAGGCAACCCCCGGCAGCAAGCTGATATTCTACTTCGAACAGACCGAGAGCTGGGGACAGGTCCAGCTCAACGATGGCTGGTGGGCGAATGCCGATATGACCTTCCCTGAAATCGGCGGAGCATACATCACCACCGACAATGTGGGCGGAAAGGATGTCACCAGACTCGAGCTCACCTTGACGGAAGCAGTCTTGAACCATATCCTGGCTACTCCCGGCGACTACTTCGGCCTGAATACCGATTATCAGGGCGACGGCCGCGTGGCCATGGTAATCCAGGGTTCCGACTGGATCATCAAGGAAGTCACCATATTGTAAACTCTTGCCCGGAGGGGGCTGACCCTCCCTCCGGGTCCTCATTTGTGTTGTCTGATGAAAAAACTATCTGTCATATCGCTGCTTGCCGCCCTTCTTCTGTCCGCATCCTGCGGAAAGGAGGAGGGAGGTGGCAGTCCGGTACCCGGCCCATCCCTTGTCAGCGTCAACCCCGCCGACGGCAGCCGGGACCTGGTGGGGAACGCCCTTACGGTGGTGTTTACCTACGATCAGAACATCGCCGTTTCCGGTAAAGGGCAGGATGCCGTAAGCATAAGCGGCGATGCCGGAATCACGGATGTCTTAGCCTACGGAAAAGAACTCAAGGTGGGCGTAAACGGGCTGGAACAGGGATCGACCTACACCGTGAGCGTGAAGGCTGGTGCGGTGCACGGATTCAAGACCGGGCAGGAGCCCTCCCCGGCCGTGAGCGTGAGCTTCTCGATGAAAGAGTATAAGACCTACACGCTGAATCCGCAGACCACGCTCAGCAACGCTTCCGCCAGCCCCCGCGCCAAGGCCCTATACCAGTTCCTGCTGGATACTTACGGCAAGAAGACTCTGAGCGGCTCCATGGCCTGCAAGAACGGCTGGGACAACCGCTTCGCCAACTACATAAACTCCATAACAGGGAAGTATCCCGCGGTATGCGGATACGACTACCTCTTCCTGGAATGGCCTCCCAAGGCCTGGAGCGAGTGCCCGGACTACGGGGATATCAGCGACCTGAAGGCTGCCTGGGATGCCGGCAGCATTATCCAGATCTGCTGGCATTGGAACGTGCCTAAATCGGAAGAGGCCTACAGGGCCAAGGACCCCGGAATGTGCGCCTTCTACACCAAGGACAACTCCGTATTCAAACCATCCGACGCCCTGGCCGCCGGCAGCTGGCAGCATGAATGCATAGATGCCCAGATAGCCAAGCTGGCGGGATATATGAAACTCCTCTCCGATGCCGGCATTCCCGTCCTCTTCCGCCCTCTGCACGAGGCCGCAGGGGATTATACCTGGGGCGCCTGGTTCTGGTGGGGGCGCGACGGGGCCGGGCCCTGCAAGCAGTTGTGGAGATATCTCTACGACAAACTCACGCACACATACAAACTGAACAACCTGATATGGGTTTGGACCGTGCAGACCAGCGATGCCGGCAAACTTGCGGATGTGGAAAAGATGGAGGAGTGGTATCCGGGAGATGACTGCGTGGACCTGGTGGGCTCCGACCTCTACGTGGCCAAGAATACGACTCAGTCGGCTGTATTCAAGAGGGTTAACGATTCGGTGAAGGGCCGTAAGATGGTGGCTCTTTGCGAGATTGGCAACCTTTTTGATATCGATGCGTGTTACGACGAAGGGGCTCCCTGGCTCTATTTCCTTACCTGGAACAGCTTCGACGGTGAAGGCAATCCGCTTTTGTATTCCGACAGCTGGAACAACTCCATCGACGACTGGAAAAAGGCGCTGTCCAATTCCCACATACTGAATAGAGGCAATGTTAGCGACTGGAAATAACTTATGAAAACTAAATTACTGATGCTGATGGCCCTGTGCGCCTTGCTGGCGAGCTGCGGCAACAACGAGAAAAACCAGAAGACGGATGCTGCCGCACCCGTGCTGACGGCCGTATCTCCCGAACCGGGCGCTACCGGAGTACTTGTGAGCACTTCATCCGTCGTGTTCAGCTACGACCAGAACATAAAGATCAGCCTTGCGGACCAAAGCCGTATAAGCATCACCCCCGAAGTGTCGATAAACTCGGTCAATGCCTACAACAATACGATTACGGTCAGCATCTCGGGCCTCGAATATGCCACTACATATACGGTAGAGGTGCCTGAAGGCGCGGTGAACGGTTTCAAGTCCTCCCAGAAAGCAGCGGCAGCCGCCCGCACATCCTTCACTACCGAGAATGCCCCCGTGGACCCCGGTACCGACGAGCGCCTGTCCGACGTGGCCTGGGATCTGGCCGCCGCGCTGGGACTCGGTTGGAATATGGGCAACCATATGGACGCCTTCAGCGGCACCACTCCTTCCGAGACCGTCTGGGGCAACGCAAAATGCACCCAGGCAACATTTACGAAACTCAAGCAGGCCGGATTCAAGTCCGTCCGCATCCCTGTCACCTGGCTCGACAAGATAGGCCCCGCACCCGGATACAAGATAGATGAAGCCTGGCTGGACCGGGTGGCTGAAATCGTGGGTTACGCCGAGACCGCCGGGCTCTATGCCATAGTCAACACCCATCACGACGAATGCAACAACGATGGCCACTGGCTCAACATACTGGCGGCATCCGTGAATCCCGATACCAACGAATCGATAAAGGCCGAAATCAAGGCCGTCTGGACGCAGATCGCGGATAGATTCAAGGACAAGGGCGAGTGGCTGATACTGGAATCCTTCAATGAGATCCATGACGGAGGATGGGGCAACAGCGCTGCCTTCAGGGCCAATCCCTCCGTGCAGTGCAATGTGCTCAACCAATGGAACCAGGCCTTCGTGGATGCGGTCCGTGCAACTGGCGGCAACAACGCCACCCGCTGGCTGGGCGTGCCCACCTATGCTGCCAATCCTGGCTTCGTGGATTACTTTGTGATGCCTTCCGACCCTGCCGGCAAGATGATGCTCGCATTCCATTGCTACGATCCCTATGATTTCACCATCGGAGACGCACAGTATTCCGACTGGGGCCATACCGGCAAGGCCGGCAACAAAGCCAACGGAAGCGACGAAGAGTATTTCAAGGCTCTTTTCAACAAGTTCACCCGCAACTATGTAAACAAGGGCATCCCTGTGTATATAGGCGAGTTCGGATGCTCTATGCGCAACAAGAGCGACAGCCGCTCCTGGGCCTTCTACAAATACTATCTCGAGTATGTTGTGAAGGCTGCCAAGACCTACGGCCTGCCCGCATTCCTATGGGATAACGGGGCTCCCGGCTACGGCAAGGAGCGTCACGGCTACATCAACCACGGCACCGGAGACTATATGGGCGACAGCAAGGAGGTCGTGGACATAATGACCAACGCAATGAACAACGCATCCCCGGCCTATACGCTGGAAACCGTTTACGATAAAGCACCAAAAAATTGAAAATGAGACATATACTTAAACCTATCCTGGCCATCGGCCTCTCCGTAATGCTCGCAGCATCCTGCGGGAGTGCAGCCCAAAGCGGCCGTACACGTCTTCTCGACTGCCTTAAGGCCTCGGCCGAAGCGGGCAAGATCCTTTACGGCCATCAGGACGACCTCTGCTACGGCCATAGCTGGAAGGTCGAAGATCCGGCCAACGATCCTCTGGAGCGCTCCGACGTGAAGGAAGTCAGCGGCAAATATCCCGCCGTCCTAGGCCTGGAGCTCGGTGAAATCGAGCTCGGCGGCAGCGTCAGCCTTGACGGAGTGCCCTTCGAACTTATACGCAGGGCGGCCGTAAAGCACGTGGAAAGAGGGGGAGTGGTCACCTTCTCCTGGCATCCCCGCAACATCTTCACCGGCGGAACCGCCTGGGACGTGAGTTCCGACAAGGTGGTGGCCTCCATACTCGAAGGGGGAGAACACCACGAAGCTTTCAAGGGCTGGCTCACCATTCTCGGGGATTTCTTCGACAGCCTGCGCGATGCCGACGGCAAGCGCATCCCCTTTATCTTCCGCCCCTGGCACGAGCATACCGCCAGCTGGTTCTGGTGGGGCAAGGACCTCTGCACCGTCGGGCAGTACAAGGCCCTCTTCCGTATGACCTACGATTATCTGACGGAAGAGCGCGGGATGGATAACATAGTCTGGTGCTATTCCCCCAACCTTGACGTGGATGCGGAAGGATATATGGAGCGCTATCCCGGCGACGACGTCATCGACATACTCGGCCTGGATGCCTATACCTACAACGGAGGCGAGGCTGGGATGGAGGCTGCCAGCGAGCTTTTCCGCAGCAAGCTGGTGCCTACGCTGGAGTACCTGCAGCAGCTCGGTAAGGAGCACGGCAAGCTCATAGCCCTCTCCGAAACCGGCCTGGAGGGCCTCTGCAGCCCTGACTGGTGGACTTCCACCCTCTACCCCTGCATCAAGGATTTCCCTCTGGTCTACGTGCTTACCTGGCGCAACGCCTGGGACAGGCCGGAGCATTTCTACGGCCCCTGGAAGGGATTCGAATATGAAAACGACTTCATCAGATTCGCAGAATCAGACAAAATAATACTATTGTAAATTATGGACTTCAAAGAGAGAGAGCGTTTCCTGCGTGCGCGTCACGAGGAACTATTGCAAAGGATTAATGTCCCCCTCGAGGGCAATGGCATATACGAAAGGTACAAGAACCCCGTGCTGACGGCGGATCATGCACCTCTGGAGTGGCGTTATGACTTCGACCCCGCCACTAACCCTTACCTGCTGGAGCGTTTCGGCATTCACGCTGCCTTCAATGCGGGCGCCATCAAGTTCGGCGGACGCTATTGCATGGTGGCCAGGGTGGAAGGCGCCGACCGCAAATCCTTCTTCGCCGTGGCCGAGAGCGAAAACGGCGTGGACGGATTCCGTTTCCGCAAGCGCCCCATCACTATGCCCGAATACGGCGAACCTGCCACCAACGTTTATGATATGCGCCTCACCGCCCACGAGGACGGATGGATCTACGGCATATTCTGCGTTGAGCGCAAGGACCCTGCCGCCCCCGCGGGCGACACTTCCTCGGCGGTCGCAGCCGCTGGCGTGGCCCGTACCAAGGATCTCGAGAACTGGGAGCGTCTTCCCGACATACAGTCTCCCAGCCACCAGCGCAACGTGGTGCTGCATCCCGAGTTCGTGGACGGCAAGTACGCCCTCTACACCAGGCCTCAGGACGGATTCATCGACGCCGGCAGCGGTGGCGGCATAAGCTGGGCCCTGGTCGATACTATGGATGGCGCCGTAATCCGCGAGGAGAAGGTGATCAACACCCGCATCTACCATACCATCAAGGAAGCCAAGAACGGAGAAGGCCCCGCCCCTGTCAAGACCTCCAAAGGATGGCTGCATCTGGCCCACGGAGTGCGTTACTGCGCTTCCGGCCTGCGCTATGTGCTCTATATGTATATGACCGCCCTCGACGACCCTACCAGGGTGATCGCCGAGCCTGCCGGATTCTTCATGGCCCCAGAAGGGGAAGAATACATAGGAGACGTGATGAACGTGCTATTCTCCAATGGCTGGATAGCCGACGAGGATGGCAAGGTATTCATCTACTATGCCTCCAGCGATACCCGTATGCACGTGGCCACCTCCAGCATCGACCGTCTGGTGGACTACTGCCTGAACACGGCTCCGGACGGATACCGCACCGGCCTTACCGTGGAACGCCTGAACCGTCTCATAGATAAGAACAGCAAATAATACCCGCCATGGCAAGACTCTCCGAGAAAATAGGCTACGCCTTGGGCGATGCGGCTGCAGGTGGAATCACCTGGAAAGTGATGTCCATCGCATTCCCTCTGTTCTTTACCAATATCTTCGGATTGACGGTCGCGGATGCGGCCACCCTGATGCTGGTAGCCCGTCTTTTCGACGTTGTGACCGATCCTCTGATGGGAGCCATCGCCGACCGAACCCAGTCGAGATGGGGTACCTACAGGCCTTGGATCATCTTCGGAGCCATCCCTCTGGGAGTGATCTTCGCTCTGCTGCTCTACACGCCCGACCTTGGCCCTGCAGGCAAGCGCATCTATGCATACTCGATGTACCTGCTGATGATGGTCGCTTACACGGCGGTCAACGTCCCTTATGGTTCCCTGCTCGGGGTGATGACACCCGATGACAACGAGAAGAACGAGTTCTCCTCCTTCCGTATGGTGGGAGCCTATGCGATGGGCTTCATAACCCTGCTGTCCTTCCCTTATCTGCAGAAGCTGGTAGGAGGCACTCCGGCCCATCAGTATGCAGTGCTGGGCGCCATACTCGGCGGCCTGGCGGCTTTGGGCACCTTGGCCTGCGGACTGCTTACCAAGGAACGTCTGAAACCGGTCCGTGCCGAGAAGTTCTCCTTCAAGCCCTTCGCCGACCTCTTCCGCAACAAACCTTGGATATATCTCACCCTGGTCGGCGTCTGCACCAATTTCTTCAACGGATTCCGCTACGCAGTGGCCGGTTATCTGCTGGAATACTGCCTCCACGGCGATGTCACCGTGTCGGGCCTTATCATCAACTATACGGTCTTTATGACCTTCGGCGAGGTTACCTGTATGATTTTCGGAGGCATCAGTCCTGCATTTACCAGGTGGGTGGGCTCCAAGCACCGTGCATTCAGCATCGCGGCGCTTATCTGCGCGGTAACTTCCATACTCTTCTTCTTCATCCCCATGGATCCCAAGTTCATCTGGCTGATGGTGGCGATGGTAATCCTCACCTCCGTCGGAATCGGACTTTATTCCCCGCTGCTCTGGTCGATGTATGCGGATGTGGCCGATTATGCCACCGAGAAGAACGGCACCTCCTCCACCGGACTCATTTTCTCTTCCGGAACTATGGCCCAGAAGTTCGGCTCCGCCATCTCGGGGGCCCTGGTGGCCACCTTCCTCGGCCTGGCAGGTTTCATCTCCGGCAGCGATCCCGTCACGGGACAGACCGTGGTGACCATCACCAACGAGCCTGCCGTGCAGAAGATGATATGGAGCATATTCTCCATCTTCCCTGCCGCCATCGCCTTTATAATAATGCTGCTGCTCCGTCTTTATCCTATCAAGAAATAGAATATGCGTAATCTTTCCGGAATCCTTATAGCCGCCTGTATGACACTTGCTGCCGGATGTGCATCCAGCAAAGCTCCCGAACTGCCTGCCCTCTATGTGGAAGGAACGCAGCTTATGGCTGCGGGAAAACCCGTGGCAATGCGGGGAGTGAGTTTCGGCTGGCACAATATATGGCCGCGTTTCTATAACAAAGAGGCCGTGAAGCACCTGCACGACGACTGGGGAGTGCAGCTTTTCCGTGCGGCGATCGGTGCCGACGACCACGCCAAGGCCGACAATCCCGGCATCCACGGAGGATATATGGGCGAGCCCGAATTCGCCCTGGAGTGCCTCTACAACGTGGTGGACGGGGCCATAGAAAGCGGCTCCTACGTAATAGTGGACTGGCATTCCCATCTGCTGCACACGGCCGAAGCCAAGGACTTCTTCACCAAGGTAGCCACCCGCTACGCCGACTGCCCCAACGTCATCTACGAGCTCTACAACGAGCCCGTGAACGACAGCTGGGCGGAACTGAAGGCCTACGCCGAGGAACTGATACCCGTAATCGACAGCATCTCCACCGTGCATCCCCTGATACTTATGGGATGCCCCCACTGGGACCAGGACATAAACCTCCCTGCAGAAGACCCTTTGACGTGTTACGACAACCTGATGTATACGGTCCATTTCTATGCCGCCACCCACAAGGATTACCTTCGTGAGCGCAGCGATGCGGCCCTCGCCGCCGGCATTCCCATCTTCCTTTCGGAATGCGCCGCCTGCGAGGCCAGCGGCGACGGCCCTATGGATATGGATTCCTGGCAGGCCTGGAGCGGCTGGGCCGCTTCCAAAGGCATCAGCATAATTACCTGGAGCATCTCCGACAAAGCTGAGACCTGCTCTATGTTCACCCCCGAGGCAAGCTCCGAAGGGCCTTGGAAAGACGAGGTCATCAAGCCCTGGGGAACTATCGTGAAAAACTGGCTATGAAAGAATACGGACATTTCGACGATGCGTCGAAAGAATATGTGATTACCCGGCCCGACACCCCGTGGCCCTGGATAAACTATATGGGTACGGGAGATTTCTTCTCCCTTATCTCCAACACCGCCGGCGGTTACTGCTTCTGCAAGGATGCCAAGTACCGCAGGATACTCCGCTACCGCTATAACGGAGTGCCTATGGACGCCGGTGGAAGGTATTTCTACATAAAGGACGGCAACACGGTCTGGAATCCCGGCTGGAAGCCCTGCAAGACTGCTCTCGACAGCTACGAGTGCCGCCACGGAATGGGCTACACCCGCATCACCGGCGAGAAGGACGGCCTCCGCGCCGAGCTGCTGTTTTTCGTGCCCCTCGGCCAGCGCTGCGAGCTGCAGCGGGTCCGGCTGACGAATACCGGCAATACTGCAAAGGAAATAAAGCTCTACTCATTCGTGGAATGGTGCCTCTGGAATGCATCTACCGATATGGAGAACTTCCAGCGCAACCTTTCCACCGGCGAGGTCGAAATCGAGCCTGATGCCATCTACCATAAGACGGAATACCGCGAGAGACGCAACCACTACGCTTTCCTCGGGGTGAACCGCCGCTTCGACGGATACGATACCGACAGGGAGGCATTCCTGGGTATGTACAATGGTTTCGATGCCCCCCGGCAGGTGCTTGCAGGCACTTCCGGCAACTCCACCGCCCACGGCTGGAGCCCCGTCGCCGCCCAGCGCTTCGACCTCTCCATCGCTCCCGGAGAGAGCGAAGAACTGATCTTCGTTCTGGGATATGTCGAAAATAGGCCCGAGGCAAAATTCTCCGCCCCCGGCATAATCAACAAGGCCCCCGCCAGGGAGATGATGGAGAAGTTCTCCACCGGCGCCGCCTTCGACGAGGCTTTCGCCGCCCTGGGCGAGTGGTGGGATGGCCTGCTCGGCCGCTTCCGCATCGAATCCGCCGTGCCCGAACTCGACCGCACCGTGAACATCTGGAACCAGTACCAGTGCATGATAACCTACTTTATGAGCCGCAGCGCCAGCTACTTTGAGAGCGGGATCGGCCGCGGAATGGGTTTCCGCGATTCCAACCAGGACCTGGCCGGAATAGTGCATATGGTGCCGGACCGCGCCCGGGCGCGCATACTCGACATAGCCGCCACCCAGTTCCCCGACGGAGGCTGCTACCACCAGTACCAGCCCCTCACCAAGCGGGGCAATAACGACATTGGCGGAGGATTCGGGGACGACCCCCTCTGGCTCATCTTCGGCACGGTGGCATACATCAAGGAAACGGGGGATTTCTCCATACTCGACGAGCCCGTGCCCTTCGACAATAAGCCCGGCAGTGAGGTCTCCCTGCTGGAGCATCTTAAGATAAGTTTCGCCCGCGTGGCGGATAATCCCGGACCCCACGGCCTGCCGCTGATAGGCAGGGCGGACTGGAACGACTGCCTGAACCTGAACTGCTTCTCGCTGGATCCCGACGAATCCTTCCAGACCACCGAGAACGTGTCCGGCGGCCAGGCGGAATCCCTTATGATAGCAGGGCTCTTCGTGGCCGAGGGCCGCGATTTCGCGGAGCTTCTCGAGCACCCCGCGGTTGCTGCTCCCCAGGAATACGTGCAGAAAGTGCGCAGCGCCGTGGCTGCTATGGAAGAGGCCGTCAAGCATTACGGCTGGGACGGGGAATGGTTCCTCCGCGCCTACGATTTCTACGGGCGCAAGATAGGTTCTTCCGAAAACGAAGAAGGAAAGATATTCATAGAAAGCCAGGGATGGTGCGCCATGGCGCGCATCGGGGCGGAGGAAGGCCTCTGCGACAAAGCCCTGGATTCGGCGGTGAAACTGCTGGAATGCGAGCAAGGAATGGTGCTGAACACCCCCGCGTACTCGGAATTCATCCCCGACTACGGCGAGATCAGCTCCTATCCTCCCGGATACAAGGAGAACGCCGGAATCTTCTGCCACAACAATCCCTGGGTGATAATTGCCGAAGCTATGGCCGGCCGGTCCGAAGATGCCTGGAGGCTGTACCGTAAGATAAGCCCCGCCTTCCCCAAGGACCAGGACCTCCGCAAGGTGGAGCCCTATGTGTTCTGCCAGATGGTGGCCGGCCGCGATGCCGCCCGCCCCGGCGAAGGCAAGAACAGCTGGCTTACCGGCACCGCCGCCTGGACCTGGAAATGTGTCAGCGAATTCATCCTCGGCATCAAACCCCAGTATGACGGCCTGCTCATCGAACCCTGCATCCCTCTGAAGTACGGCAGCTACAAGGTGCACCGCCGCTTCCGCGATGCCGAATATGAGCTGACCATCCACTGTACTGGGAAATCTGCAAAAGAATTCTTACCTTACAAGCCTGGAAAACACTATTTGGAAATCACATTATGATGACTCTTATCGCTCTTCTGGCGAGCGTCGCCGTCCTGCACACGGCAAACACCACCATGGTTCTGGAAACGGAACCCGGGCAGGAAGTCAGGACAGTTTATTACGGCACCCGTCTGAATGATGCCGAGACAGCTATGTTGCAGGGCGCCAAAGCCCAGCGCACCTATCCCTGTTACGGGCTGATCGCCACCGAAGAGGCCGCCTTCGCCGCCATTCAGGCGGACGGCAACCGCACGGTGCAGCTGCGTATCGAAAAATCCGGCCTGAGCGACTGGGAGGGAGGAAAGATTCTTTGCATCGACTGCAAGGACGCTTATTACCCCCTCCGCGTCAAGATCTTCTTCAAGACCTTTACGGACCAGGATATGATAGAAACCTGGACCGAGACCTTCAACGAAGGCAAGAAGCCCGTCACCCTGACCCGCTTCGACTCGGGGCATCTTCCCATACGGGTGGATGATGTGTGGATATCCACGCTCTACGGCACCTGGGCCAACGAGGGCCGGGTGAATACCGAGCCCCTGACCCGCGGCTGGAAGGTCATACGCAACATAGACGGCACCCGCAACTCCCATACTTCCCACGGAGAGGTGATGATATCGCTCGACGGCAGGCCCAGGGAGGATGCCGGCCGGGTGATAGGCGCCGCCCTTTGCTGGGGAGGCAATTATGAGCTGCGCTTCCAGACCAATGACAGCGATTACCATCATTTTTTTGCAGGAATACTCCCGGAGCACGACAATGTGGTGCTCGCCAAGGGGAAGTCTTTCGCCACTCCCCACCTGGCGCTTTCCTTCAGTTCGGAAGGCCTCGGCGGAGTAAGCCGCAATTTCCATCGCTGGGGCCGCAAATATATGCTGCGCCACGGCGACAAGGAGCGCGACATACTTCTGAACAGCTGGGAGGGCGTGTATTTCAACATCAACGAAGAGGGGATGAAGCAGATGATGGACGACATCGCCTCGATGGGAGGAGAACTGTTCGTGATGGACGACGGCTGGTTCGGAGCCAAATATCCCCGCAAGAACGACCATTCTTCCCTCGGCGACTGGACCACCGATACGGCCAAGCTCCCCAACGGAATCCCCGGACTTGTGAAGGCCGCCACCGAGCGCGGGATCAAGTTCGGCATCTGGATAGAGCCCGAGATGACCAATACCATAAGCGAACTCTACGAGTCGCATCCCGACTGGATAATCAAATCTGCCAACCGTGACATAGTGCAGGGCCGCGGCGGCACCCAGGTGGTGCTGGATATGTCGAAGAGGGAGGTCCAGGACTTCGCCTTCGGAGTGGTGGACAATATAATGAAAGAGAATCCCGACATAGCCTACATCAAGTGGGACGCCAACTGCCCCATAGCAATGGACTTCTCCAATATCGCTTACTGGCAGGGCTTCTATGCTATGGTGGAGCGCGTCCGCGAGGCTTATCCCGACCTGGTGATACAGTGCTGCGCATCGGGCGGCGGCCGTGCCAACTGGGGCGTGCTGCCCTGGTTCGACGAGTTCTGGGTTTCGGACAATACCGACGCGCTGCAGCGCATCTATATGCAGTGGGGTACCTCCTACTTCTTCCCTGCTATCGCGATGGCTTCTCACATAAGCGCTACTCCCAACCATACGGTCTATCGCACCACCTCCCTGAAATACAGGATAGACGTGGCTATGAGCGGGCGTCTCGGGATGGAAATCCAGCCTAAGAATATGACTGCCAAGGAGAAAGACATATGCCGCAAGGCCATTGCGGACTACAAGCGCATACGCCCCATAGTGCAGTTCGGCGATATCTACCGCCTGGTTTCTCCCTATGACGACAGGGGATTCGCTTCGCTGATGTATGTTTCGGAAAACGACGACAAGGCCGTGGCTTTCTGGTGGAAGATAGCGAACTTCTATGACGAGCACTTCCCGCGCCTGCGCCTCGCCGGCCTGGATCCTTCCCGTAGCTACAAGGTGAGCGAGCTGGACCGCCTGGACCTTGAAGCACTCCCTTACGAGGGCAAGAGCTTCACCGGTCGTTTCCTTATGGACGTGGGCCTGGAAATCCCCCCGACCAACAAGGTCGAGAGGGCTATGCGCAGCGACTGGTCTTCCAGGGTGCTGCTGATAGAGGCTCAGTAAACTTAGAGATAGCTGAAATCGTGGACGCCGCGGCCGATTCTGACCGTGGCGTTTCCTTTTGCGCCTTCCATGCTGCGGATAATAATCTGGGCTTTGCCCGCAAAGGGCTTTATCTGCAAGCTTGCGGCAAGGGGCCGCTCGATTTCCTTGAAGGCGGGATCGCCGTTACCCCATCCGAGGAACTCGGCATTTTCCACCGTTACATCCAGCAGCTCTTCGGGCGAAGTGATGTCCAGGACGATAATATCCTGGCCGTCAGGCTTCAGGGCCGTCTTGGAAGCAATGACGCTGGTGCCGCTGACGGTTTCCGGCCACGCATCTTCCGCCGCGCGCTTGCCGCGGATGAATCCCCGGGCGCTGAATCTCCGGGCAGACGCGGGAACTTTCCAGGCCAGGTGGCCGTCTTCCGGCATCTCCTTGGTCCCCAGCGACCTGCCGTCGGCGTAGAGCCGTACGGAGCTGCAGTTGGAATATACCCATACCTCGCCCTCGCAGGGGCCGCAGATGTGCACCATAGGCTCGTCGGTCCAGACGGATTGCAGGTAGAAGGCCTCGTCTTTGGGGAAGCAGCAGTAATCCAGGATGCCGAACTGCGAGCCAGTGGCGGGCCATACCATAGGATTGGGCTCCCCGCGGTAGTCCTGCCCCGTCCAGTAGAACAATCCGGCCCTCCAAGGCTCAGCCTTGTAGTACTTCCATCCGTGCTCTATGACATTTATGCGACCCAGCGTGTCGCGGCGGTTGAGGGGAGCCATCCAGCCCTTTCCGGGGACGGTCTCGTACTTGCCGCGGGTGCCTGCCCCGGAGGTCTCCTCGGTGCCGACTGCAAGCTTCTGCGGCCATTTCCGGTGGTATTCGTCGATGGGATTCTGCACTATGTAGTTGTATCCGAACACGTCCACTCCCTTCACCAGGGTGCGCCCTCCGGCATTTCCGTAGGTGCAGGGCCGGGTGGGATCCAGGCGGTGCGCTTCCTGGCACATCAGCCTCGCCAGTTTTTCACCTTTGGGGCTGTGCTCGACCGCCCATTCCTCGTTCCCTATGCTCCATAGAATAATGGAAGGATGGTTGAGGTCGCGGGCTATCATCTTCTGAAGCTGGTCGTACTGCTCGTTGACGCCCATCTGGCGGTTCTCGTCGATTACCAGCATTCCAAGCTCGTCGCAGATGTCCAGCATCGCGGGAGATGCGGGATTGTGCGAACTGCGTATGGCGTTGAATCCGTATTTCTTTAGCTGGAGTATGCGGTAGCGCCAGAGCTCGTCCGGCACGGCTACCCCCACTCCGGCGTGGTCCAGATGCAGATTGCAGCCCTTGAGCTTTACCGGCTCCCCGTTCAGGAGGAACCCTTTTTCCGGATTGAATTCTATATCCCGGATTCCGAACCTGACGCTGGTGCGTTCGGACAGTTTGCCATCGTAATAGAGGGAGATCTCGCAGGTGTAGAGATAAGGGTCCTCCAGGCTCCAGCGGTGTTCCGGCTTTGCGACCGGGAGGCCGTCGGCATCGAGGATACGCACCTCGCTGCGAAGCTTCTTTTTGTCCGCTCCCGGCCCCGCCATCTTTATCGCGAACCGGGGCTTCCCGTTGTTGACATTGAGGGAATAAGGCACGATCGACGCCGGCCCCGCCTTATGCAGCCATACGTTGCGGTAGATGCCCGCGCCTTCGTAGTACCAGCCTTCCTCCGTGGAGGCATCGCAGCGCACGGTAATCACATTGTCCCCGCCGTAGTTGAGGTAGGGAGAAAGGTCGTAGCTGCTCTGGGTATATCCGCTCTGCTCGCTTCCCAGATAGCATCCGTTGCAGAATACCTGGCTGTTGCGGAATATGCCTTCGAACTCTATCCAAATCTGTTTCCCTTCATCTTCCGCAGGAATGTCGAGGTGCTTGCGGTACCAGCCTACGGAATTGCCAGGATACTTCCAGCCTATGCACTTGTAGCCGTGGGAATGGCTGGCCTCGGCGCTGTAGGGAAGGTCCACCGCCCAGTCGTGCGGGAGGCTCACCTTCTGCCAGGCGGAATCGTCGAATTCCGGCATTATGGGGGCGTGGCTGTGGTTGGCGCTGAGCACCTTGCTGTAGTATGTGAAATACTCGGTCCCGTGGGTAAAATCGCGCTCCATCGAGGCGGCGTCGCCTAGGGAAAAAGACCAGTTGTTATTAATCAGTATTGCGGTTAGAAGTATCAGTATTTTCATATCTGCAAGATACGAAAAAAATGTTAAATTTGTGGGAGTCCAGACCCATAATCATATGAAAAACACTATACGTTCCGCCGCCGTCCTGCTGCTTCTTCTGCTTGCGGCTTGCAATAATGAATATTCCAGGAAAGGTAATACGGTGACCATCAGGGTGGCCGATGCTGCGGAGGGTGCTCCGCAGAGGATCTGCCTGCAGGTCCTCGGCGACCGCATCATAAGGATTGCCGGTCAAGCCGGCAATGACGCTCTTCGTCATGCCCGACCTGATCGGGCATCCCTGGTGGTGCTGCCGCAGAAGGGGCGCACCCGCTTCAAAGTGTCGTCGGAGGGCGGCACCATGACCGTCTCCACCGCGGAAATCAGCGCCTGCGTCAGCCCTGAAGGCCTCATCTCCTTCTACGACAAGGAAGGCAATGCCCTGTTGGAAAACGGCAGCATCGACCTGTCGCCCAAAGTGGTGGAAGGCAAGCAGGGCTACGAGGTCCGCACGGTCTTCGACAGCCCGGAAGGAGAGTCCTTTTATGGTTTGGGGCAGCATCAGACCGGGGAATTCGACCGCCGCGGCACCGACGAGGAGCTCTACCAGTACAATACCAAGATAAGCATCCCCTTCGTAGTCTCCACCAACGGATACGGTCTGCTTTTCGATGCTTATTCCTACAGCCGCTGGGGCAACCCGAAGGGTTATGTGCAGCTCGGCCGGGAGCTGAAGCTCTATGACAGGAGCGGCAATCCCGGGGGCCTGACCGGTACTTATGTGGCTAAAGACGGCAGCCGCCTGGTACGCCGCGAAGACAGTCTCTTCTTCGAGAACGAGTGGGCCATAAGGAACCTGCCGGACTTCCCTCTGAACGGGGCCAAGGTGACCTATGAAGGATGGGTGGAGGCACCCCGGACCGGGGATTACCGCTTCAGCCAGTACTACGCCGGATTCCAGCGTACGTTGTTCGGCGGCAAGGAGGTCATGAGCCGGCGCTGGCGTCCGGCCTGGAATCCCAACAGCTGCAGATTCTCCGTACATCTGGAAGCCGGGGTCCGCACGCCCGTCCGCATAGAATGGGAACCCGACGGGGACGTATCCTACATAGGCTTGCGGGTAGCACCCCTGCAGAGCCCGGAGGAGCAGTCCAGGCTGAGTTTCTGGTCGGAATTCGAGCCCGGGGCCGACTTCTATTTCGTGGCCGGAGACAGCTACGACGAGATTATCCGCGGCTACCGCACCCTCACCGGCAAGGCCCGGGTGATGCCCAAGTGGGCCCTGGGATTCTGGCAGAGCCGCGAGCGCTATTCTACCCAGGAGGATCTGGTCGGCACCCTCGCGGAGTTCCGCAGGAGGGGGATTCCGGTGGACAACATAGTGCAGGACTGGCAATATTGGGAGGATGACCAGTGGGGCTCCCACGACTTCGACCTGAGCCGCTATCCGGACCCGGAGAAGATGCTGGACGATGTGCACGCCCTCCACGGCCGTTTTATGATAAGCGTCTGGCCCAAGTTCTACACCTCTACCGACAATTACAAGGCCCTGCGCGATGCAGGATACACCTACGAGAACGCAGTCCGAGATTCGGTGGTGGACTGGCTGGGCCACCGGCAGACCTTCTACGACGCCTATGCCGAGGGCGGCCGCAAGCTCTTCTGGAAGCAGATGGACGAGCATCTCTACAGCCGCTACGGCCGTAAGATAGATGCCTGGTGGATGGATGCCAGCGAGCCCAACCTGCGCGACTGCCTGCCCAAGGAATATATGCAGTGGCTGCTGACTCCTACGGCCCTGGGCCCTGCCACGGAATACTACAATGCCTACGCCCTGGTGAATGCCAAGGCCATCTATGAAGGCCAGCGCGGGGTGGATCCAGACAAGCGGGTGTTCCTTCTCACGCGCAACGGATTCGCCGGCCTGCAGCGCTACTCCACCGCCAGCTGGAGCGGGGATATAGGTACTTCCTGGACGGATATGCAGATGCAGATAACCGCAGGCCTGGGATATTCGATGGCCGGCGTGCCCTTCTGGGGGATGGATATAGGCGGATTCAGCGTTATGGGCAAGTTCCAGGATGCCTCCTCGCGCGACGAGTGGCAGGAACTCCAGACGCGCTGGCACCAGTTCGGCGCCTTCGTGCCCCTCTTCCGCACCCACGGCCAGTGGCCCCGCCGCGAGCTCTGGAACATAGCGGAGCCCGGCTCCAGGGCCTACCGTAGCATACTCTACTATATGCAGCTGCGCTACCGTCTGATGCCATATATCTACTCCTTGGCAGGGATGGTCCATTTCGACGACTATACGATTATGCGGGGCCTGCCCATGGATTTCCCGGACGACCCTACCGCCCGCGTCGTGGCCGACCAGTGGATGTTCGGGCCGGCGCTGATGCCTTGCCCCGTCTGCGAATACAAGGCCCGCAGCCGCGACGTCTATCTGCCAGAAGGCGTCTGGTATGATTTCTATACGGAGGAAAAACTCGAGGGTGGCGAGCCTATCGAGGCGGATGCTCCCTACGAGAGGATACCCCTCTTCGTGCGCGGCGGATCCATCCTTCCCCTCGGCCCCGAAATGCAGTGGAGCGACGAAAAGCCCGCGGATCCCATAGAACTCCGCATCTATCCCGGTGCGGATGCCTTCTTCACTTTGTATGAGGATGACGGCGTGAGCTATGCCTACGAGAAGGGGGCCTGCTCGATGATTCCCATAATCTGGGACGATGCTTCTGGAACGCTTACCATAGGCGAGCGCAGCGGCTCATTCCCGGGAATGCTCGAGGAACGCCGCTTCATAGCGCGTCTGGCCGGATCTTCCGAAAGCGTGGAGATTCAGTACAACGGGACCTCGACCTCTTTCAGCACCGGCTCCTGAGACATATCCTGGGGATTAGTGCCTGGCTCGTCCTGGGGTATCTCCTGGCCTATCATTGCGAAAAGCTGCTGCCAGTAGACGGGGAATTCCCCTTCGGCGTTCTTGAAGTTCATTGGCTTGGCGCTGAACAGATACCCTCCGTCGGGGGTGCGGTAGCTGTCGCGCACCAGTTCCGAGCAGTACATCGCCTCGTTGTCGGGCGAGAACCATACGTCGTAGGGGCGCCCCAGGAACTTCTTGGAGTTCTCTACGAACTGCTCCGCCATCTTGTTGTCTTTCAGCCTCTTGACTATGAATACGGGGAGCGACCCGTCTTTCAGGGTGAAGTCTTTGAAGAAAGTGTCTATGGGGTGGCGGTCCACTCCGTGCTTTATGGTGGCATCGATTATCCAGGTGGTGTCCTTGCCCACCTCGGCTATGGCTACGTGTATGAGGTTGAGGATTCCGTCGCCGGTTGCATCGCTGATGGCGCTGCCCATGGAATCGCCCTCCAGGCTGTAATCCGCAGGGATCCCTACGAAGATTAGGTCCCCGGTCTGCAGCGCCTTGTCATTGGCTTGCGAAGCCCTGTCACTGGCTTGCGCCGCCCTGTCACCGGCCTGCGCAGCCCTGTCATGCCCGGCCCGACCGGGCATCCTGCACCCGGCGACTGCGAGAGTCATAATTAGTAGGTATGCTAAACGTCTCATAATGCAAAGTTAAGCAGAAAATGGATATCTTTGCAGCAGTATGGATGATTCGGTTTTATTAGCTCTCCTTATTCCGTTCGCCGGCACGGCGTTGGGTTCCGCTTTCGTGTTCTTCATGCGGAAAGATATGCCCGCGCTGCTCCAGAAAGCCCTTCTGGGTTTCGCATCCGGCGTGATGGTGGCGGCCTCGGTATGGTCGCTGCTAATCCCTTCGATGGATATGACCCCCGGCAACGTATGGCCTGCTACGATCGGCCTGCTCGGTGGTTTCGCATTCCTGTTGCTGATCGACCGGATTACCCCGCACCTGCACCTTTCCGGAGGCCCGGAAGGTCCCAGGAGCAAGCTGTCCCGCACCACTATGCTGGCCCTGGCAGTCACGATACATAATCTTCCCGAAGGTATGGCAGTGGGCGTTGCCATAGCCGGGGCAATGGGGGGAGGCGCTGATGTTTTGGGTGCGGCCGATGTTTTGGGTGCGGGCGATGTTTTGGGTGCGGCTGATGTTTTGGGTGCGGCCGGTGCCGGGAGGACCGGAATCACTGTTGCCGCAGCCCTGGCCCTGTCGCTGGGTATCGCCATCCAGAACGTCCCCGAAGGAGCCATCATCTCCATGCCACTTCGCGCTGCCGGCAACAGCCGTGGCCGCTCCTTCTTGATCGGCGCCCTCAGCGGAATCGTCGAACCTATTGGCGGCGCGTTGGTGATACTCCTTGCATCCGCCGTTACCGGGATAATGCCGTATATGCTGTCATTTGCCGCCGGCGCAATGCTCTACGTGGTGATCGAAGAGCTGGTGCCCGAAGCCTCCGAAGGCGCCCACTCCAACATCGGCACCATCGGCTTCGCAGCCGGCTTCGCCCTCATGATGGTCCTCGACGTCCTCCTCGGCTGACACCCTCTCTGCTGCCGCTGCCGCGCCCTTCTTTCCCGGTTTTCGGCCGGGTCCTTCTTTCCGCTGCCCCCTTCTCACCTGGCTTTCGGCCGGGTCCTCTTCCCTGGCTTCCGGCCGGGCAGCTAAGTCGCTGATATTCAACCGTTTCCTGAAAACAAATCGGCAAATTTCGCCGATTTGTTTTCAGGAACTCGCTGACACATAAACACTTAGCTGCCCGCCCCGCCCGAATTCCTGCCTGGTCCGCCCGAAAACCGCAGTGCGGGCAGAAAAATGCCGGAATTCCTGCCTGCCCCGCCCGAAATCCGCAGTGCGGGCAGAAATACGCCGGAATTCCTGCCCGGGCCGCCCGAAAACCGCAGTGCGGGCAGAAAAACGCCGGAAAACCTGCCCGGACCGGGCGAAAACTTCAGTGCGGGCAGAAAAATGCCCGAATTCCTGCCTGGTCCGCCCGAAAACCGCAGTGCGGGCAGAAAAATGCCGGAAAACCTGCCCGGGCCGGGCGAAAACTTCAGTGCGGGCAGAAAAACGCCGGAATTCCTGCCCGGGCACGAAGATTACAGCCGTGGAAGGCAAACCCGCGGCGTGCGAAAGCCCGGCGGACGGGGAATGCAGGTACCGGGCCCCTTTTTCTTGGGGCCCGGACCTGCCCTTTCCCCGTCGCGGAAGAATATGCCGCGGTGTGCAGAGACCTCGCGGAAGAATATGCCGCGGTGTGTAGAGACCTCACGGAGGGAAATGCTGTAAGGAGTGGTTTGGCGAAAATGGGCGTGATATGTAAGTTGCTGAAAATACAGTCACTTACCCAGCACGGCCATTCCGAAGAATCCGTGCTGACCGTATGTCAAAGATAGTAATTCGAAAGCAATTCACAACATGTCCCAGCCTCGTCAATCGGCCGTTCGCCGATTTTGGGCGTTGCATCCACGGATTGGCAATATTCCGCAGTTTTTGTTAAATTTGTACCTTCTCTATGAGCACGGAAGAGTACATAAAGATACGTGGCGCCAAAGCCCATAACCTCAAGAATGTCAACGTGGATATCCCGCGCGGCAAATTCACTGTAATCACAGGCCTCAGCGGCAGCGGCAAGAGCTCCCTCGCCTTCGACACCATCTACGCCGAAGGGCAGCGACGCTATCTCAACACCCTCTCTCCCTACGCCAAACACTTTATGGGGATCCTGGACAAGCCCGAAGTGGAAAGCATCGAAGGCCTTAGCCCCATAATCGCCATAGAGCAGAAAACCACCGGAAACAACCCCCGCTCCACCGTCGGCACAATCACCGAAATATCCGACTTCCTCCGTCTTCTCTACGCCCGCGCATCCACCGCGTATTCCCCTGTCAGCGGAAAAGAGATGGTGCGCTACACCGACGAGCAGATAGTGGACCTGATAATGACCAGCTACCAGGGCCGCAAGTGCCTGCTGCTGGCACCGCTGGTACGCGGCCGCAAAGGCCACTACCGCGAACTCTTCGACCAGCTCCGCAGGAAAGGCTATTCCCAGGTACGCATCGACGGTGAAATCCTTGCCCTGAACGAAGTCGAATCCCTCGACCGCTACAAAGGGCATTTCATAGAACTGGTGATCGACAAGCTCAAACCCGGCGAAGGCGACGAGAAACGCATACGCGCCTCGGTGATGACCGCCCTGGGAATGGGCAAAGGATCCCTCGCCATACTGGATTACGAGACCGGGGAGATGCACCACTATTCCAAGCATCTGGTCGATCCCGAAACCGGCCTCTCCCTTCAGGAACCCGCACCGCACAGCTTCTCCTTCAACTCTCCCGAAGGCTACTGCCCGCATTGCAAGGGCCTCGGTACGGTGGTGAACGTGAATATGGATGCGGTGGTGCCGGATCCCGAGCTGAGCATAGCCGAAGGCGGAATCGTGCCCCTCGGCAAGGTCCGCGAGAACAAGAAATTCGAGGTCATCCGCTCCATAGCCCGGAAATATAATTTCTCCCTCCACGATCCCATCGCCGCACTGCCGGACGAGGTCGTGAGCCTGCTCATCTACGGCTCCGACGAGTTCTTCCGCATAGGCGACGGGAATCTCAGCCAGATGGTCAACTGGCCGGGAATCGTGGATAACATCGAAGATAAGATAGTCTGCCCCGTCTGCCACGGCACCCGCCTGCGCGAGGAGACCAACTGTTTCAAGATAGACGGAAAGACTATTTCGGAGGTCTGCGCGATGGAGATAAGCGAGCTCCACGAGTGGCTGGGAACCCTTCCCGGCAAACTCTCCCGCAGGGCCGGAACCATCGCCCGCGACATCCTGAAGGAACTCCGCGACCGCGTTTCCTTCCTTCTGGACGTGGGCCTCGAGTACCTGACGCTGGACCGCGCCACCGGTTCCCTTTCCGGCGGAGAAGGCCAGCGCATCCGCCTTGCTACGCAGATAGGTTCCCGTCTGGTGAACGTCATATACATCCTCGACGAGCCCTCCATCGGCCTGCATCAGCGGGACAATATAAAGCTGATTAATTCCCTGAAGGAGCTTCGCGACGAGGGGAATACCGTCTTGGTCGTGGAGCACGACGAGGCGACCATGCGGGCTGCGGACTGGCTCGTGGACGTCGGCCCCGGCGCCGGCATCGAAGGCGGTCGCATCATCTACTCCGGTCCCTCGGAAGGTGAACCCCCTTCGGGAGTTCGCCCTTCGGGCTCACCCCACCATCCCTTCGGGACGGTCCCCCCGCTATCGAACGTGGGGCCCCCGGAAAATGACAATTTTCTGGGGTACAACCGCGGGTGTTACGTCCCTCAGGGGGTTCACCTTCCAGAGACCGGCGATATGAATAGGTCCATAACCCTGAGATACCTGAACGGGGAAGATGAGATAGTGGTGCCGAGGGAAAGGAGAAAGGGGAATGGTAAGACACTTAAGCTGACAGGCGCGTCAGGCAACAATCTGAAGGATGTCGATGTGGAATTCCCTCTGGGCTGCATCATCGGCGTAGCCGGCGTCAGCGGCAGCGGCAAGAGCAGCCTCATCAACGAAACCCTCGTCCCCATCCTCAAGAAAAAATTCTACCGCTCCACCGACAAGCCCCTGCCCTACAAGGAAATCACTGGCATTAAGAACATCGACAAGATAATCGAGGTGGACCAGAGCCCCATCGGGCGCACCCCGAGGAGCAACCCCGCCACCTTCACCGGAGTGTTCGACGACATCCGCGCCCTCTTCGAGGACACCCCCGACGCCAAGGTCCGCGGCTTCAAGGCCGGACGCTTCTCCTTCAACGTCGCAGGCGGAAGATGCGAGGAGTGCAAGGGCGCCGGCATCAAGTTGATAGAGATGAACTTCCTGCCCAGTGTGGCGGTCCCCTGCGAGGTCTGCGGCGGAAAAAGATACAAGGAAGACACCCTCGCGGTGCACTATAAGGGCAAGAGCATCAACGACGTGCTCGAAATGAGCATAGCCGAGGCTTATGGCTTTTTCGCCAAGAACCCCCGCATCTCCCCCAAACTCAAGGCCCTCGTGGACGTAGGCCTGGGATATGTCAAGCTCGGGCAGAGTTCGGTATCGCTGTCGGGAGGGGAGAGCCAGCGTATGAAACTGGCGGCGGAACTGTTCCGCAAAAGCACCGGGAATACCCTCTACGTGCTGGACGAGCCAACCACAGGCCTGCATTTCGCTGATATCAAGACCCTGCTGGGCGTGCTGCAGCAGCTTGCCGACCAGGGGAACACCATAATCATCATAGAACATAACCTGGATGTGCTGAAGAGCGTGGACTATCTCCTGGATATGGGCCCGGAAGGCGGGCGCAGGGGAGGCCGCATAGTCGCCAAGGGCACTCCGGAACAGATTGCGGACGACCCTGCCTCGGTGACGGGGAAGTATCTCAAACCAATGCTTTGAACGAACGAACATATATGAAGACCAAGAGCAAAAAGATTGATGCGGCCCGCCGCGAATATGCGGACTGGTGCTCTGCAGTGGGAATAGACACTATCGAGAAACTTAACGCCGTGCTGGCTGACGGCCAGGCCATCAGGCTCATCAACCTGTGCGAGGCCAGGCAGGAGCGCAAGTACGCCGAGATAGCCAACCAGATATTCTGGCACAAGAAGAAGACCAAGATCGTGATGATGTCCGGGCCGTCTTCAAGTGGCAAGACCAGCAGCTCCCTGCGCATCGCGCAGCAGTGCCAGGTGCTCGGGCTCAATCCCAAGGTGATAGAGCTTGACAATTACTTCGTGGACCGCGAGCACACTCCCCGCGACGCAAAGGGGGAATATGACTTCGAAGCCCTTGAAGCGATGAACGTGGAACTGCTCAACGAGAATCTGAACGACCTCCTGGCCGGCAAGGAAGTGATAATCCCCAAATTCGACTTCAAGAACGGCAAGACCATCTTCGACGAAACCCGCCGTATGAAGCTGGAAGATAACGACATACTCTTTATGGAGGGTATCCACGCCCTCAATCCCAATCTCACCCCGAACGTGGACAGGGAGCGTATCTACAATATCTATATCTCCGCCCTCTCCGCCCTTCCCGGAGGGACCAAGGAGCACGGCTCCACTACCGACAAGAGGCTGCTCCGCCGCATAGTCCGGGACAATCGAGTGCGCGGCATCAGCCCCGAAGAGAACATACTCCGCTGGCCCAGCGTGCGCAGGGGAGAGAGGCGCAATATCTTCCCCTATGAAGAGAATGCCCACGTGGTGTTCAATTCCTCCACCCTGTATGACCTGCCGCTGCTGAAATACTACGCCGAGCCCCTCCTGTACGGGGTTACGGAGGCATCTCCCGCACACGCGAAGGCCCAGGCCCTGCTCAAGTTCATAGAGCCCGTCACGGCCCTCAAGCCCGCGGAGATAGCCGCCATCCCTCCGACCTCCATCATGCGCGAGTTCATAGGCGGACAAACCCTCTAGGAAATGAAGCAGACCGAACAGAATTCCCTGTATTCCTCCCTCGACAGCATGACTACCGAGGAATTGCTGGAGGGGATGAACGCCGAGGACCGCAAGGTTCCCGAGGTGGTGGGGGGATGCATCCCCCAGATATCCCGCTTCGTGGACGGAGTGGTGGAAAGGATGCGGCGCGGCGGGCGAGTCTTCTACATAGGAGCGGGCACCAGCGGCCGCCTGGGCATCACCGACGCTTCCGAGATACTGCCCACCTACGGGGTGGACGGCGCCTTCATCGGCTTGATCGCCGGCGGCGACCGGGCCATTCGCAGGGCTGTCGAGGGTGCGGAGGATGACCCCCTGCAGGGATGGAAGGATGTCCTGGGATTCAATCCTGTGGTGGAAGACAGCATAGTGGGGATATCCGCCTCGGGCGCAGCCCCCTATGTGCTGGAGGCCATACGCAATGCCCGCGCGATGGGAATGCTGACGGCCTGCATCACCTGCAATGAAGATGCTCCCGTGGCGGCCGAGGCCGAGTGCCCGATAGTCGCGGTGGTGGGCCCCGAGTTCGTGACCGGCAGCACCCGTATGAAGGCCGGCACCGCCACCAAGCTGATACTCAATATGATATCCACCTCGGTAATGATACGCCTAGGGCACGTGAAGGGGAGTCATATGGTGGATATGCAGCTGACCAACAAGAAGCTTGTGGACCGCGGAACCAGGATGATAATGGAGGAGACGGGCCTGACAGATTACGACAAGGCCCGGGCCCTGCTGCTGGAGTATGGCAGCGTGCGTGCGGCGGTGGAATCAGTCGAGATCTAGCTCTTCCCTTTCGTTGAAAGGCTCCAGGAAGGGGTTCTGCACCCTTTCGCGGGCGATGGTGCTTTCGGGGCCGTGGCCGGGGTAGATGACGGTTTCTCCCGGAAGGAATATCAGTTTTTCCATAATCGAGCGTATTTCGGAGTCATAGTCGCCCCCGGGGAGGTCGGTGCGCCCGATGGTGCCGGCGAAGAGTGTGTCGCCGGTGAACATTATGTGTTCTTCCGCGTTATAGAAGCATACGCTGTCCGGAGTGTGGCCAGGAGTCTTTATTATCTGGAACCGGCCGGCCAGGCCTGTCCCTGCTGCTGCGGGAAGGACAGGTACGTCATATTTAGCTAAAAATGTGTCCAGGCCGAGGGTATGGTCCTGATGGCGGTGGGTGAGAAGTACTGCGGAGGGCCTAAGGCCTTCGGAAGCAAGGTAACCGAACAATCCGCCGATTTCGGAGTCGGTGAAACCAGGGTCTATGATAATGCACTCAGCACCATCGGACACCACGTAGGCATTCTCCTGAAAGGCATTGCAGACAAAGCGGCGGATTTTCATATGGGTCAAGCTAAAAACTCTTTACAAATTTAAGAATAAAATGTTATTTTTGTAAGTTAAGACCAAATTGTGTACTGAATGCATATAGGCGTAGCAGGAAATATCGGAAGCGGCAAGACCACCCTCACCAGGATGCTGGCTGAGCATTACGGCTGGAAGCCGCAATTCGAGTCGGTCACGTACAATCCCTACCTGGAGGACTACTACAAAGACATCCCCCGCTGGTCGTACAATCTCGAGACCTATTTCCTGGCCCAGCGCTTCAAGGATGTCCTCGAGATCGCCAAGTCTTCCGAGGTCATCATCCAGGACCGCACGATTTCCGAAGGCGTGTACATCTTCGTGGCCAACAACTACGAGATGGGCAACCTTTCCGAGAGGGACTACAATACCTATATGCAGCTTTTCGAACTGATGATGAGCACTGTGCGTCAGCCGGACCTGCTCATCTACCTCAAGTCCGGCATCGAGCATCTGGTGGCCAACATCCAGAAGCGCGGACGCGAGTACGAACAGAGCATAAGCATAGAGTATCTCGCCGGCCTGAACCGCCACTATGAGGAATGGATCTCCAAATACACCGGGCCCCTGCTCGTGGTGGAGACCGACAACATCGACTTTAAGAACAATCCCGAGGATTTCGCGGCGATTACCGACCGTATCGACGCCCAGCTCTTCGGTCTTTTTTGAAACATAAAACACTAAGAGTATGCATATAGCTATCGCAGGTAATATCGGAAGCGGCAAGACCACTCTTACCAAGATGCTTGCTGCCCACTACGGCTGGATCCCCAAGTTCGAATCGGTGGACTTCAACCCCTACCTTTCCGACTTCTACGAGGATATGGCCCGCTGGTCGTTCAATCTGCAGATCTACTTCCTGAACAAGCGTTTCAAGGATGTGGTGGATATTTCAAAGACCGACGACGTCATAATCCAGGACCGTACCATCTATGAGGATGCGCGCATCTTCGCGCCCAACCTCCACGATATGGGCCTGATGAGCTCCCGCGACTTCGAGAATTATTCCGACCTGTTCGACCTTATGATGAGTCTGGTGGGGTATCCGGACCTGCTGATCTACCTCAAGAGCAGCATTCCCAACCTTATCGCCCAGATACAGAAGCGCGGCCGCGAGTACGAGCGCAGCATACGCATCGACTACCTTACGGGTCTTAACGAAAAATACGAAAACTGGATAGCCGACTACAAGGGGAATCTTCTGGTGATAGATGCCGACAACATCAAGTTCGGCAACAGGCCCGAAGATTTCGAGAAGGTGACCGATATGATAGACGCGCAGATGTTCGGTCTCTTCTCGGCGCCCAAGGCTGAGTAATATGGCAGACGGAAGATCCACGATAATAGATTTCGTCGAGAAATATACGGCGAAGTATTCCGGCAAGACCTTCCTCCGCGAGAAATCCGGAGGTGTCTGGACCGAAACCTCTTTCAAGAAGACCAGGGATGAAAGCCGCATCCTTGCGGCCGGTTTTATGGCCATGGGTCTGCGTAAAGGGGATAAAGTCGCCCTGCTTTCCGAGGGGCGCAAGCTGTGGGTGATTGCCGAGCTGGGCATACTGTATGCCGGCGGCGTGCAGTCGAGCCTGCAGTCTTCCAAATTCGTGGTCGCTTCCGCCGCAGCCCTGCCCGCCCTCCGCGAAGAGCTGGACACCCTTCCTTCCGTAAAGAAAGTGATAGTGCTCGATGATCTGCCCCTCCGCAAAGGGGAGGTATTCATCGGGGAGCTCCGCGAGATGGGCCTGAAGTTCCTTAAAGATAAGGCCGCCAAGCTCGAGGAGCGCATCGCTTCTGCGGGGGAGGCCGAGCCCGCCCTTGCCTGCAAGCCTTCGGATGTGGCCGTGCGCGAGGGTTCCGTCCTGCTGATGGCTCTTCCCCAGGGGCGGAGTTCCGAACAGCTCGCCGGCTTATGCACTATGATGAAAAACGGCGGGAGCGTGGCAACCATGCCGGCAGGGGAGGATCTTTCCGATGTAATCGGAGCCGTCCGTCCCCATATACTCCTGACCGCGCCGGACGTCATCCGGGATTTCAAGAACGGAGTCGAGGATTCCGTCCGTGCCAAGGGTCCCAGGACCCAGAGGCTTTTCGACTGGGCCGTGCGTCACGCCAAGGACCGTCCTCACGTGGTAAGGCTTCTGGATTGCAAGCTTTTCAAGCCTGTGCGTGAGAAAGTTTTCGGGGGCCGGATGGAATTCATAGTGGGCGGCGGAGCCCTGCCGGACGAGGATATCCTCCGCTGGTACAGCGCCATCGGCCTGCCCGTGGTACAAAACAGAGAAACTATCTAAAACCAAGAATCAATATGGCAAACAAAAACAAAAACATGGTCGCCATCATCACGATGTGTTTCATCTTCGCGATGATTTCTTTCGTTACTAACATGGCGGCACCTTTCGGCCAGATCTGGGGCAACAACTATGAGTGGTCCAAGATGGCCGGTAACCTGATGAACTTCGCAGCATACCTCTTCATGGGTATCCCTGCAGGCAAGATGCTCATCAAATACGGTTACAAGAAGACCACCCTCGCCGCACTCGCGGTAGGTTTCATCGGAATCTGCATCCAGTATCTGTCCAGCTTCGGATTCCTGGGCGGCGCAGCTATCTTCGTGTATCTGCTCGGTGCATTCGTGTGCGGCTTCTGCGTCTGCATGCTCAACACCGTTGTGAACCCTATGCTCAACATCCTCGGCGGTGGCGGCAACAAGGGTAACCAGTACATCCAGATCGGCGGTACCCTGAACTCCCTCACCGGAACCCTCACTCCTCTGCTGGTCGGCGCTCTCATTGGCACCGTTTCCGCCAGCACTTCGATGGCCGATGTCACCCCTCTGCTCTTCATCGCAATGGGCGTGTTCGCAGCAGCCTTCGCCATCATCTCCTTCGTAAAGATTCCTGAGCCCGCCCAGGAGCGCAATACTGCGGTCTATGAGCACAGCGCCTGGAACTTCCGCCACTTCGTGCTCGGCGCCGTCGCCATCTTCTTCTATGTAGGTATCGAGGTCGGTATCCCCGCCCAGATCATATTCTATCTCTCCGACGCCACCGAGAAGGGCGCCGGTATCCTCGTCAACGGAGCTGCCATCGGCGGTGCCGTGGCCGCTGTTTACTGGCTCCTTATGATGGTCGGCCGTCTCAGCAGCACGGTTATCTCCGGCAAGGTCAGCACCCGCGCCCAGATGATAATGGTCAGCGCCGTCGCCATCGTGCTGGTGCTGGTCGCCATCCTCATCCCCAAGACCGTTACCGTCAATATGCCCGGCTATAGCGCCGCCGACGGTTTCGCTATGTTCCAGGTTCCTCTGAGCTGCCTCTTCCTCGTGCTCTGCGGTCTCTGCACCTCCGTTATGTGGGGCGCTATCTTCAACCTCGCAGTCGAGGGCCTCGGCAAGTACACCGAAGCTGCTTCCGGTATCTTCATGATGCTGGTCGTGGGTGGCGGTATCATGCCTTTCATCCAGAACTGGATCGCCAAGGTGGCAGGTTATATGAACAGCTACTGGCTCGTGATCGCGATGCTGGTCTTCCTGCTCTACTATGCCGTGGCAGGATGCAAGAATGTCAACAAAGATATCAAGGTAGACTAACGATATGAGTAAAGATTTCGTTGTAGGAATTGACATCGGCGGCCAGAGCAGCAAGCTCGGCGTGGTCGATGCACGTGGCGAGGTTCTCGCCCAGAGCGTCGTGCCTGCAAACAGCAGCACGGACGCAGATGTTATCATTAAGGAACTTGCCGAGGCCGTCATCAAGCTGGTGGCCCAGTCTGGCAAGCACGGGCAGATCCGCGGTATAGGCGTAGGCGCCCCGAACGGCAACTACTATACCGGCAGCATAGCCTATGCACCCAATCTTCCTTGGGCCGCCCACGGTGAAGTCAAGTTCGCCCAGAAGCTTTCCGAGGCCTGCGGAGGCATCCCCGTATCCCTTACCAACGACGCCAATGCGGCTGCCGTGGGAGAGATGACCTACGGTGTCGCCAAGGGTATGAAGGACTTTATAATGATCACCCTCGGTACCGGTGTCGGAAGCGGCATCGTAATCGACGGGAAGGTGGTTTACGGTGCCGACGGTTTCGCCGGCGAGCTCGGCCACAACATCGCGGTGCGTCACAATGGCCGTCTCTGCGGCTGCGGCCGTACCGGTTGCCTCGAGGCATATTGCTCCGCCATCGGCGTAGCCCGTACCGCCCGCGAGTGGCTCGACCTCAGCGATGAGCCTTCGCTCCTCCGCGAGGTTCAGAACATCACTTCCAAGGATGTCTACGAGGCAGCTAAGGAAGGCGATGCCGTGGCCCTCAGGGTGTTCGAATTCACCGGCCGCCTGCTCGGCGAGAAGCTGGCTGACTTCATCCAGTTCTCCGCCCCCGAGGCCATAGTGCTCTTCGGTGGTCTGGCCCGTGCCAGGGATTTCATCTACGGCCCCACTTTCAAGGCGATGAACGACAACGTGCTGCCTTTGTGGAAGAACAAGGTCAAGCTCCTGTTCTCCCAGCTGAAGGAAAGCGATGCCGCCATCCTCGGCGCATCCGCCCTTGCCTGGGAACTTTAGAAACAACTTTTAATATTATAAACCAAAATGAGAAAGAGTTTTTTGTTCGCAGTCCTCGCAGCAGGACTTGCAGTGGTTGCCTGCTCTCCCAAGGCTGAGAAGGCAGCAGAAGTAGAAGACGGCGCAGAAGCCGTGGAAACCGTAGAAGAGGTCGTGAAGACCGCCAAGGATTTCAAGCCTTCTAAGAAGCAGATCGATTCCGTATCCTATCTCGTGGGTATCAACTTCGGTTCCTTCATCAAGGGATACGACTTCGGTGAGCTCAACTATGCCCAGATCAAGAAGGGTATGAACGACTTCATCAAGGCCAAGGGCAACATGCGTGACCCTGAGTTCGGCAAGCAGTTCAAGATCAACCCCGAGGAGATGAACCGTCTCTTCGGCGACTTCCTCGAGAACAGGCGTTCCCTCAAGCTTCTCACCAACAAGGAAGCTGAGGAGAAGTTCCTTGCCAAGAACAAGACCAAGGACGGTGTCGTCGAGCTCGAGAGCGGCCTGCAGTACAAGATCATCAAGGAAGGTGGCGTGAAGCCTACCAGCGACAAGGATACCGTTTGGGTACGTTACCAGGGCAAGACCCTCGACGGCAACGTGTTCGACGAGGTTACTCCTGACCGCGACTCCATCCGCTTCACCCTCAACCGCGTAGTTGCAGGTTGGACCGAGGGTATCCAGCAGGTTGGCGAAGGCGGAACCATCGAACTTTATGTTCCTGCCAAGCTTGGTTACGGCGAGCGTGGAAACCAGGGCATCGAGCCCAACTCCCTGCTCATCTTCACCGTCGACCTCTGCAAAGTTGCCCCTTACGTAGAGAAAGAGGAAGAGAAGTAATCCGCGCGCGGCTCCCGCCGCACCGTTCCCTTTACGAGGCTTGCCATCCCGGCAAGCCTTTTTTGCGCCCTTTCCTCCGCAGCCTTGCCCCGCCGCTACTTGTGTATCACGCCATTGCCCACCCCGCCCTCGATCGGGCATCCTCCTTGGCGGCGTGCTGAGTAAACGGCTGAATATCAGTATATTATGCAATCAAGGCTGCTCAAAATCGAGCAGCCTTGATTGCATAAACCCCTCTGCCACAGCACTTTACCCAGCACGCCCTGCCGCCTCCCCTTGCGCCAACCCGCCTCGCTGTCGCCC
>JAEEXQ010000054.1 GCA_016287875.1 Bacteroidales bacterium | reverse complement strand
TCAGAGGCTGCACCAGGGCGCGCATCTGTTCGACGGTAAATTTCTGTAATCCTTCCGCAGGAGTGGGCCTGTCTATGGCAGAGACCATTATCTCGCGCGGGCGCATCTGACGCACCAGGTCCATCCAGGGCAGCAGCACTTCGGGAGATGAGGAATCGAAGTCGGAACTGCGGAGGAACATAGTCTGCAGCACGAAGTTTCCCTCGAAGGCCATCATATTCCGGACTATGTCCAAGGGCTCGTAGGGAGCAGTCGGGCGGTTGATCCTGGCGGCCAGGGCGGCGGTAGGGGCATCCAGCTTGAGTATGGGATTATCTACCAGGCGGAGGGCGTCGAAAACTTCCTTCCGTCCGATGCGGGTGGCGTTGGTAAGCACCGAGACCTTGGCATCGGGGTAGAAAGCATCGCGAAGCTGTATGGTGTCCCTGACTATGCGGGGGAAGTCCGGATTCAGGGTAGGTTCCCCGTCCCCGGAGAAGGTTATGGAATCGATGGGAGTCCCGGCCAGCAGGCATTCCTGAAGCTTGTCCTCGAGGGCGGCGCGCACCTTGGCGGCATCGGGGATGAGCTTGTCGGCAGTGCCGTCCTTGTTCCAGCCGCATTCGCAGTAGATGCAGTCGAAGTTGCATATCTTCCCGTTTCTGGGAAGAAGATTGATTCCCAGGGAACTCCCCAGCCTGCGGCTGAAGATGGGTCCGAATACCGTTTCTTCGCGGAGCATCATATCCTTGGCGGCAGCATCAGTACGGAATCGCGCCAGGGGGCCCAGACCATCGCCGTATCCACGCATATGGAATCCGGCCGGAATTCCGGAATGTGGTAGCTCGCAAGCCCGGAAAGAATGCCCCTCTGCTTCTCCACCTTCTTCTCGAAAAGCTCGAGGGCCGTTGCGGTGGTGCGCAGTTTCTTGGTGGCCAGTTCCATAATCTTGCGGTATTTCTCGGGATGATGCAGATAGTAGTTGACGCTGGCATCATAATCCTCGAAGTCGTATCCGAACTTGTGGAAGATGGTCTCGTAGAAGCGGGTGGTGTCCGCGCTGCGGCGGGCAGAGTAGTTGTCGCCGAGCCACTGGTCGGCGAGGAACATCTCGGCATATATGTCCGACATATCCTGGACGCTCATAATCTTGGCCCGCCGGCACGAAGGGAGCAGGCAGACCAGGACGGCCAGGCACAGTAGGATATATGCAGGACGCTTAGCCATATACACTAGCGGAGGATTCCTCCGAATTCTTTCTTGAACGAATCCAGGAGCCTTTCCATCACCCTCTCCACATCCTGGTCGGTGAGGGTCTTCTCCACATCCTGGAGGGTAAAGCTGAGGGCGTACTGCTTCTTGCCGGCAGGGATCTTGTCGCCGCGATATACATCGAAGAGGCTGACCTGCTTGAGAAGCTTCTTGGCATTCTTGAAGGCAGAGGCGCGGAGGTCGGCATACTTGACTTCCTCGTCGAGGAGAAGGGCGAGATCCCTGCGTACCTCGGGGAACTTGGGCATCTCCTTGAAAGCCACCTTGTCGCGCTTGACAAGGGTGAAGAGGGTGTTCCAGTCGATTTCCGCGGCGACCACCTGCTGCTTGACTCCGAACTTGCGGGCAAGAGCGGGATTAACAACGCCTATGACTGCCAGCTGCTGCTTTCCGCCGGGGAGGCTGTACACTGTTCCTTCCGAGAAGATGTCGGAGGGAGCGGCCTCAGCCCACATCTGGTAGAGATCCGCCCCGTAGCGCCTCAGCAAAAGCTCGAGATAACCCTTGAGCTGATAGAAGTCACCCTTGGATGCGGCGTTCTTCCAGTTCTTCTCGGCAGAGCCGCTGATTACCAGGCAGAAGCAAGGATGCTCCTCATAGCCTTCCAGGGTCTCGGAGCTCTTCTCGGGTATCCTGCGGTAGACAGACCCGTACTCGAAGGTCTTGATGCGGGAGATCTGCCTGTTGGCATTGTATGCCACCACCTCGAGGGCGTTCAGCAGAAGTGTCTGGCGCATCACGTTCAGGTCGGAGCTGAGAGGGTTGACTATGTGCACAAGATTCTCGGCAGGGAAGGTCTTAAGATCCTTGTAGTAATCCGCCTTGGTAAGGGAATTGTTCATAGTCTCGGCAAAGCCGTTGGCCGCCAGGAAGTTGGATATCTGGTTGCGTATGGCCTCGGGCTGGGGAGTCGGGGATGCCGATACGCTCATCTTCATATGATGAGGGAGGTCGATGTTGTTGTATCCGTAGATACGGAGCACTTCCTCCACCACGTCGCACTCGCGATAGACATCTATCATATAGCTGGGGGCCAGCACGGTGGCCTTGTTGCCGTCGTTGGTCACGAACTCGTACTGGAGGGCCTCGAGTATGCGCACTATGGCATCGTGGCCTATTTTCTTGCCCACGAAGTTCTCGATGCGGTCGAAGTCGAGCTCGATGCGCTTGCGCTCAATCTTCTTGGGATAGACTTCCACTATCTCACCGTCGATATGGCCGCCCGAGAGCTCGCAGATAAGCATTGCGGCACGCTTGAGGGCGTAGATGGTGATGTCGGGATCGGCCCCGCGTTCGTAGCGGAAAGAAGCGTCGGTCTGCAGCCCCTGGCTCTTGGAGGTCCTGCGTATGGATGCAGGGTCGAAGTATGCGCTTTCGAGGAATACCTCGGTGGTAGCCTCGGTAACGCCGCTGTCCTCGCCGCCGAACACACCGGCGATGCACATAGGACGCTGCGTGTCGGCAATGACCATATCCTTGGCGCAGAGCTTGTGGTCGGCGCCGTCGAGGGTGCGGATGATCTCTCCCTCGGCAGCACGGCGCACCACGACCTTACGGCCGCCTATCTTGCCGGCATCGAAGGTGTGGAGGGGCTGTCCAAGCTCGAAGAGTATGAAGTTGCTGATATCGACTATGTTGTTGATGGGGCGCAGCCCTATGCTGAGGAGCTTCTTCTGGAGCCACTCGGGTGAAGGCCCCACTTTGACGCCCTTGATGGTAAGGCCGGTGTACCTGGGAGCGCCTTCGCTGTCCAGGACCTCCACGGGAACTGGAGATTCGGCCTTTCCGCAAGCGAAGCCCGACACATCGGGATATGCGAACTTGCAAGGGAGATTGTTGTAGCGGAGATATGCGTAGAGGTCGCGGGCTACGCCGATGTGGGAGGCGGCATCCACGCGGTTGGCGGTAATCTCGTATTCTATCACGGCCTCGGTCTTGAGATGCAGCCAGTCCTTGGCGGGAGTACCCACGGGGGCATCTTCCGGAAGAACCATAATGCCGTCGTGGTTGCTGCCTATTCCGAGTTCGTCCTCGGCGCAGATCATACCGAAGGACTCTACTCCGCGGATCTTCGACTTCTTGATCTTGAAATCGCCGGGAAGCACGGTGCCTATCTGTGCGAAAAGCACCTTCTGCCCCGCGGCCACGTTGGGAGCGCCGCAGACGACGGTAAGAAGCTCCTCCCCGCCGGCATCCACCTTCGTGATGTGGAGATGGTCGGAGTCGGGATGCGCCTCGCACTCCACGACCTTGGCCACTACGACTCCTGCGAGCCCGCCGGGAATCTCTTCCTGCTCTTCGAGGCTGTCTACCTCAATTCCTATCGAAGTCATTGCCTCGGCTACCTGTGCCGGGGTAAGATCCATCTCAAGATAATCCTTGAGCCAATTGTAAGAAAGTTTCATATCTTATTTCAAATCTTCCGGGTTGAAAAGAGAGGCCACGAAGGCATCCCTGTCGAAATATGCTATATCATCTATCCCCTCTCCCGTGCCTATGAACTTGACCGGCACGCCGAACTGGTCGGTGAGGCCCACCACCACTCCGCCCTTGGCAGTGCCGTCGAGCTTGGTGACGGTGATGGAGCTTATCTGCGTTGCCTTGGAGAACTCCTTGGCCTGCTGGAAAGCGTTCTGGCCGGTGGAGGCATCGAGGATGAGCATCACGTCGTGGGGAGCGTCGGGGATGACCTTGGCACAGACGCTGCGTATCTTCCCGAGCTCGTTCATAAGGTCGATGCGGTTGTGCAGACGGCCGGCGGTATCGATGATAGCGACGTCGGCACCGCGGGCGACCGCCGCCTTGACGGTATCGAAAGCCACCGAGGCAGGATCCGAACCCATAGCCTGTCGGACTATGTCCACTCCGGCACGTTCGGCCCAGATGACCAGCTGGTCCACCGCAGCGGCGCGGAAGGTATCGGCCGCACCGAGGATGACCTTCTTGCCCTGGCTCTTGAAGAGATGCGCGAGCTTGCCTATGGTGGTGGTCTTGCCCACGCCGTTGACTCCTACCACGAGTATGACATAGGGCTTCTTGGAGAAGTCGGCCGCAGGAGCGTTCCCGCCCTTTTCGAGCAGGTGGGAGATCTCTTCGCGCAGGAATCCTACCAGTTCGTCGAAGGATGTGTACTTGTCCCTGCCGACGCGCTCTTCCAGGGCATCGACCACCTTCAGGGTGGTATCTACGCCCATATCGGACTCCACCAGAGCCTCTTCTATGGCGTCGAGGGTGTCGTCGTCGACCCTCGATTTGCCGGTGATAGCCCTGGATATCTTCTGAAAGAAACTGAATGCCATGTCAATTGTTTATATAGCTTACAAATATAGTCAATTATTATCAGCAAAAAAAGAGCCGTTCCACTTGCGGAACGGCTCCCTTTCGGATATTTGTCGAGCAAATTATTTCTTGTTGAAGAAGTCTTTTGCTTTCTCGGCCTCGACGAGCTGCTCAGTGAAAACATAAGCGCCGGTCTTGGGGGACTTGTCCATACGGATGCACTTGACCATGCTCTTGGCACCGGCCTTGGCGGCGAAGGTTGCAACGGCTTTCTTTGCCATAACTTAATCTCCTTTTAATTACTTGATTTCACGATGAACAGTGACTTTCTTGAGGTAGGGGTTGTATTTCCTGCGCTCGAGACGGTCGGGAGTGTTCTTCTTATTCTTGGTAGTGATGTAGCGGCTCATTCCAGGAACACCGCTCTCTTTCTGCTCTGTGCACTCGAGGATGACTTGCACCCTGTTTCCTTTAGCTTTCTTTGCCATAATGCGATAATTTAAACAAGGTTAACAAGACCTGCTTTGCGGGCTTTGGCCAGCGTGGCATCCAGACCGTTCTTCTCGATCTCGCGGATACCCTTGCAGGATACTTTAAGAGTTACGAATCTCTGCTCCTCTTCGCTCCAGAACTTCTTGTTCTTGAGGTTCAAGGAGAAGTCGCGCTTGGTGCGCAGTTTGGAGTGGGCAACGTTGTTGCCTTTCATCCTCTTTCTTCCGGTTACTTGACAAACCTTTGACATAGTTTTATACTTTTTAAAATTTTACTTTTCCAAATCTCTTCCACCTTATGTTCGAAGGGAACTTGCGTCCCGCATCGGTCGAGAGCCATACTATTGCCGGCGTTCCGACGATATGGTCTTCGGGAACGAATCCCCAGTACCTTGAGTCGAGGGAGTTGTGCCGGTTGTCTCCCATCATAAAGTAGTAATCCTGTTCGAAAGTGTATTTACCTTCTTCTTTCGCACGCGCCGGATCGTTATGCTCGTAATCCCGTATTATCCTCTCGTAGAGCGGCAGGGTGGCGTCGTTGATTTCGACCGTGGCACCCTTTGCAGGGATGCACAGCGGGCCGTACTCATCGCGCGTCCATCCGTTTCCTCCTTCATAGGGGAAGACGAATGTATCCGTCGAATCCACGTTGAGCGACACTTCCACTACCGAGGGGAGCTTCTTCACCTGCTCCAGCATCGATGCCGTAAGGGGCATCGCCGGATAACCGGGCAGCTGGTTGCTGTAGTAGAGCTCCTGAACGTTGAGACCTAGCTTGTCTATGGTCTTGGCGTTCAGTTTGCCTCCGCTGGTCACGACCTTGTAGCTCAGCTGAACTCCAGGCCAGACTGTCTGCTTCTCCCCGTTCACCCATACAAGCCCGTCACGGACTTCGAGGGTATCCCCGGGAAGAGCTACGCAGCGCTTCACGTAGTGGTCGGTCTTATCCGCAGGGCGGACAGTTACCGGGCCGAGTCTGTCAATGATCTGATCCCTTCCGTATACGCGCGAGAGCATGTAGTAATCTGCTGCAGGATCCCGGCGCAGAACGGTATCTCCGTTCGGGAAGTTGAAAACCACGATATCTCCTCTCTTTACCTGCCTGAACCCTTTCAGCCTGCGATATCTGTTCTGGATAAGAGTCGAATAAGATTCTTTCCCGAAGATGACATTGTGGGTGAACGGGACGGTCAGCGGAGTCTGGGGAACACGCGGTCCGTATGTCAATTTGCTCACGAAGAGATGGTCGCCTGTGTACAGGCTGCTCTCCATTGAGGAAGAAGGTATCTTGAAGGCCTGAATGAAGAATATATTGATGAATGTTACGACTACGACGGCGAAGAGTATGTCATCGAACCATCCGTCCTTTTTCCAGAAGCGCCACTTGACTTTCTTGCTGATGAAGATGTCGAAGATGACGACAAGTCCGAAAAGCCACCAATAATTTCCCAACCAGATAACCCAAAGAGTATAAAGCAAAGCCCAGATAATGAACTTGGCCCATTCTTTCGGGGTTACATCCTTCAGATTCACTTCACTTTACTTTACAGAGTTGATGATTGCTTCGAACGCCTTGGGGTTGTTCATTGCAAGGTCAGCAAGCACCTTACGGTTAAGACCGATGTTCTGCTTTGCGAGTTTACCCATGAACTGTGAGTAGCTGAGGCCATACTGGCGGGCAGCTGCGTTGATACGCTGGATCCACAGTGCACGGAATGCACCTTTCTTACGACGACGGTCACGGTATGCATAGGTGAGACCTTTCTCGTAAGTGTTCTTTGCTACGGTCCAGACATTCTTTCTGGAGAGGAAGTTACCGCGGGTTCTCTTGAGAATCTTCTTGCGGCGCGCCCTTGAGGCGACTGAGTTGACTGATCTAGGCATAATTGAACTTTTTTAGAGAACCAACAATTCTTTTACTCGCTTCTCATCGACTTTGTCGAGGATGGCGAAATGATCAAGATTACGTTTCTGTTTCTTGGTCTTCTTGGTGAGGATGTGGCTGTGGTAAGCGTGTTTCCTCTTGATTTTTCCCGACCCGGTAAGCGTGAAACGCTTTTTGGCACCGGAATTGGTTTTAAGCTTTGCCATTGTTCTGTTGTTTTTATTAATAAATATTATCTACCGCTAAACTGCGGACTATTTCTTTTTGACGGGCGCAATCATAATGTGCATACGCTTGCCCTCCAGCGTAGGCATGTTCTCGGCACGGCCGAATTCCTCGAGCTCGACTGCGAAACGCAGAAGCTGCTTCTCGCCCTGGTCCTTGAACATTATCGAACGGCCGCGGAAGAATATCGTCGCCTTGACCTTCGAACCCTCCTGGAGGAACTCCTGAGCGTGCTTCAGCTTGAACTGGAAGTCGTGTTCGTCGGTGTTGGGGCCGAAACGGATCTCCTTCATGACGACCTTGGCGGAGTTGGATTTCATCTCCTTGGCCTTCTTCTTCTGCTGATACAGATACTTCTGGTAGTCGAGTATCTTGCACACAGGAGGATCGGCCTTGTCGCTGATCAGAACCAGATCGAGCTCAAGCTCATCCGCGAGGGCCAGAGCCTTGGAAAGGGGATATATCCCTTGCTCGGGGATGTTATCTCCCACCAGGCGAACCTGGGGTGCGGTTATCTGCTCGTTGATAAGTGCCTCATTCTCATCGCGCTTCTGCTGGAATCGCGGGTCGGGCTTGCGAGCTTTGTTGAAGCCTGAAGGCTTCGGTCTGTAAGGTCCTGGCATCTAGGATAATTCTTCAGCTATCGCTGATTTAATATATTTAACAAAATCTTCTGCACTGAAAGTGCCCACGTTCTGCCCGTCCCTGCGTACAGAGACAGTGCCGTCGGCCTCTTCTTTCTCACCGACAATCGCAAGCAGAGGCACTCTGAACTGGGCTATGTCCCTGATTCGTTTGCCGAGCGTCTCGTTACGAGAGTCTATTGAAGCGCGAATTTCGCTATTTTTTAGCAAATCACAAACTTTTTTTGCATAATTCTCGAATTTCTCACTGATTGGCAGCACTTTAACCTGCTCGGGAGACACCCAAATGGGGAGATGACCGGCAGTGTGCTCGAGCAATACGGCGGTGAAGCGCTCCATGCTTCCGAAGGGAGCACGGTGTATCATAATAGGACGCTTCTTGCTGCCGTCGGCATCGGTATATTCGAGATCGAAGCGCTCAGGCAGGTTGTAGTCCACCTGGATGGTACCGAGCTGCCACTCGCGTCCGAGGGCATCCTTCACCATAAAGTCGAGCTTGGGGCCGTAGAATGCAGCCTCGCCGTACTCTACCTTTGCAGGAAGGCCCTTCTCTTCGCAGGACTCGATGATGGCCTGCTCCGCCTTCTCCCAGTTCTCTTCGCTTCCGATGTACTTGTCGCGGTTCACCTTGTCGCGGAGCGAGATCTGAGCCTTGACCTTGTCGAACTTGAATACCTTGAACACGTACTGGATCAGGTCGATGACCTTCTTGAATTCTTCCTTCAGCTGGTCGGGACGCACATACATATGGGCGTCGTCCTGGGTGAAGCTGCGCACGCGGGTAAGTCCGTGGAGCTCGCCGCTCTGCTCGTAACGGTAAACCGTTCCGAACTCTGCCAGACGGATAGGCAGTTCCTTATAGGAGTGGGGCGAGGATGCGTAAATCTCGCAGTGATGAGGGCAGTTCATAGGCTTGAGCATATACTCCTCCCCTTCCTGAGGGGTGTGGATAGGCTGGAAAGAATCCTTGCCATACTTTGCCCAGTGACCGGAAGTCACATACAGCTGCTTGCTGCCGATGTGCGGGGTGACTACCTGCAGATATCCCTGCTCCTTGAGTTTGGCGCGGAGGAAGCTCTCCAGCTGATAGCGCAGCACGGCGCCGTTGGGGAGCCACAGAGGCAGGCCCATTCCCACGCGGCTGGAGAAGGTGAAAAGACCCATCTCCTTGCCGAGTTTGCGATGGTCGCGCTTCTTGGCCTCTTCGAGCAGCACGAGGTATTCGTCCAGCATGCTCTTCTTGGGGAAGGTGATGCCGTAGATACGGGTGAGCTGCTGACGGTGCTCGTCGCCGCGCCAGTAGGCACCTGCGATGGCGGTCAGCTTGACAGCCTTGATGACCTCGGTGTTGCGGAGGTGAGGTCCGCGGCAGAGGTCGGTGAAAGCACCGTTGGTATAATAGGTAATGGAACCGTCTTCGAGTTCGCTGATGAGTTCGCACTTATACTGGTCGCCCTTCTGCTCGAAATACTTCATTGCCTCGGCCTTGGGCACCTCGATGCGCTTGAAATCCTCCTTCCCCTGGGCAAGTTCGAGCATTTTCTTCTCGATCTTGGGCAGGTCGGCTTCGGTAAGGGTGGCGCCGGCGAGGTCGACATCATAGTAGAAGCCGTTCTCGATAGCGGGTCCGATGCCGAACTTCACACCGGGATAGAGGCTCTCGAGGGCCTCTGCCATAAGGTGGGACGATGAGTGCCAGAACACGTGCTTGGCTTCTTCGTCCTCCCACTTGTGAAGTTTAATCTGAGCATCCGTCTTGATGGGGCGGGTAAGATCGTAGATTTCACCGTTCACGCTTGCCGCAAGGACTTCCGCAGCAAGCCTGGGAGAGATGCTCTGAGCTATTTCGTAGGCAGATACGCCTTCTTCAAAGGCTTTTACGCTGCCGTCGGGGAAAGTAATGTTAATCATTCTGTATATATTATATCAGCCTACAAAGATAATAAAAATTATTGCTACCTTTGCACATATGGGAGACAACAAGAACAAATTCTGGGACGAGGCCGGCAAGGGCGGCCTTATCCTCGCCGGCGTTGCTATCGCCTATTTCCTGATCGTTACTATGGTCGGCAAGGCCGGCAATGCCGGATTCGCCGTCAAGCTATTGAATTTCCTTCTCTGGGCCGGCAAATTCGCCCTCTGCATATGGCTTATGGTGCGTCTGCTCCGGGCCGAAGCAACGCGCAACGGCGCCGACCGCTCCAGGACCTTCCGTCTCGGGATGGCCGTCGCCTTCCTTTCCGCCCTCGTGTACGCAGGTTTCTACATGTTCTATGTATCCATCATCGATCCGGAGTATTTCAAGGAGACCTTCGACTCCTTCGCAGTCACCTTCTCCAGCCAGCTCCCCAGCGACCAGATGGATGCGTTTATGAATATGGAATCCTCGATGCCTACTATGGGCTTCGTCGGCAACCTTATATGGTGCTTCGTCATCGGGACCATCATATCATCCATCACCGCCAGCAAGCTCTGCGGAACCAAAGATCCTTTTGAAGACTGACGCTCATATGGATATATCCGTCATCATCCCCCTGTACAACGAAGCAGAATCCCTGCCCGAGCTTTCCGCGTGGATAGCACGGGTAATGCAGGAGAACGCTTTCAGCTACGAAGTCCTTATGGTGGACGACGGCAGCACCGATGATTCCTGGGCTGTCGTGAAGAGCCTTGCCGGAGCCGATCCCCACGTGCACGGGATTTCCTTCCGTCGCAATTACGGCAAGTCGGCCGCGCTTTTCTGCGGTTTCGCGAAGGCGGAGGGTGATGTGGTAATAACTATGGATGCCGACCTGCAGGACAGTCCGGACGAGATTCCGGCCCTTGTCAGCAAGATACGCGAAGAGGGATACGACGTGGTTTCGGGCTGGAAGCAGCACCGCCAGGACAATCCCCTCACCAAGAATCTTCCTTCGAAGTTGTATAACGCCACCGCGCGCAGGATCACGGGTATCAAGCTGCACGATATGAACTGCGGGCTGAAGGCCTACAGGAAGGAGGTGGTGAAGGATATCGAGGTCTATGGCGAGATGCACCGCTACATCCCCTACCTCGCGAAGAATGCAGGCTATGGCAAGATAGGAGAAATCCCCGTACATCACCAGAAACGCAAATACGGCAAGAGCAAGTTCGGGATGAACCGTTTCGTGAACGGATTCCTGGATCTTCTCAGCCTATGGTTCCTCTCCACCTTCGGGAGGAAGCCTATGCATTTCTTCGGTTATACCGGCATATTCATGTTCCTGGTAGGTTTCGTGATGACCGTATGGATAATCGTCGCCAAACTGGTGCATCAGGCGCAGGGAATACGCTACCGTGCAGTCACCGACCAGCCGCTGTTCTATCTGGCACTGCTGGCCGTGGTTCTCGGCGTAATGCTCTTCCTGGCCGGTTTCATCGGCGAGATGATCGCCCGCTCCGGTTCCGAAAGGAACAAATACAATATCAAGGAGAGATTCTAGGCTTTATCACCTGTGATAGGCGATCAGCCCTTCCGAGGGCGAAGGAACGAATCTATCGAATCTGAAACCGTCCTGCTCGCCCAGGGCGGTTATTATTTCGCGGCAGGCGTAGCCGAAACTTCCCGCGACGCCCACGGGGAGGTTCTCCGCCTTGAACCTTGAAAGGCAGCGGGCGAAGAAAAGACGGAAATTCTCGTCCACCAGGTTCTGCATATAATGCTCCGTGGCGTAGAAGGAAAGGATATCTTTGGCGAAAGCTCCCAAGTATGCGGAGGGAGATGTTCCCTTATAGACATTGCGGACGATTTCGGGATAGGACATATCGTGCCTGCTTTCGAAATATTTTCCGACGATTTCAGGCACGAGGCCTTTCAGATAATCGGAGATGAATGCGCGTCCGAGTGCGGATGCGCTTCCCTCGTCGCCCAGTATGAATCCTCCGGAATTCACTCTGGCAGTGATAGCGGAGCCGTCGTAGATGCATACGTTGGAGCCAGTGCCGAGTATGCAGACTATACCGGGTTCGTGGCCGAAAAGTGCCCTGGCCGCAGCCATAAGGTCGCTTTCCAGATGGACGTCCGCGCCGGGAAAGTGCTTTCCGAGCATCTTGGCAAGGCGCTGGAAGGGAGACTCGGGATCATCCGACGGAAACAAGCCTGCTGCATAGAAATGGATCTCGTCTATCTGAGTGTGGCTTTGGGACGAGGCGCCGAGAGACTGAACGACCTGAAGCGATGCTTCCTCGAGAGTCCGCGCAAGGAACTCGTCGTTACCAGAAGAGAAATTGAGGCCAGCCATCTTGAAAGAGCTGATTTCCCCATCATTGAAGATCAAAGTCCAATCCGACTTCGTAGCACCACTTTCGATAATCAGTTTCATATAGCAAATATACTAAATACTTCATTGCTTTAGCATTCACACCCCACCTGCAGCCCCCCATCCCCCGCGAAATCTTCCGTCCGGGCAGAAAAATGCCCGATTTCCTGCCCGGACCTCCCGAAAACAACAGTGCGGTGGGCAAGGTCTGATTTCAGGGGTGGGACCTTGCCCAGATTTCGGCCATACAGGTGGTTCCGATGGGCAAGGTCCCCCAGGTGCGAGGAGACCTTGCCCGGATTTGTTCGGACCTTGCCCGGAGAAAAGCGGCAGAAGGCCACGGAAAGACATGGGGTGTGAATGGTGTAATTTCAGCCCGGGGACCATTCACACCGGAAGTGGGTAGGAGGCCGATTTGCGGGAACGGTGTCGCCCTTGAAATTACACCATTCACACCAGGACAGCGTGGAGGGCGGTCGGCCAGAAAGAGGAAGGTCGTCTCTTCCGCGACCAGTTGGGAGAGTAGGTAGCCCCGGCGCGGAGGGAAAAGGCCGCGGCGCCGGGGCCGCAGGGCACAAAAAAAGATCCCCGGGCGAATTGCTTCGTCCGGGGATCCGAAGAACGGCGGCTACCTACTCTCCCAACTGGTCGGTCAGTACCATCGGCGTAAGTGCGTTTAACTTCTCTGTTCGGAATGGATAGAGGTGGGTCCACACTGCTAAAACCACCGCAGTATATTACTTGAGAGACACTCGGTGAGCAAAGAAACGGTTTCACCGAAAGATTTCGGGCGATTAGTACAGGTCGACTGATACCGTTACCGGCATTACATCTCCTGCCTATCAACGTGGTAATCTCCCACGACCCTCAAAGGAAACCTCATCTCGCAGACGGCTTCGCGCTTAGATGCTTTCAGCGCTTATCCTGACCCAACGTGGATACCCGGCGGTGCAGCTGGCGCCACAACCGGTATACCAGAGG
>JAEEXQ010000053.1 GCA_016287875.1 Bacteroidales bacterium | reverse complement strand
CAAGGGGGTGGATCCCGCTGCAACGGAGCTCAAGAGAATCTACCGCAAGGCTAAGCAGAACGATATAGAGAAGTGGCAGGAGGCCATTGCCCGCGAGCAGGAAACCATGATCCAGGCCCGCCGCATCGCTGCCGAGATGGGTCTCGAGATGAAGATAGGTGACGTGGAGTTCCAGGGAGATGGCAGCAAGGCCATCTTCTACTACATAGCCGACGGTCGCGTGGACTTCCGCCAGCTCATCAAGGTCTTTGCCGAGGAGTTCCGCATCCGTATCGAGATGAAGCAGATCGGAGCGCGTCAGGAGGCCGGCCTGATTGGAGGTCTGGGTGTCTGCGGCCGCGAGCTTTGCTGCGCCCGCTACATTACCAACTTCAAGAGCATCTCAACCTCCGCAGCCCGCGTGCAGGATCTTTCGCTCAACCCTCAGAAACTCGCCGGGCAGTGCGGCAAGCTGAAGTGCTGCCTGAACTACGAGGTGGCCGTGTACCAGGATGCGCAGTCGCGTATCCCTCGCGTGCAGGAGCCTCTGGAGTTCGAGGATGGTTTCGCGTATCTGCGCAAGACCGACATACTCAAGGAGGTGATGTACTTCTCGTACGATAAGCATTCAGATGCGGATCTCTATGCGCTGGATGCTGCGGATGTGAGGGAAATCATCAAGATGAACCGCAATGGCGTGAAGCCGGAGTCGCTCAAGAGCGAGCCGGAGCCGGTTTCTCCTGAGTTCGTGACGGCGGTGGGGGATGACAGTATCTCCCGTTTCGATTCGCCCAAGCGCAAGGGCAAGCGTCGTAACAAGAATCGCCGCAAATGATGTCAGGCATCACCCACTCGGCGGCAGCGCTGGCGATCCTGCTGATGCTGGCGGTGGCGTGCGGCAGGCCGGCGTCGTACGAGAAGTTCGTCCGTGCCGACGAAGCTGCCGGGGGAGTCTATGAGTTCTGCCCGGAGATGAGCGATACCACAGCAAGCTACGACCTGTCATTCTACACTGCACCGCTGTCAGAACCCTTGCATCTGGAAATCATCTGGAACTCACAACACCGGGAAACCGTCTGGTTCCCTGCCGGCAAGCACCGCGCCTTGTACCGCAGCGGCATCAGGGCCGGTTCCGATACGCCGGAAATGCAGCTGCGCGTGCGGCCGCTGAATGCGCCCGGGGACTTCAGGGGCCTGGGCATCATAATGCATCAAAACGATGGGACACGATAAACTACGCAAATTCGCCGAGAACGAGACCTTCGCCTGCCTGCTGCAGCCTACTGCCGCCCAGGTGCTGTCGAAGGGCTATGCCAATCTGACCGACCATCCCGTGAAGGGGCACTGGATAGAGCAGATGTTCGGAGGTCACGAGGGCGACATCATACTGGAGCTTGGCTGTGGCAAGGGGGAATATACCCTCGAGCTTGCCAGGCGCAATCCGGACAAGAACTACATAGGTGTCGACATCAAGGGGGCGCGTCTCTGGCGGGGTGCCAAGACGGCCACCCAGGAGGGCTTGCGCAACGTGGCCTTCCTGCGTACCCGCATAGAGTTCATCACGGCTTTCTTCGCTCCGGGAGAGGTTTCGCAGATCTGGCTTACTTTTTCGGATCCGCAGCTCCGGGCCAGCGAGAACAAGAGGTTGTCGTCGGCGATGTTCCTGGAGAGGTATCGTAGTTTCCTGAGGGAGGATGGCGTGATCCATCTCAAGACGGACAGCCGTTTCCTGCACGAATACACCATGGCCGTGGCCCGTGTAAATAGTCTTCCCATCCTGGCTTGCACGACCGATCTCTACTCGGATGTCCTGGGGCAGGGTACTCCCCCTGAGGGACGTAACACCCGCGGTTCGATAGCGGGGGGACCGTCCCGAAGGGAGGGTGGGGTGAGCGAAGCGAACTCCCGAAGGGGGAGCACCCAGCCCCAGGACCTGCCGACTGAAGTGAGGGAGGTGAAGACTTTTTACGAGACTATGTTCCTGGAGATGGGACTGCCGATAACGTATATGGAATTCAAGCCGTTCAAGGAGGGGCCGTACGTGAATCCTCGTGACCCTGAAGACTTTGACTCGAAACATTGGCGCGAACTCGAAGGCACCCGCCGCAGCTTCGGTCACCAGAATTGATGGTTGTAAAAGAGAATTTCTTTCTCTAAATTTGCAGACTATGATGAAAGAAAGCAAATGGGTAGTCATCGAACCCGCTCCGGACGACAAGGTCAACCGCCTTGCCACCGAAGTGGGCATCGACCGCGTACTTGCAGAACTGCTGGTAAAGCGCGGAGTCGAGACTTTCGACCAGGCCCGTGCCTTCTTCCGTCCCAGCCTCGACAACCTTCACGACCCCTTCCTGATGAAGGATATGGAAAAGGCCGTCGAGCGTCTGCACCAGGCCATCACCGGCTCGGAAAAGATACTTGTCTATGGGGATTACGACGTGGACGGCACTACCGCCGTATCGCTCGTGTACTCCTTCATCAAGCGCTACACCGACCTGGTGGACTTCTACATCCCCGACCGCTATGACGAGGGATACGGAGTGTCCTCCAAAGGCATACAGTGGGCGGCCGAAAACGGATTCGGACTCATCATCACCCTCGACTGCGGCATCAAGGCCATCGAGAAGGTGGACCTGGCCAAGAGGCTCGGAGTGGACGTGATCATCTGCGACCACCATCTCCCCGAACTCGAACTCCCCAAGGCCGTCGCGGTGCTGGATCCCAAGCGCGAGGACGACAGCTATCCCTTCGACGACCTCTGCGGTTGCGGAGTGGGATTCAAGTTGGTGCAGGCCTACGCCCAGAAATACGAGATACCTTTCGATACCCTGGTCCCCCTGCTGGACCTGCTGGTCGTGAGCATAGCTTCCGACCTGGTGACCGTGGTGGGGGAGAACCGCATCCTGGCATACTACGGCCTCAAGCGCCTGAACGAGAATCCCCGCAAGGGCCTTCTCGCGATGATAAATCTCTCCAAGCTCGAGCCCGGCCACATTACCGTGGACGACATAGTCTTCAAGATCGGCCCCCGTATCAACGCTGCCGGCCGTATGGAGACGGGCCGTCTGGCTGTGGAGCTTCTTACCGCCACCGAAACCGGTAAGGCAATGATAGTGGGGGAGAAGATCAACAACAACAACAACGACCGTAAGAACGTGGACCGCGAGATTACCGCCGAAGCCCTCGAAATGGTGGAGAGCGGCAAGTGCCTGGCCCGCGAGAATGTGACGATAGTCTACAATCCCAACTGGAACAAGGGAGTCGTGGGAATAGTCGCCTCCCGTCTGGTCGAGGCCTATTACAAGCCTACGGTGGTGCTTACCAGCAGCAACGGATTCGTGACGGGATCCGCCCGCAGCGCCGGCAAGTTCGACCTCTACGCGGCCATAGAGAGCTGCGCCGACCTGATGGAGAACTTTGGCGGCCACACCTATGCCGCCGGCCTCACCCTGACCGAGGACAAGCTTCCCGAATTCGCCGCCCGTATGGACAAGTTCGTCGGCGAACACATCACCGCCGATATGCTCACGCCCGTGGTGGAGATCGATTCGGAGCTGAACTTCTCGCAGATCACTCCCAAGTTTTTCCGCATACTCAAGCAATTCCAACCTTTCGGCCCGGGCAACCACAATCCCATCTTCATGACCCGCAACGTGTATGATGCGGGGGATGGACGCAAGGTTGGCGCCGGCGGTGCCCATATGAAACTGGACCTCATCCAGGAGGACCAGCCCTATCATAAGGTACCCGCCATTGCTTTCAATCTCTCCGACTACTTCGACTATGTCAAAGAAGGTAATCCGGTAGATGTCTGCTACGCCATCGTGGAGAACTATTTCGCCGGCAATACCTTCACCCAGCTCCGCATCCGTGATATGCGTCAGGGGGAGGATATCATATGACGAAGGAGGACGAGAGGTTTTGTCTGGAGGAACTCTCCAAAGGGAACAGGCGTGCTTTCGAATGGCTGTTCCTGGAATGGCATCCCAAACTCGTGGATTTCTTCACCCGTCTGATCGGTGACGCCGATACTGCATATGACTATGCGCAGGATGTCTTCTTCGACATCTGGACATCGCGGCGGAAGTTCTCGGAGGTCGGGTCTTTCTCCGCATATCTGTTTCAGATGGCCAGGTTCAAAGCCTACAATCATTTCGACAAGGCGGCCGTGAAGTCCCGCTACAAGGGCGAGATGGAGGCCGGTGGCGCTGCCGTGACTCCTTCCGGGGAAGGGGCCATCTTTGCTTCGGAAACAGAAAGGACGATATGGGAAACCCTGAAGGGACTTCCCGGCAAGAGACGTACGGTTTTCATAATGAGCCGATTCCAGGGATATTCCAACGAGCGTATAGCCAAGGAGTTGGGAATTGACAAGCGGACGGTGGAAAACCACATCACCAATGTCCTTGCCGCGTTGAGGAAGGTGGTCAAGATGATAGCTTTTTTGTGTGTAATCCTCTTGGATGCTTACAAATAGATGAACAATGGATATTGATCTAAGAAATAATAAGGCTCTTGAAGAACTGTGGGCGGAAAGCAAAGGGACGGCCGGTCCCGAAACTTTCCGGGAACTCGCGCGTCTTGGCAGGAGGATAGATGCCGTCGAAAGCAGGAGGCGTTCGTTGAGGAGCGTGGCTTATGCCTTCGCTGCGGCTGCCGTCCTCGCCTTGGTCGTCCTGGGGACTTTCTCCCTGACGCGCGACAAATTCCAGGTCTCTCCTCTGGAGGGTACCGCCAGCCTGGTCGCCGAATACGGAAAGACGGCTTCGACCGTGCTCCCGGACGGCTCCAAGGTGGCCCTGAACAGCGGGTCCACGCTGGTCTATCCCGAAAGCTTCGACGGCAAGAGCCGCATAGTATATCTCTCGGGCCAGGCCAACTTCTCCGTTGCCAAGGATCCCGACAAACCCTTCATAGTAAAGACCACGCATATGGACGTGCGTGCGTTGGGAACCACCTTCTGCGTGCAGTCCTATCTAGGCGAGCGCACGGTACGCACTACCCTCAAGGAGGGCAGGGTCAAGGTGGATGTGCCCGGTGCCGGCGACAGGTCGTATTTCCTCGAGCCCGGTATGCAGCTGGTCTATGTCCCCGGCGACAACAGCATCTCCCTTGCCCGGGTCGATGCGGCCAAGGTCCTCGGGTGGGAAGAAGGATATCTTTCGTTCATAAACGCCACTTTCCCCGAAATCGCGACCGCTCTGGAAAGGCGTTTCGGCGTGTCGATAGGCTACAATGCCGAGAATATGAGGCATAATTCCCTCAATGTGCGTTTCCTCCCCGACGAAAGTCTGGAGGATGTGCTGGAGGTGCTGAGCCTCCTTCTGCCCGGCTCCCGTTACAAGATCGAAGGCGACAGGGTTTACTGGTCGTTCTGATCCGAAAATCGCAACATTTTTTTTGTGTGTTAAATGGGTTTATGTTTACTAAATAACGTAAACCATTTCAAACAACACGTAATAACCGTATGAAAAAATCCATTTTGGCTGTGTTATTATGCTGGGTGCTGTGCATTTCAGCCTTTGCCCAGAATCAGCGCTTGAACATTAGCGGAGGGAGTATGTCCTTTGCACAGGTGTTCAATGAGATCGAGTCCCAGACAGGAATGTCGGTGGATTACGATGCTCAGGCGATCGACCTCGCAAAGACGGTATCCGTCCCTTCCGGAACTACGACCGTAGGGCACCTGCTGGATGCTATCCTTCCGTCCGCAGGTTATACCTACACCGTCAACAAGTCGCACATCATCATCAAAGAAAAACCTAAGACACAGGCTCCCGTGCTCAAAGGCATCGTAGTCGATCCCAACGGCGAACCCGTCATCGGGGTCGGAGTCTTCGTCAAAGGTACCACCATCGGTACGGTCACGACTCTCGATGGCAGCTTCAGCATCAATGCGGACGGCAACGATGTGCTTGTCTGCTCGTTGCTGGGTTACAAGACCAAGGAAGTCACCGTCGGAAAGAGCAGTTATCTTAAGATCGTGCTCGAGGAAGACGCCCTCTTCATCAGCGACGTCGTCGTAGTGGGTTATGGTGTGCAGAAGAAAGAAAACCTTACCGGGGCCGTTTCGGTGGTATCATCCAAGTCCATCGAAAACCGTTCTAACGCCAATCTGGGAGGCATACTCCAGGGAGCGGTCCCCGGAATGACGGTTACCTCCGCAACAGGCCGTCCCGGACAAGGCGTTTCGCTGAACATCCGCGGATGGAATTCCATCAACACCGGCTCTCCCCTCATCCTCATAGACGGTGTTGTCGGATCCCTCGACAGGGTGAATCCCAACGATGTCGAGAGCATTTCCGTGTTGAAGGATGCTTCCTCCACAGCCATCTACGGTGCCAACGCATCGTTCGGCGTCGTGCTGGTCAACACCAAGTCCGGCGGCAATAACGATGGCTACGCGCACGTGCGCTACAGCAGCCGTTTCGGTTATTCCGCTCCTACGTCCTCCACTGACTGGGAAACCCGTGGATACTATTCCGTCTACATCCCCAATATGTTCATGCAGGCGTATTCGGGCAAGCCCCAGGTCCTCTATACCGAGGATGATATGGCGCAGCTTTGGGCCCGTGTCAATGATGTCAAGGAGAATCCTGCCAGACCTTGGATAGTGATAGACCAGAGCCAGGGCCGCAATACCTATAAGTATTATGGCAATACCGACTGGTGGCATTATTTCTTCAATGATGTCAAGCCGATGCAGAATCACGACATTTCCTTCCGCGGAGGCAACAAGACCATCAAGTATTACCTTTCCGCAAACTACGACCAGGAGCAGGGCGTTTTCCGCATCATTCCGGATATCTACAGAAAGTACAACCTCCGTGCTCATTTCTCCTTCGATGCAAAGCCTTGGCTGAACGTCAGCAATAATACTTCTTTCTATTCGTCCGTATATACATATCCCGGAGCGAGCAACACCAACACGACCTTCTACAACCTTTCGGCGGGCAATTTCTCCTACCTCGTGCCCGTGAACCCCGACGGCTCGTTCGTGCGTGAAAGCGATTATGGCTCGGTGAACCTCTATTCCGGAATCCTCGCGAACAAGAACTACACCAACAAGAACAGGACGAGCAACCTGACCAACACCACCGAGCTGACTATCAAGCCCTTCAAGCAGTTGGAAGTCAAAGGAAACTACACATACTCCTACAATGTGGCAACGGGAATGCACCGTTCCGTCAACGTGACGTATGCATCCAAGATTCCTATGCAGACAGAGACTCTCACTACTGGAGACAACGAAGACAAGCTGACCGAATCGGTGCAGACCGAAGATTTGCATTCTGCGAACCTCTACGCAACGTACACCAATACCTTCGCTGACGCCCACAACCTCAAGGTAATGGCGGGCGGCCAGTATGAATCGGACTACCTAAAGAACCTGTCATTGGTAGGTTACTACCTTCTTTCGCAGAGCCTGAACGACCAGAACCTCGTCAGCGGTGACGAGGAAGGTGTGAAACGCACCGAAACGTCCGGCGGCCAGAGCGAATATGCGTTGATGGGTTTCTTCGGCCGTATCAATTACGATTACAAGGGTAAGTACCTCCTTGAAATCAGCGGCCGTTACGACGGATCTTCCCGTTTCCCCAGCGGCCAGCGCTTCTGTTTCTATCCCTCCTTCTCGCTGGGATGGAGATTGTCCGACGAAAGCTTCTATGCTCCCCTCAAAAACTGGATGAACGATGCCAAGATCAGGTGCTCCTACGGCGGCCTCGGCAACCAGCAGGTAGGCAAGTATGACTATATCCGTTCGGTATCTCTCGGCACCCAGGCATATCTTTTCGGTGGCGGAAGGTCCTCCGTCGCTACTTACGGAGACCCCGTTGCCCGTAACCTCACCTGGGAGACCGTCATCCAGAAAAACCTCGGCGTGGACCTCGCTTTCCTGGACAACAAGATTACTTTGACGGCAGATGCCTATATCAGGGATACGAAGGGTATGCTGACCACAGGCAAGGCCCTGCCCTCGACCTATGGCGCCAAGGCTCCCAAAACCAACAATGCCGACCTCCGCACCAAAGGTTACGAAATCGCCCTTAGCTACAGGAACAACTTCAACCTTCTTGGCAAGACCTTCGGATACAGCATTTCCGGTACTTTCAACGATTTCGTGGGTTACATCACCAAGTTCGACAATCCTACCAAGGACCTTTCCACCTACTATAAAGGAATGCGTTACGGGGAAATCTGGGGTTATACCACCGACGGCTTTTTCGCTTCTGACGAGGAAGCCAGGGCTTATACCGTGGACCAGTCGCCCGTCTGCTCCATCATCTACTCTTCGTCCGGCGAAGAACATGGCCTGCGTGCGGGAGACTTGAAGTATGTCGACCTCGACGGAGATGGCCTGATCGGATCCGGCTCCAATACCGTAAAGAATCCCGGGGACCGCAGGATCATAGGAAACTCCCAGCCCCGTTATCAGTATGGTGCGACCGTCGCCTTCAACTGGGCCGGCTTCGACTTCTCCATGTTCCTGCAGGGCATAGGCAAGATGAACTGGTATCCCAGCGTCGATGCCCGCTACTTCTGGGGCCCTTATGCCCGTCCTTTCTCTTCCTGGATACAGAAAGACTTCCTGGACAGGTGCTGGTCCGAGGACAATCCTGATGCCTATTTCCCCCGTCCGCGTGCCTATGTCGCAGGTGTGGGAAGCGGCCGTGAGCTTACTACTGTCAATGACAGGTATTTGCAGAATCTTGGCTACTGCCGTCTGAAGAACCTTACCGTGGGATATACCCTTCCCGCGAGCCTTACGAAGAAAATCGACGTGGAATCCGTCCGTGTCTATTTCTCCGGCGAGAACCTCGCCTGCTGGGCACCTGGTTTCCATTGCGACTATATGGATCCGGAGCAGGCTGCCAACACCGGGAGCAAAGGCCATATCTATGGTTGGCAGAAGACATTCATGTTCGGAATTGACATCAACTTCTAATGAGTTTAGCCATGAAAGCCATATATAAGAATATATTTGTACTGTTCAGTGCTGTTTCACTGTTCGTTTCCTGCGAGGGTATGCTGGACAAGTTCCCTCTGGACAAGCTTTCTTCCGCGACTTTCCTCTCGAACGAGACGGAGATGCAGACTTACACGAACGGCTTGTATACGATGCTCCCCGACGCCGGAGCCCTTTACGGCAGCGAAAGCGATGAAATGATCGGGACCAATCTCTCCCTCGCTCTCTGGGGCGGCCGTACCATCAATTCCGGCGACTCCGGTTGGAGCTGGGGCGACCTCCGCAAGATCAACACTTTCATAGAGTTTTCCGGGAACTGCCCCGACGAGAAGGTGAGGAACCAGTATCTGGGCCTCGTGCGTTTCTTCCGCGCCCTTTTCTACTTCGAGAAAGTGAAGCAGTTCGGCGACGTGCCGTGGTACGACCGTACCCTCGGTTCCGACGATCCCGATCTCTACAAGCCTCGCGACAGCCGCGACTTCGTGATGCAGAAGATGATCGAAGATATAGATTACGCTATAGCCAACCTCCCTTCCGCTCATTCGGATTACCGTGTGACCAAATGGACGGCCCTCGCATTGAAGAGCCGCTTCTGCCTGTTCGAAGGAACCTTCCGTAAGTATCACGCCGGAGACGTGACCCTCGCCACCCTCCCTGCGGATGCCAAGCCTTACACCTACTATCTGGAGCAGGCTGCTGATGCCGCCGATAAGTTCATTTCGTCCAGCGGCTATACCATCTACAACAACGAAGGCCCCCAGGCAAGTTACATAGGCCTGTTTACCAAGTACAATGTCTCCGAAGGAACCAACAAGGAGGTGATACTTGCGAGGGACTATAATGTGGATTACAACGTCGTGCACAGTGCCAATGCCAACTGCATTTCCTCGACTATGGGAAGGCGCGGCTTTACCCGCAAGATCATCGCTTCCTACCTTATGGACGATGGAAGCCGCTTCACCGACAAGGCCGGATGGGAGACCATGCAGTTCGTCGATGAAACCCGTAACCGCGATCCCCGCCTTGCCCAGAGCATACGCACTCCCGGATACTGCAGGCTCGGAACTACCACACAGACTCCTCCCGACCTTAACCATACCGTCACCGGCTACGCTCCTATCAAATACTTTATGGGGCCCGAAGACGATACCTACCAGAAATCTTGCTGCGACCTCATCGTTTTCCGCGCATCGGAGGTGTATCTGAACCTTGCCGAGGCCCTGGCCGAGCTTGGCACCATAAGCCAGGCAGATATCGACCGCACCATCAAGCCCTTGAGGGACCGCGTGGGAATGCCCAATCTCGATATGGCAGCCGCGAACGCCAACCCTGACCCGTATCTGCTTCAGCAGGCCACCGGCTATCCCAAGGTCGCCGAAAAGAACTCGGCCAATGTCGGTCTCATACTCGAGATCAGGCGCGAAAGGACCGTGGAACTGATCCAGGAAGGCTTCCGCTATTACGATGTCATCCGTTGGGCAGAGGGCCACACTTTCGAAAGCCCGCTTGTCGGTATGTATTTCCCCGGCGCAGGTACCTATGACCTCAATGCCGACGGTGTGGACGATGTCACGCTTTACAGCGGAGATTCGGCCCCTGCGGGAAGTGCCGCCCTCAAGATGAAGATCGGCACCGAGGTCACGCTTTCGGATGGTGATTCCGGTTACCTCGACTTCCATAAGACCACCCGTCCCGGATGGACATGGAACGATGACAAGGATTACTACTATCCCATCCCCGTCGAAGACAGGAGCCTTACCCAGGGCGCCCTCAGCCAGAACCCCGGCTGGAACGACGGATTAACATTCTAGAATTCAAATACAAACCAATATTAATAACAAAAAAGACATGAAAAGATTTGCTATCGTAGTTTCTCTTCTCCTCCCTTGCCTCCTTACCGTTTCCTGCGGAAAGGAAAACAATGGCAACGAGGTAGCTGAACCCGCCCAGCTGGGCGTCGTAGTCAAAGATGTGGAAGGCATCGTCGAGGTGCCCAAGAGCCAGAACACGGCTCTCGAGATTACCGTCGCCGCCAATCCCGGCTCTGCCGAAGCATACACCATCACGCTGGCTGCCAACCCCGGCCTCGTGGCTGCATACAATACCGCAAACGGAACATCCTACGAGATGCTTCCTTCCGAGGCTTATTCCTTCACCTCCACTACCGTGATGCTGCCCCGCTACACGGCCAAGTCCACTCCCTGCGAGCTCCGTCTCAAAGGCCAGGGCTGCGTCCAGGACAAGGTATATCTGCTCCCCATCGTAATCGACGGAGTGCAGGGCGGAACCAATTTCTCGGCTCCCGACGATAAGGCTGCATACATCCTCTTCAAGATGACTGCCGCCGCCGCTGCCGGTTCCGGAACCCAGGAAAGCCCCTATATCATCAATTCCGTCGATACTTTCTTCCTCATCGACAAGCTCCTGAAGGACAACGAGACCGTCTATTTCAAGATGACCGAGGACATCGATTTCTCCACCGTCACTTTCTCGGAAGAGAATCCCTGGACTCCTATCAACTATGCTTCCGACGATGAGGGAATTGCCGCCGCCGAGAACAGGAAGGTGGATTTCGACGGAAACAAGCATAAGATCAGCAACTTCACCGCCGGTGGCGCACTGTTCGCCAACCTCTCCGGCAGCGTGCGCGACCTCACCATCGAGAAGGCTGACATCACCTGCCTCATAGGTAACGTCGGTGCCGTGCTCGCAGGCAATGCCAAGGATGTCACCATCAAGGGTGTCACCGTCAAGAAATCCAAGATCAACAACGATTACAAGCGCTCCGGCGGCCTTGTCGCCTGGCTCAAGAGCGGCACCATAGAGAATGTCGAGGTCGAATGCGACTTGGTCGGCGACCAGCAGATGGGCGGCCTTGTCGGCCGTGTCGAGGAAGGCAGCATCATCAACTGCTCCGCTACCGCACAGGTCGAGGCCAACAACTACTATGCAGGCGCCCTTATCGGATTCGCCGAAACCGTTTCCGTGAAGGGATGCAAGGCTTCTGGTAAGGTCATCGCCAGCGGAAGCTATGCCCGTGCCGGCGGCCTCATCGGCGAGATGCACGGCGGCTCTGTCGAAAGCAGCTCCGCGAACGTCGAGGTCGAAGCTCCTAACGGACATTTCGGCGGTGCATTCATCGGCGTAGCTGATGCAGTTGCCGACATCACCGTCAGCAAGAGCTTCGCTACTGGCAGCGCCCGTTATACCGGTACCGGCAACAAGGCCGGATACTCCGGATTCATCGGCCGTATGGAGAAAGGTAACCTGACCGTCACCGACTGCTATTCCACAGGCGCCGTCAAGGCCTTCAGGTGGAGCGCCGGTTTCATCGGGGATGTCAACAAGGGCAACCTCACCATCAACAACGGTTACACCACTTCCGATATCTCCGCAATCGGCCCCGATGGCAACGGTGCTTATCAGAGAGGCCTCGTCGTCGGTAATATCCGCAGCGCCGATCAGACTGTCATAACTTGCTCGAAATTCATTGGCTGGAAGACTAATGCCGACGACGCATTCTGCTTCCCCGCCGATGCTGTTTCCACCGCGGGTAACTACTATGGCAACGAAGGCACCGTTACTACGCAGGCTGTCGCACTCGGCTGGAGCTCCGATGTCTGGAACCTCAGCGGCAATGCCCCTATATTGAAATAATTTACCATGAAGAAAAGACTATTGCAGTTTCTTTTTATTCCTGTTCTCGCCCTTGCCGCCCTCTCCTGCGACGGCAAGGGTAACGGGAATTCCGACGTGCAGCCGGAACCTGTCATCTCGAGTATCACCACCGACTATGACGGCAAAGCCATGGCCGGCTGCCCCGTTACCATCCACGGATCGAATTTCAGCCCCGTTGCAGCGGACAACAAGGTGGTCTATGGCATAGGCCTGGATGCAGTGGCGCTCCGCGTGGACGAGGCATCCGAAGAGCAGCTTGTGTTCACCGCTCCCACGGTGGCGCAGTCCCAGCTGAAGATAAGGGTGTCCGTCAAGGGAAAGGAATCCAATTCCGTAGTCTTGGAATATACGGACGAAAAGCCCTGGGACGATACTCCCACGATTACTTTCCCGGGAGCCAAGACTGTGACCGTATGCCCCGGTGTGGAGTGGACTTCCTTCCACGGAATATGGGAAGGGCAGATCCGCAACATCAACATAGTGCGCACCACCCTGAACGAGCATAACAGCTTGGGTATCTACTTCAACTATTCCCACTCCGGCCTGGACGATCTCGACCAGAAGTGCGAATATCTGGATGCCGTCGCCGGAACCAACGGACCTATGGCCTGCTGCCAGTTCGTCCGCGTGGACGGAGAGATCAGGCACGCGCCCACGGAAGCCGATTACTGGATATGCAACTGCGCTATCACCATCGACGACGGTGTCGTGGACATAGTCAAGGTGCAAGACAATTACGCGGCCAAGAGGCTGCCCAACAAGACCGTCGGTTGCGCCGGCCCGCTGCTGGTCTGGGAAGGGGAGATACAGTCTTATCCCGAGGATAACAAGGAAGATTTCCTCAAGACCACCCATCCCCGTACGGCAATA
>JAEEXQ010000052.1 GCA_016287875.1 Bacteroidales bacterium | reverse complement strand
TAGCCCAGCGACCAGATTCCTCGGCTCGCTGCGCTCGCTCGGAATGACAATAAGGGATTTGGGGCCGGGCAGTCAAGTGGCTGTGTATCAACGATATCCTGAAAACAAATCGGCGAAATCGACCGATTTGTTTTCAGGATAATGCTATGAATCAATGACTTAAGTGCCCGGCCCCTACTCCCACATAAACCTCAGCAACTGAGGGGTGGTGCGGTAGTCGTGGATCCAGATGTAGTCCATGCCGTAGAGGCGGACGTGGGAATCGCCGCCGCCGTCGGAGAGGTCATCTCCGACAAAAAGGCAATCGGAAAGGCTGTACCCGTGCTCGTGGGCGTAGCGCAGGGTCGCGTCGAACTTATTGTACTGCCGGGGCGTGAAGTCGAACGAGGTCGATCCCCCGATGTAGCAGGCGTAATCCTTAAATACCTGAAGCACCTCCGGATACATCGCACGCCGGCGCTCTTTGGTAGGGTCGAAGCGCAGTTTATCTTCTTTCCGGGCGGATGTCCCCAGCAGCGCGAAGGTGACCATCCCGCTGGCGTGGAATTCTACCGGATCCCCGGTGTACGAAGTGTATCCGTACTTCTCCCGGAAATACCGGCACCACTTCCCGAAAAAGGCCGTATCTGCCGGGGCCGTATCTTCCCGCACGATCCGGAACTCGCCGTCCACGATGGCGCTCTCCTGCATCCCGTAGTTCCCCACGATCGGAATCGGATACCCGCCCATCTGCCGGTAGATGCGCGGGCAGTTGCCGGCGCCGACCATCACGAGGTCGTACCCGCGCCCGCGCAGTCGGTCGAGGAGTTCGCGCGCGGCGGGTTCGAGCGGCTGGCGGTGTTCGGTCAGGGTGGCGTCGAGGTCGAAGCAGATGAGTTTTTTGCGGCGGATGCGGGCGGTGTCGCGGAGGGGGTCGAGTTCGGTGGGGTTGGGGCTGAAGGTGATTTTTACAACGTCATCCACCACGCCGCGAAGTTCATCGGGCAGGCTAAACACCAGGAATCCGTCGCGGTAGATGTAGGGGACGGGTTCGCGGGTGCGGAGGAGGGTGACGGAGTGGGGGGCGCGGCGGGTGCGGATGGATACCTGCCCGCGGTGCCGGCCGAGTACGTGGGCGTACCAGATGGATGCCCGATCGGGTCGGGCATGACAGTCGCACGAAGCGGCACGACAGTCGCACGAGAGGGCACGACAGTCGCACGAAGCGGCATGACAGTCGTGCGGGGCAGCGCACGGGGCAGGCCGCGTCGTCAGCGGCACGTTAGCGAGTTCGGCGCCGGGGGTAGGGCCGGCACCCAGCAGCGACTCCTCCCCCCAGGCCATCCACTCCCGCAACGCAGCGATCTCCCGATAGAAATTCGGATGCATATCCCCCGAGGGAGACGGGCCGACGTTGGCGAGGAAGTTGCCGCCCAGCGAGCGCGAGGCCACGAATTCCTCCAGGAACCAGCTCAGCGGACGGAACGCGCCGCGGGTGTTGTACCCCCATCCCCCGCCCTTGTCGGTCCAGATATGGCAGTGTTCCCACCATTCGGAGGGGACGTAGGTCGGGGTGATGCATTCGAAGGGCGTGGTGAAATCCCCCACCCGCATCGAGGTTCCGGACGGATTGTCGGGGTTGACGATGTTGGCCCAGCGGTCGTTGATGACTATGTCGGGCTGGAGGGATCGGATCCAGGCATAGACGCGCTCGGTGCAGAGGTCGGATTCGGGGATGCCGTACCAGCCCATCCCGTCGAGCCAGAGGATGTCGATGCGGCCGTAGTTGGTGAGGAGTTCTTCGAGCTGCGCGAGGACGTAGGCGAAGAAGCGTTCGAACTCGCGGCGGTTGGCCAGCGAATCCGTCACCGGCCCCCGACGGCCCCAGGTGGCCACATCCCATTCGGAATCGGGCCTGTCGCCGGGATAATGCCAGTCGCGGGGAGAGAAGTAGAGGCCGACGCGCAGGCCGGTTTTCCGGCAGGCATCGACGTATTCCCGGACCAGGTCGCGGCCGCCCATGTATTGTTTGACGCCGATGCCGTAGCGCGAGGGCCAGAGAGCATATCCGTCGTGATGGCGGGTGGTCAGCACGGCGTAGCGGAATCCGGCGGACCGGGCTGCGCTGAGATATCGTTCGAAGAAGGCGGAGTCAGCAGGGGCGAAGTTGCGGGCCTGGGCGTAATAATCCTCCCGCGAATGATAATCGCCGCCCCATTTGTAGCCTTTTATCATGTTCCAGGATGGTTGGGCGCCCAGAACGGAGTGGATGCCCCAGTGGAGGAAGAGTCCAAGGCTGGCGTCGGGAAACCACTGCGCGCCGTCTGCCGGATTCGGAAACTGCAGTTGTTCAGCAGCATTGGCGGACGGGGCCAAGCCTAGCGGGCGGGCAATGCAGCTATCTGGCCGGCCTTTTTTGTCGGCCAGAAGCTGCCCTTTGCCCGACGCGGAGGGCCTATAGCGGGCCCCGTCCTGCGAATAGAGAATCTGGCGGGCGCGCTGCAGGTCGCGGCGGGAGATGCGGTAGTCCGCGGGGTCGATTCGCCATTGCGCAAAAGCCCCGGCGGAAAACGCCAGGGCTAGTATTATGGTTAAAAGTCGTTTCATCGGTTATCGGTTAAATGGTTAGATGTTCTTCTGGTTCCGGATGCCCGATCAGGTCGGGCATGACGGCGCGGATGGTCGGGCATGACGGTTAGGTAGGGCGGCCGGGCCAAAGCCCAGCGGGCGGGCAATGCAGGTACCGGGACGCCCCTTTTTCGGGCGGCACGGACCTGCCCTTTGCCCGACGCGGAAAGCCCTGTGCGGGCCCGGCCAAGATGCCCGATCAGGTCGGGCATGACGGCCTGACCGCGAAAGGCTACTGGCCGAGCGTCGCCACCATCACGGCCTTGATCGTATGCATACGATTCTCCGCCTCGTCAAACACGATACTCGCCGCACTCTCGAACACATCCTCCGTCACCTCCACACCATCCAGGCCAAACTTCTGGAAAACCTCCTCCCCAGCCTTAGTCTCACGATTATGATACGAAGGCAGACAATGCATAAACTTGCAAGAAGGATTCCCCGTCTTGGCCATAAGCTCGGCATTCACCTGATAAGGCTTCAGCATAGCGATACGCTCCTTCCACACCTCATCCGGCTCTCCCATGGACACCCAGATATCGGTGTAGATGAAATCGCACCCCTTCACGCCCGCAGCCACATCGTCGGTGATGGTAATGCGCGCGCCGGTCTCGGCAGCAACCTTCCGGCACTCCGCCACCAGCTCGGGAGCAGGCTGCAGGGCCTTCGGAGCCACGATACGCACATCCATACCCATCTTCGCGCCGCCCACCAGCAGGGAATTACCCATATTGTAGCGCGCATCGCCCAGATAGGCGTAGGACACCTGCGAAAGGGGCTTGGAAGAATGCTCCCGCATAGTCAGGAAGTCGGCAAGGATCTGCGTAGGATGGAACTCGTTGGTAAGCCCGTTCCACACCGGCACGCCGGAGTACTCCGCCAGCTGCTCAACGGTAGTCTGCGCGAAGCCGCGGTACTCGATGCCGTCGAACATACGTCCCAGCACGCGCGCGGTATCCTTCATCGACTCCTTGATGCCAATCTGCGAACCGGTAGGCCCGAGATAGGTCACGTGCGCACCCTGGTCATAGGCCGCCACCTCGAAGGAGCAGCGGGTGCGGGTAGATGTCTTCTCGAAGATAAGGGCGATGTTCTTGCCGGTAAGAGTCTTCTTCTCGGTGCCGGCCTTCTTGGCGGCCTTGAGCTCGGCGGCAAGGTCCAGCAGGTACTGGATCTCGGCCGGAGTAAAATCCAGCAGCTTAAGGAAGCTGCGATTCTTGAGATTGATTGCCATATATCAATAAAAGTCTAAAGTACTATCCTGGTTCCGCAGGCAGGATTTCCGAGCTGCCCGGCCTCGGTAATTATGCATTGGGATCCGCCCGCCTTCACGAAGGCTATGCCCGCGCGCACCTTGGGCGCCATCGAACCCTCGGCGAACTGCCCCTCCGCGAGGTAGCGCTCCGCATCGGCCACCGAAAGCACTCCCAGGGCCTTCTGCTGCGGGGTATTGAAGTTGATGCACACCTGGGGGACGTCGGTGAGGATGTAGAACTCATCCGCCCGCAAAGAGATGGCCGCGAGCACGCTGGCGAGGTCCTTGTCGATCACGGCCTCCACGCCCCGGAAACCATCGCCGTCGGCAACCACGGGAATCCCCCCGCCGCCCACGGTAATCACTATGTTTCCCCCGCGGGCCAGCTGCCCGACCAAATCGATGTTATTCACCCTCAAAGGTTTGGGAGATGCCACCACCTTGCGCCAGCCTCGGCCCCGCGGATCCTCCTTCATAGGAGTTCCGTCGGCGGTCATACGCGCGGCCTCGGCAGCGGTATAGTAGGGCCCGACCGGCTTGGTAGGATTCTGGAACGCAGGGTCCGAGGCCGAGACCTCCACCCGCGTCACCAGCGAAACCACCGGCCGCGAAAGGCCTGCCCGGCGCAGTGAGCGCTCCAGGCAGCTCTCTATCATATAGGCGATCGAACCCTGGGTTTCCGCTCCGCAGAAATCCATAGGCATCGCCGCCATATTGAAGTATTTCCTGCCAGCCTCGTGCTGGAGGAGGACATTCCCCACCTGAGGGCCGTTCCCGTGGCCAATGACCAGGTCGTAGCCCTGCTGCAGCAGGGGTATCAGCGAATCGCAAGTGCGTTGTACGTTGGCAAACTGCTCCTCATAGCTCCCCTTCTGGCCGGCAAGCAGCATCGCGTTCCCGCCGAAAGCTATCATCGCAAGTTTTCCCATAACTAATCTCGGATTAAAGGTAGAGTAGAACAGCGCAGCAGGCCGCCCATCTTGGAGATCTCCCGGTAAGGCACGGGCTCCACCGTAATCCCCTGCTTCCGCAGCCAGTCGGAGAGGCGGGTGAAGTTCTCTTCCACCACCACGACATCCTCGGAAATCGAGAAGATATTGGAGTTCATCCAGTACATCTCCTCCTTGGTGAGTTCGAAGACGTTCTGCTTGCCGAACATACGCACCAGGCGCTCGGCATCGCGGGGATTGATGAATCCGTCGCGGTAGATGATGGCTTTCCCCCGGCCTACAGGCATAAAGGTGCAGTCGAGGTGGAGGATGCCCTCGTAGGGATCGGTATCACTCTTCCGCAGGTTCAGGGGGATGATCTTCTTTCCGGGGAAAATCATCTGCAGATAGTCCTGGGCCAGGCGGTTCGTGCGGGCGGTCTTAAGGCTGGAATAGTCGTCGAAGTTGTACTGGCCGAGGAGGATGGTGTCGTTGTAGAGGATGACATCTCCCCCCTCCACGTGCACGGCTTCGGGAAGGTTGTAGATATTCTTGTAGTGGATGTTGCGGTACACGCTCTCGTAGGCATCGATCTCGGCCTGGCGGTCGGGGATGATGTTCGAGACGATTATCTTGTCGTCGATCACGAAGCCCACGTCGCGGCTGAAGACCTGGTTGCAGTTGGTCACCAGCGAAGGACGGTGCACCTTGACGCCGTATTTCTTGAGCACGGCCTCGAAGGCCTCCATCTCGCGTATTATAGAGGCTTCGGTGGGATAGACGCCGTTCTTGACGGACTCATAGGACTTGCTGTCGAAAGTCTCGTCGAGAGTAGGTACCGGACCATTCGAATACGGCAGCCCCAGGATGACTTCCCTGAGTCTGCCGGTCTCTGATTTTATGTTTAATTGCATACTCAAGCAAACTGTTCCTTAAACTTGGGCCAGTAGCCACGGAGCAGCACTATGCCGCAACCGAGGATGATGCCGAAGAAGGTCCAGACTATGAGAGTCTTTGCGCGGCTGTTGGAAGGCTGGGTAGGCACGGTCACAGGCTGGATTACGGTCAGCACGGGAGTATCCCGCTTGACCTGGAGCTTGGCCTGCTCGAGCTGCTTGGCCATATCCAGATAAACAGCATTGGCAACGGTATAGCGCTGCTGCAGGCGCTCGCGATACACGCTGGAGCTGGTGCCCACCATTCCCTGGGAACGGTCCCGGGCCGAAGCCAGCTGTGCCTGCAGCGACTCCGCTTCGCGCTTGGTCTCGTCGAAACGGGCCTGGATGTAGTTAAGGTCGCGCTGGGCCTTCTCGGTACGGAAACGGGTGATCTCGCTCTGCAGCAGCTGCTGGGCCTTGAGGGCCAGCTCGGCCGTCTGAATGGGCTCGATACCGGTCACCGAAAGAGTCAGGAGGCCTTCTTTCTTATCTACCATAAGCCCCACGTTCTGGCCGAGGAACTTGATGAGCTTCTGCTCGTCCTTGGTAAGGATAACCGGCTTGGGGGCATTGCTGCCGGCGCCGGAAGAAGGCAGGGTGATTTCCGGCTTCTCGGGGCGTATTGCGGAGAGAAGCAGGAAAGGCAGGCCGATGGTGTACTTCTTAACGTAGGACATCACACCGGGCTTGGCGATTTCCTTATAGTAAGTGTAGGTGCTCACTGCCGAATCCGCCTTTGCATAGTGCAGAGGGGTGTAGAGCAGTTCCTTGCGGAAGGGCACGGAGTTGACTATCTGGGGATATACCAGCGGGGAGAGGTCCTTGGCGCTGAGGTCCATTCCCATATCCACGCCGGCGAGGGCTGCGAGGCTGCTGAGCTGGGAGCTACCCTTGCTGTTCATCTGCGGCACCATCACCGAATTGACGGTGTAGGTGCGCTGCATGGTGAGGGCGGAAAGCAGGCCCAGGGCCATGAAGGCGCAGGTCCAGATGATGATGGTCTTGCGTCCGGCCCACATCTGGCGCAGCAGGGCCACTATGTCTATGCCCTCGTCCTCAGCCTCGGGCTGGTTGAAAGTCTTGTTCTCGTCCATAACGGCTACTTTAGGCGTTCAGCAAGTATGACGATGGATATCACCGAAGTGAGGGCGGAGAGGGTGCTGCGGAACTCGGAGCCCCAATCTATCTTCTCCTTAGGTTTGTCTATCTTCTCCTGCTTGCGGGGATCCATCTGCATAGTGATCACGGAACCGGGCTCCACTATAGGATAGAGGCGGATGCCGAGTATGCGGCGGGTAGCCTCGGTCTGGTTGTTAGGCATGGTGACTGTGACGCTGTTGCGGTCGGCCGCCTTCTGGAATCCGCCGGCGTAGTTGCGTATGTACCAACCCGCACTGTGGCGGCCCTGGTACACTATGGTAGTCTGGGTGGAGGCGTAGTCGGAGGCCACGTACTGGGCCATGCGGGTACCCGTCTCACGGATGGTGACGGTATTCTCCTGGCGGACAACGTTGATGACGTCGCCTTCCATCAGTATAGGGTCGTTGATGAGCTTGTCGAAGAAGCTGGTGCCCACCAGACGGAGGTCAAGGCCAATGTTGCCGCGGTTGTTGTAGGTGCGGAAGAGGCGGGCGTAAGGATCCGCGTCATCCAGAAGGCCGCCGGCCATCTTGATGACATCCTTGAGCTGGGCCTTCTTGTCCTGCAGCACATACACGCCGGGATACTTCACGCGGCCGTTGATTTCGACGGTGCGGCCGAGGGTGAAGTTAGGAATCTGGCGCACCACCACGTGGTCGTAGGGCTGGAGCTGGAAGTCCTCGCCTATGATGTTGTAGTCTTTATCTACCTTGAGGGTGAAGAGGTCCATGGTGGTCTCGGTGCTGGTAGAGATGTTCACGCGGAAGACCTCCACCTTGTCGTAGGCAGCACCCACCGAGAATCCCCCGGCCATGGAGATCAGGTCGTGCACGGTAACCGAAGAGTCGAAGGCCGTGCCGAAGGGGTTCTTGACGGCGCCGCTGATGCGCAGCTCGCCCACGTTAGTGTAGGTGGTGTTGTCATAGACGCGGAGCTCGTCGCCCGGCTGCAGGAGCTGGTCACCGTCCTTGGAGAGGTCGATGCGCAGGTACTCCATCTTGCTGGGGTTGGAGACATCCTTACGGAAGATATATGCCACGGGGAAGACGCTGGGCTTGAGGCCGCCGGCGTATTCTATAGCCTGGCTGATGGTCATACGGTCGTTGAGCCCGAAGGCCTTGGTGAAGGGTTCGCGCACCTGGCCGTTGACGGAGATGTTGTCGAGGTCGCGGTAGGAGGCCTGTGCAAGCACCTTCACGCGGTCCTTGGCCTGGAGTTCGAAGTCAGGATTGCCGGCCACTCCCGGGAAGGGAACGGTGAGAACTTCCACAGTCTCGTCGGCGCGGGTACGCTCTACGAACACATAATCGGTGCGAGCGGAGTATTTGGGCTTGGCCATCTCCAGAAGCTTCTGGAGGCTCTTGTTGGCCGTGAAATCGAAGTTGCCGCCGTAGTAAACCTCGCCCTCGATGGCCACGAAGTTCTCCATAGGCTGGTTGGAGCCCTTGATGCGGACGATGTCGCCGGGCTGGAGGCCTACCTTGCGGGAACCGGAGGTGATGTCTTTGAGATTATATTCGAGATAGGAGACCTCTCCCCCATCCACGCGCTCTATCTGCACGAAGTTGGGATATGCGTTCCAGCTGAGGCCGCCGGCATAGTCGATGAGCTCGGAGAGGGTTTCTCCCTCGGCCATCTCGTAACGCATAGGGCGGTTGACGGCGCCTGCGATGGTGACGAGCTTCTGGGCCACGGGCACGAAGATAACGTCTCCGTTCTGGATATCGTAGTTGATGCTCTTGTTGGGGCTGCGCATATACTGGTAGAGGTCCAGACGTATGTTCTTGCCGGAACGGGAGAGCTGTATGTTACGCAGGGAACCGATGGCGGTGGGGCCGCCGGCAGCTGCCAGGGTGTTGAATACGTTGTTGAGCGCACTGACGGTGAATCCGCCCTGCACGCCTACTTCTCCATAGATGCTTACGGACACGGTGCGGGCGGTGGTGATGGTAACCGCGATCTGGTCCGGGCGGAAAGAGAAGCTCTGGCTGAGCTTGTTCTGTATGGCGATACGGCCCTGGGCAAGGGTCATCCCCTTCAGGAAAATCTTGCTTGCGCCGGTAGGCTGGATGGATCCGTCGGCAGCGATGCGCTGATGGATTTCCACCTGGGAGGAGCCGAATATGCTGATATGCACCTCGTCACCCTCGCCGAGCACGTAGGTGTCGGGGGCCTGGGCACCGTCGGTGGTGCGGAAGACCTCGAGGCCCTTGCCGGTAAAGAGGGCGTGGCCATAGATGTCGTTGCCTTCGGTGGGAGATACGCCATTATCGGCCAGCTGCTGCTGAAGCGCAATCTCGGCCGCTGCCTCGCCGACGGTGGTCTGAGGGGCATCCACAGGGGCCACGACGGTGTCGTTCAGAGCCTGGGGGGCTACCGCAGTCGCGGCAGAAGCCTTCTCCGCCTGCATTTGGTTGAGGATTGCGATCACGCGGGTCTGGTAGTTGGCGTATTCGCTCGGCTGGATGGCATCCACGTCGATGCCGTTCTCCAACAGCCTCGTGCGCACCTCCGCCTCATTGAGCCCGCGCTTGCTAAGCTCCGCCTGCGCCATCGCCATCATCGTGGCGTTCTGTGCCATCACATTTGCCGTGGCCGCGATAAATATCAGTAAAGCAACAAGAATCCTTTTCATACGTAAGTGTTATAATATCGTACAAATGTAACGATTGTTCGTCAATTATACAAGTCATGCCCGACCGTCATGCCCGACCTTTTGCCGTCATGCCCGACCTGATCGGGCATCCCTGTCCCCCGGCCCTCCGCCCCCGTGCTACACAAGGCGCTGACAGTCAGCACGCACCTACAAACTGACATTAACCGTCACGCTAAGCTTCTCCGCCCTCACGGTATAAGTGCCGATTTTGAGATTAAAACTATTCATCAACCACCTTAAACCTGTTGAATGATGCCAGCATGGAAGGAGAAGATAAAGGGACAGAGAAATCGGACATGATGGTGCCCTTAGTTTTCTCGTAAAACACCCCTCGGAGCGTATCGTACGTTGTACTAAGTAATGTAGGGATAAAATCGGCGGAGAAGCTAATCTGCTTCTTTTCTCTGTCAACGCTGATTAATTCGTTAAACGGGCTCACACGGTACGACACACAGATAGCAAGACTTAATATAATAACGTCCTGGACCTGATACTTGACAGCAGAATGGATCTTGATCAAATGGTTTTTGCTATCGACTTCGGTAAGAATCTGAGTGCTGACTTTCATATGATTCTTTGCATCCTTGCCGGGCACACAATCGATCCGCACCGGAGTGAAGCCTTCTTCTGTAATCGATGCTATCTCTAAACTAATCTGTATTTCGCTATTCATCGTTAAATGATTTAAATGCATTATACCGAAGTCCACCTGGCCTTTTTGGAAGATATGGGTCGAATGACCGGCGACCGGGGGAAATCAAGGGTAATCCTCTCTGCCTCCGAATAATGACTATGGGTATATTGTACGACGAACTCTGTTTTCTCGCCAGTAATCTTCGCATTCAAGAAGTATGACAATTCAGCCAGAATATCAGACGTGAAATTCTGATTTCCGCTCAACCATTTGGTAATTTCCGAAGGGCGGCGATTCATCAACACGGCCAGGTCTTTTTTAGACAAGCCCTTAGCCTTCATCGCATCATCAATCTGCGCGGCTATGCGCATGCGCCTTGCAACTTTAAGATAATCAAGCTCCGAAATCCTTGATAAACGATCGCTAATTTTCATAAGTCTTCTTCGAAATGTTTGTTCCCAATTATTGATCCATCTGATGCTAAAGTGATTTCCTTATCCTTAATCCTCTGCGTAATCAAGGCAGATAGTCTTATCATCTGTTCTGCTGAAGATTTAAGTTTACTGTCTTGTTGCCAAGTCCGAGTATGTATCCCCTTTTTACCTCCGGATCCAAGTATAAGTAAAGATGTGCCAAATCTAATTCCATATAGTCTTAGAGGAAAGTGGGGAGCATTCAGCAATGCGACTACACCATCACCTGGTTTTCCCTCATTCTCCCGGAAGAAGCCCTCTCTGGCGCCACCTTCCAGACCCATAAAACGAAGTTTGTTAATAATCTCATCAATCTGCTTTGGGTATTGAGAATCAAACTCATCAAGAAATAACTCAAGCAAGGTATCCTCGGAGTCATCTCTCGCCACTGAGTATATCTTGCATGCATCTCCAGAGAGATCGGTTATCTTCACGATTCCAAAGCCCATACATCATATTTACGATGCAAATATACTAAAATTTCAATTAAAAGTGAATTATCGCGAACAATTATCATACATTTGCTCTTAGTTACAGCAGCCCCCGTGCTACGCAAAGCGCTGACAGTCAGCAAGATACGCAATCAGGGCTGCCGGAAATCCAGCAGCCCTGATCAAGTAATTCGCTATCAGTCAGCACATTACCCAGCACGGCGCAGTACGGCAACGCACGGCACCTACAAACTGACAGTGACCGTCACGCTAAGCTTCTCCGCCCTCACGGTATAAGTGCCGATTGTGAGATCAAAAACCGCATTATTGCCGTCCAGCACGCCCGGCACGTACGGCTCTACCGTAATAGCCGAGGGTTCGTAGAGGCCATTCGGGTTTTTGTAGGTGGCAATCAAGCGCGCATGGGAGTTTTCGCTATCCACCTTAAAGTTCCGGCGATTCACCACCAACGTCCCCTCCGGATCGGGAACGTCCCAATTGCTACCGGGCGCACTGCCCTTGGTGCAGGATGCGGCGGCCAGGACAACGACGGCCGCAAACAAGAGGAGCTTTTTCAAGAATTTATTCATATTGAAGACGATTTCAGCAAACGCCCCCACGCGCGGCTCCAGAAGGCGGACCAGAGGCTTTCGCGGTAGCAGAGGCGGTGTTTCCAGGTGCTGGCACCGGAGGGCGAGATGATCTCGATCAACACACGGTCCTTGAGGACGGGGCTGAAGCGGAGTTCGGGGAAGAGCGAGGCGGCGAAGCCAAGGTCTTCGACGCAGATGATGTTGAAGAGGTTGAACATCCGGTGCATGCCGAAGCGGTCGAGCACCTCGATGAGGCGGGGCCAGTCGATTTCGGAGGAATGGGCCTGCACGTGGAAGCCCCAGTCCAGCACCTGGCGCAGGCTGAGATCTCCCGCGACGAAATGGGAGAAGGCGTGCTTGAGGAGGAAGAGCGCGTGCAGGTCCGGCGACGGGAGATAGATCCGCTCGCCGGCCAGATCTACCGAATGAGAATCATCCTCCGCGAGCTTCTCCAGAATCTGCTCGAAGGCAAGGTTGGCCTTATGGTGATAGGTGTTGATGAGGGTGTAGTGATTATCTACCAGGAACTTCCACCAGCGGAACGAGGAGTAATGATGCCGGTCGGTAGTCACATCTATCCCCCGCCCCTCGATCACCGCATCTTCCACCTCCTGAGCCCTGCCGAACGCCCAGAGGTCTATATCCCCGCACGGGCGATGCTCCGGCCGCGGCCAATCCAGGGCACACGCATATCCCTTGAGAACCATCATCCGTATCCCCTTCGAGGATAAGAACTTGGACATCTGGGCCAGCACCTTGCAATAATCGGAATACCGGGCCTCGAAGCCATCCCGGACCTCCTGCCTCCACTCCTGCAGCAGGCCCTCCTCCGGCCCCTGGCCCTTCGGCAGACGCCCCACGCCATCCAGGACTACGGCAGATACCCCCTGCCGCACCGCGAGCTCCTTGAGCTCCTGCCAATCGCCCATCACGAACGGCGCCGCCGCCCGGTGCCCAATGCCCTGGCGGATGAGGTAGAATAATGAGTTGATGGTTTTAGTATACATTTTAGTTAGGGTAGATATGTTGCTTAGTATGCGATCATGTATTCTTGGGGGGGGGCGTTGATTCTTTAGAGAGAAAGTGGGAGAAGAGGAAACTATGGAGAGCTTTAGAGTGGATACATTAAAATGGCGCAGTTATATTCGTCACAGAAGGTACAGTTGAATGTGCCCTGGGTGGTATATTCATTGAACCATTGTCGTTTTTACGCCAAGGTGTCGATTATACTTTGCGAAAACCTGTCGATTCAAAGGTTCTCTTTACACCATACGCCTAAGCCCCAGTTTTCAACTCATTTCAACTCATGTAGAATGAGCATAAATCTATTTGATTATCTTTATCTTCTCCTCAAACCTTTCAAAATCTTTCACAAAGGAGTTATCCTTCAAATACTTGGCAATTCTATTATTATTCGCATTCATAACAATCCAAGAATATGAACCGGGATCACATATTCTAGAATACTCCCCGCCCATCGCATTAAGAACTCCGGTACAACGACCAGCCTCGTAGGGTAAATCAAATAGTGATTTCCTGGCTACATATAACCGAGCCTCATCGTTTGTTGAGTACTTTATTGCCTGTAACAATAAACTATCTTCAATACTTCCTACCTTAAGATTTCGACTTTGAATCAGTCTGCATATCTCATTTGCTATATCAGCAGTGAGTATTCCTTCAAAGTTAGGATGGTGAGCTAAATAGTCTGCTTTTTTTTCGTTTGTGCCTAATGATTCAAAAAGAGTAGACATTTCCAAAGAAGAAACGACGTAATTATCAACTTCTCCAATATATGCCTTAAGATTGAGTGCAATGAACTTAGCGGCAAGAGATGGATAACTCTCTTTCATTAAAGCATAGTTACTAGCATTAAATAACAAAAGTCCATTCGTAACCAGAACATCAATTCGTCGCAGTTCAACGCCCCCTTCCAATTCTTTAAAACCATACATTGTTCTAACGACTTTTTCATAGACGCTAAAGGGTAGCTCATTTGCAAAAACCCATTTGCTCACGACTTCATTTCGTTGTTCCGGTTTGAGCTTAAGGAAATTTTCCAATGTATTATTCTTTAGAAAATCCACCGGTACGGGATAATGCATTTCAAAGCATAAGTAGTACAAATTCTCCCATAAAGAAAGAATCAGTGAATTTTTAAACGAAAAATCAAGTGCGGATTCTTTTATAGTGGAGGCCTTCTGTATCTTTTCGTTCTGTTTTCTCAAGTATTCTTTTCTAGAGGAAGGAGAAATCCTTTCATCTGCAACAATTATAGATTTCGCCCATTCTGCTTCCTCAACACTGGTGGGAGGGAAAACCTTAATAAACTCTTGAGGCTTTTGTCTGATTAAAGTAGACAAGCTCTGTCTGTTGATATTATAAAGTGTTGTAAATCCCGCTTTCTTATAATCCTCTTGAATTCCCAGATATGAAGTAATATCCTCCATATTAGAAGTATTGATAGAAAAATACCCTCCATCAATAATAGAATCCGCGAAAGAAGGAGGTACGCTAGAAAGACTGATTTTGCTAAAGCTCGGCTTGTAAACACCAAAGAATGTCCTTAATCTTTCTTCTCCTATATTATCAAAAACTGTGGCTATAAAACCGAAGTGTCCATTCAACCATGTTTGGAAATCCTCATTAAACATCTCAGGGTCATTCAAATTCGCATAGCGAAGAATAATCTCTCTTAATTTGGGAAGACGGCCGTCGGCTTTCTCCAAAGATTGTATTAGCGCCCCAAAATCCCAATAAGCAAGCAATTCTGTCATGAATATCCTAACTGCTTCTGTCGCCCCCTTCTCTTTTTCATATAAGGCAAGGATAAAATCTATAGCTCTAGCTCGTTTGGCAAGTAGCTGTAGTGCCTTTCTATTATCCACCTGTTTCTTACTTTCGCCAGCCAACGCAAGAGCCAAATCTACATTCAACAACCGAACATTTGTTTTATAATCATCAAGATCAAAACGATTAGCGATAGCTAGGGGATTCAGGAGGTGATAAGTGCACGGTAAACATTCTTTATCCAACGAAGTTATATTGAGGA
>JAEEXQ010000010.1 GCA_016287875.1 Bacteroidales bacterium | reverse complement strand
CGACGGTGTCGTGGACATAGTCAAGGTGAAAGACAATTACGCGGCCAAGAGGCTGCCCAACAAGACCGTCGGTTGCGCCGGCCCGCTGCTGGTCTGGGAAGGGGAGATACAGTCTTATCCCGAGGATAACAAAGAGGACTTCCTCAAGACCACCCATCCCCGTACGGCAATAGGCCTTTCCAAAGATGGTAAAACCATAACCCAGGTTGCCGTAGATGGCCGCTGGTACAAGAGCGGCTGGCCTGCCGAGCAGACCGCCATCGGAATGTCCACTCCCATCCTCGCCAAATTGATGAGGGGCCTGGGCTGCTACAAAGCAATGAACTTCGACGGCGGCGGCGGAACCGCTATTTGGGTTCACGGCCAGGGTAATTCCCGCCACATCGTGAACCACGTCTGCGAGAACCGCTGGGATTGGGACGGTACCACCCTCCGCGCCACCGGCAATGCCGTTTACATCAAAAGCGATCTGAAGTGAGACATCATCTGACCGCCTTCTTTCTCCCGCTCGTCCTTGTTCTGTCCGTATGTTCTTCGTGCAAAACCCGGGACGAGCGGGCTGCTTGTGCCCTTGCCCGCAGGGTTCTCGGCGATAAAGCATCCGTGGTCCGTTTCGAACAGACGGATTCTCCCACGGACTGTTACGAACTGACAAGCAAAGGGACAAAGGTGCTCATCAGGGGCAACAATGCCAATTCGATGGCCGTAGGGCTCAACCGTTATATCCAAGAGTATTGCCTTGCCAACGTGAGTTGGTACGACTTCAATCCCGTGGAACTGCCGGAGACCTTGCCCCTTGTGGAGGGCAGCATTTCGGCGAACGCGGAAATGCCGGTCCGCTTTTTCCTGAACTATTGCACCTTCGGCTACACTATGCCCTGGTGGGGATGGAAGCAGTGGGAGCGCTTCATCGACTGGATGGCCCTGAACGGAGTGAATATGCCGCTCGCCATCACCGGAGAGGAGGCCGTATGGCAGAAGGTCTGGCGCAAATATGGCTTGAGCGATGAGCAGATACGCTCATTTTTCACCGGCCCTGCCCATCTTCCTTGGCAGAGGATGTGCAATATCGACCGTTGGCAGGGGCCGCTTCCCCAGAGTTGGATAGACGGTCAGGCCAAGCTTCAGAAACGTATACTGCGCCGCGAGCGCTCGCTGAATATGACTCCGGTGCTGCCGGCCTTCTCCGGGCACATTCCTGCGGAGCTTAATGGAGCAGTCTCCGATAGCCTCGATTGCAGCCCCGTGCGCCGTTGGTGCGGATTTGCGGAGCAATACCGCTGCACTTTCCTGAGCCCGACCGATCCCCTTTTCGCCCGTATTCAGAAAGATTATCTTGAGGAGCAGACTCGGATGTATGGAACCGACCACATCTATGGAGTGGACTGTTTCAACGAAGTGCCGCCGCCTTCCTGGGATCCCGAGTATCTGGCACGTGTTTCCGCCGGAGTTTATGATTCTATGGCTTCGGTGGATCCGGATGCCGTTTGGCTGCAGATGGGATGGCTCTTTATAAGCAGCCGTCGTAATTGGACGCCGGAAAGGATAAAGGCCTATCTGACCGCAGTGCCTCAGGGCCGTATGATGCTGCTGGATTATGAAAGCGACTATCTGGAGATTTGGAGGCAGACAGAGTCGTTCTACGGACAACCGTTCATCTGGTGCTACCTGGGCAATTTTGGGAACATGACCGAGATCGAAGGCGATTATTACCACAATGACAGGCTGATCGCCGGAGCCAAAGAGGAAGGCGGCCCTGGCTTTGTCGGCCTTGGTTGCACTCTGGAAGGCTTCGGTGTGAATGAATCGGTGTACGAAGCCGTGTTGTCCCGCGCGTGGAGCAATTCATTGCCTAGCTGCAAATACATCGATAACATCGCAGACAGGCATCTCGGCCGCGTGGACAGCGTTTACCGGAAGTATTGGCATGCACTCGCCGACAATGTCTGCGTCACCCATACCAGCACGTCGGCATCCAGCCTCATCTGCGCCCGTCCAAGCCTGGAAGGTGTACGCAACTCGAATACCTTGTATGACAGAGGGTACGACATCCGGTATCTGGATGAGGCTATGGAACTGCTTGATCAGGTTGACGGCTCTTCGGACTATTATCGCTTCGATGTTGCCAATGCCCGCAGGCAGGCAATCAGCAATAAGGCTCCGGCCATCCGCGAAAGATTTGCCGCGGCCTACAAGGCCGGCGACCGGGCCGGAATGCTTGCGGCCAGGGACGAGTTCCTCGCCCTCTGCGACGAGCTTATTGCCGTGGTAGGCACGCGACCGGAGTTCTCCCTCGATGATTGGATCCGGGATGCCCGTAGTTGGGGAAAGACTGAGGAGGAGAAGGATTATTTCGAGATGAACGCCCGCACGATAATCTCCGTATGGGGAGACAGTTTCAGGCTTTGCGACTATGCTAACAGGGATTGGGACGGCCTGATCGAGACCTACTACAAACCTCGGTGGCAAATGTTTTTCGATGCCGTGATCGCGGCTTTCGATGCCGGAGAAGAATACATTGACCGAAAGAGCCCCAGGGCTCTGCAGTTCGACAAGGATTGTTGGGATTTCGAATGCCGCTGGGCACATATACCAACTTGTTCCTCCAGCGGCAGTAACCCCCTCAAGACTGCAGGTAGCTTTTATGTGTACGACAGCAATGCGCTGACACCCACTACGGAGGCCCCTGAAGGTTATGAGCCTTTCTATGTCAGTCATTTCGCTCGGCACGGGGCGCGTTGGTGCACTTCGGAATACGAGAACCTTCACGCTTGCTTGCTGCGGGCGTCCGAGGTTGGTGTGCTCACCGATTCCGGCAAGGAGTTTTTCTCCCGTTACGAGAGCTTTTACCAGAAAGCCAGGCTTTGCAGCGGGAATCTTACCCAAGTAGGGCAGAAGCAGCACCGGGGTATTGCAGATCGCCTGTTCGAGCGCTTCCCGGAAGTGTTCGACGGCCCTACGCACGTCGAGGCTGTATCTACCGAATCCCCAAGGGTAATAATGAGCATGTGGTCCTGCCTTTCCGGCCTGCAGGCAAGGGATAAGGATATCGAGTTCGTGGTGGACGCATCGTCCAAGCATGCATCTTGGCTCCAGCCCAGCCTGAGGTTGAATCCTTATTTGAAAAAGGGGAGTTTAAGCGTCGGTGAGGCGGTCGAGAAAGCTCACGGAGCATATTTCGATAAAACCGTACCTTGGAGGCAGATTGCACTCCGCTTCTTTACCAGCGAGGATGTCATTTCGGACAGCCTGAAGACGACCCCCATGCGCTTCATTGAGGATCTGCATGCTGTCGTGTCCGACACCAAGTGCTGTCTGGATTCCGATCGGGACTACTTCGACGGAGTCCTCTCCGCCGACGAGATGTACAGTATATGGAAGGCTGTTTCCGCTAAGTACTTCTATAAGGTTGCGAGGTTCGAACTCTCGGAGAGTCTGGCTTTGGATTACGCCGCGTTTACGCTCGAGCAGATAATCGAAAGCGCTGATGCCGACATTGCATCGGGAGACACCCAGCTTCGACTCCGTTTCGGGCACGATTCGGGCATTGCACCGCTTCTGGTTGTCCTTGATGCAAACGGATACGGCCGCGCAACCTCATCCTTCGAAGAGAGTCTGGAGATATTCCCTGACTATAATCTCCCTATGGGAGCCTCCGCACAGTTCGTATTCTATAGGAATGATGCTGGCAACATCCTTTTCAAGCTGCTGGTCAACGAACAGGAAGCCACCCTTCCGCTCCGTCCGGTGCAAGGCCCGTACTATAGCTGGAGCGGCTTCAAGAAGCACTATCTTCCGATTATACGTGCGTCCAAGCGCAAGATTGCAAATTCCTGATATCAAATCCTATATAATGATATCATTTTTGCTATATTTGCAAAAAAAGATGTCATGGAAAGAGTACAGTTCATTACCCGCCTCAGCCCTGAATTGATGAATCGCGTCAAGCGGGCCGCAAAGCGCCAGAACCGTTCGGTGAACAGTTTCATCGAGCACACCTTGGAGAAGGCCACAGGCCCAGAATTCCCCAAACTCCCCGCTGACTTCAAAGTTTCGGATGAAATACTGAATATGGCATGCTTCAAATTGCCGACACCTACTCAGGAAGAACTGGACGATGATGCTAAATACGCTTACTTGTATGAAAAGTACATCAAAAACCAGGACTAGGGTCTTTCTGGATACCAATATAATTCTGGACGTTCTCAGTTCCGGCACTAGATTGCACCGTGAGGCCTCGAGAAAGATTATTCAGGCTGTGTGCAATGGTGAAATGGAAGCATTCATCACGACTCAGAGCATACTGGATACACAGTATGTCTTATCAAAGGAAGGCAGTTTTTCATTCAGTAAGTTCTCCCAAGTGATGCTGTTCATCATGTCTTTCGTGAATGTCATCCAGATCGACGGACTGTCCATACGCGAAGCGCTGAAGAATCCCACCGGGGATTTCGAAGACGACGCGCAATTTATCCAGGCGGATTCCGAAGGTTTCGACGTGATAGTAACCTCCGACCGGCGCTTCCTTGCCAGGCAGGAAGACAATGGCCCGTTGCTCTTGAGTCCCGAGGGCCTTATTGCCCGAATGAGTTGAGGATTTGCTGCGCTATTGCGGGGTAGTCGAGACGGTCGATGTCGATTATGAAGTCGGCGCAGCTTTCATAGACTTCCCTGCGTTCCGCCATCAGATTCCGGATGCGGTCTTCGAGGCTTTCGCCCGGGGCAAGTTTCAGCATGGGGCGGCCTTCCGTACCTGCCTCCCGCAAGTTCTCCGCCAGAGTTTCCAGTGATGCGCGCAGGTAGATGCATTTGCAGTTTTCGCGTACCAGCTTGCGGCTCTTCGCGTCCGTCAGCGTCCCACCCCCCAACGATATCAGCATGCTGCTTTGCAGCTGGGCGTTCCCCCTGAGGGACGGTTCCCCAGCTGTATGCAGCAGATCTGCTAGCGTACGCCGTTCGATGCTACGGAAAACAGTTTCGCCGTCCGCAGAAAAAATATCAGGAATGCTGCGCCCCTCGCGCCTTACAATCTCCTCGTCCAGATCGATAAACTCCAGACCGGCAGAAAGAGAAGCAGCAAGACGCCCGATGGACGTTTTGCCGCAACCCATAAAACCAGTCAGGACCCAGATCATCAGAACAAAGTGGGCTCTTCAAGCACTATCTCTCCGACAGGAAGGCTCAGATCCTCATCCGGCAGCACTATCTCCACCGGCTCGAGATCCACAGGCTCACTCTCCTCGGGCTCCTCCTTCACCAGCGGCTCCGCAAACTCCACCTTCTTCACCGTCTCACGGTCGTGGCACTTCTTGCCCTTGGCGGAATAACCCTTCTTGCCTATCCACTCCTCCGCATCGATCAGCTCAGGCTCCTTATGGGCGGACTTGCCGCCGAAGATGCACTTGTACTGAGGATGCTTGTCGCAGCTCAGGTCCACCAGGTAGGACTTGGGAGAATCCGAGATGAAGGAAAGAGGGGAGTTGTCGCTCTCCACGAAGGAGAAGCGCTTCACATAGAAGGTCTTGGAGGCACCGTCGTAGTAGAGGGCGGTGTAGGTGAGGTTCGGATCGAACTTGCAGATGCTGAGCACATCTCCCTGATACTTGTTCACAAGATCGAAGGAGGTGGTGTAGAAGGTGCCGTTCTTGAACACCGCGAGCACCTTGTCCTCGCCCTCGAACTGGCCGAGATACTGCCCGCGTCCGTCCTCGTTGAGTTTCTGGATATCGGCGTCGTACCAGATATCCTTGCCTGCTATGGTAGATACGCCCTTGCTCTTGAGAGTGATGCGGGCGATGGCGTTCTTGGTGACCAGGTTGCCTCGCGCGGTCTTGCTCTTGATGGCCAGCTGGGCGAAGTCGTACTCCAGGCTGGTCTTCTTGAGTTTCGGTTTGGGCCTGAGGGCTATGCGCACGGCTTCGGCCTCGCCGTTATGGTTGGCGCTGAACCACATTATCTGGGAACCGGCGGCACCGGTGGTGATGTCATATTCCTTGTCGCGGGTGATCGAGGTGATGGCGAAGCGCTTGGCGTAATAGACCGAGGTCTTGCCTTCGCGGTAGATCACGTTGTAGATGGTCCTGGCGTCCCCGCGGTTGAATACTCCTACATAGAGCAGGTCCTTGCCGAAGAAGGCCTTGTCCTCCACCTTGGTGATGCGGTACTTGCCGTCCTTGCCTATGACGATTATCTCGGAAAGGTCGGAGCAGTCGCAGATGTAGGTGGCATTGTCGTCGCGCTTCAGGCCAATTCCCACGAAGCCCTCCGCAAGGTTGGCGGAAAGCTTGGCGTTGTTGTTGATGACCTTGGTGGCGGCGATGGTCTCGAAGCCGGTGAGCTCCGTGAGGCGGGGGAAATCCTTGCCGTATTTGCGCTTGAGCTCCTTGAACCACTCTATGGTGTAGTCGGTGATGTTGTCGATGTCCGACTGCACGGCCTTCATCTGCTCTTCGAGCGAGGCGATCTTCTCGTCCATGGCCTTGGTGTCGAACTTGGATATCTTGCGCACCGGCTTGTCCACCAGGCGGTGGATATCCTCCATCAATATCTCGCGGCGGAGCATATCCTGATACTCCTTCATCTTCTCGAAGATATCCTGCAGCTGGTCCTCCCAGGTCTTCTGGTCCTGCTCGAGTATCTTGTAGATGCGGTTCTCGAAGAAGATGCGCTCCAGGCTGGAGTAGTGCCAGTCGTCCTCGAGCTTTGCGAGGCGTATGCGCAGCTGGCGCTCGAGAAGGTCGCGGGTATGGAAGGTGTCGTATTCGAGTATGTCATCGACCGTCAGGAACTGCGGCTTGTTGTCCACGATCACGCAGGCGTTCGGGGCTATGTTGGCCTCGCAGTCGGTGAATGCGTAGAGGGCGTCGATGGTCTTGTCGGGGGAGACATCGTTGGGAAGATGGATGATGATGTTCACCTTGTCGGTGGTCATATCCTCTATCTTCTTGATCTTGATCTTACCCTTGTCCTTGGCCTTGAGAATGGAATCTATGAGGATGTGGGTGGTCTTCCCGTAGGGAATCTCGGTGATTGCGATGGTATTCTTGTCGAGCTTGTCGATGCGGGCGCGCACCTTGACGGTGCCGCCGCGTTTGCCCTGGTTGTACTTGCTGCAGTCGGCGAAGCCCCCGGTAGGGAAGTCGGGGTAGATCTCATAGGGCTTGCCCTGGAGTATCTTCACCGAAGCATCCAGCAGTTCGTTGAAGTTATGGGGGAGTATCTTCGATGCCATACCCACGGCGATGCCTTCGGTTCCCTGGGCGAGCAGCAGAGGGAAACGCACCGGGAGCTCGGTAGGCTCCTGGTTGCGGCCGTCGTAGGAGTTCATCCAGTTGGTGATCTCGGGGTCGAAGACGACTTCCTTTGCGAACTTGCTGAGACGCGCCTCGATGTATCGGGGGGCGGCGTTGGAATCTCCTGTAAGGATGTTACCCCAGTTACCCTGGCAGTCCACGGTCAGGTTCTTCTGGCCGAGCTGCACGAGGGCGCCCAGGATGGACTGGTCACCGTGGGGATGGTACTGCATCGCCTGGCCGACGATGTTCGCCACCTTGGTGTAGTTGCCGTCGTCCATTTTGTACATCGCGTGCAGCACGCGCCTCTGGACGGGCTTGAGACCATCCACGATATGCGGCACGGCACGCTCCAGGATTACGTATGACGAGTAATCCAGGAACCAGTCCTTGAACATTCCGGACAGTTTGTACTTGCGGCTGTCGCTGTCCAGCAGGCGGTTGAACTTGCCGCTGGCCTGTTCCTCGCCGCTCAGCTCCACGTCATCGCCGTTCAGCTCCACGTCATCGCCGACCTGATCGGCGATCTCTTCATTCTGAATATCTTCGTAGTCTTCGCTCATAGTCATTCGATTAGTCTTCGTACCCGAACTTCCGCAATTCCTTGCGGCTTTCCCTCCAGTCCGGATCTACCTTGACCAACAATTGCAGGAATACCTTTTTCTGGAAGAAATCTTCCATCTCAATCCTGGCGGCGGTGCCCGTCCTCTTGAGGGCGGAGCCACCCTTTCCGATCAGGATGCCTTTCTGGGAATCGCGCATCACGTAGATGATGGCCCCTATGTCGTAGCGGTCCTCTCCCTCCTTGAAAGACTCTATCTCCACCTGGCAGCTGTAAGGAATCTCGTCCTTGTAGTTCAGCAGGATCTTCTCGCGGATTATCTCCGAGGCGAAGAAGCGCAGGTTGCGGTCGGTGAAGGTGTCTTTGTCGTACCAGGCGGGGGATTCGGGCAGGCGTTCCACTACGGCGTCCATAATGGCTTCCACGTTGAACTTCTCCTGGGCGGATGCGGGGATCACCAGGGCGGCGGGGACCTTCTCCTGCCACCACGCCATCAGCTCCCGGACCTTCTCCTGGCTGCTGACGTCTATCTTGTTGATGACGATGATCACCGGGCACTGGAGCTTGGACAGCTTGTCCACGTACTCCATATTCTTGTCCGCCTTTTCCACGGTGTCCGTTACATAGAGTATGATGTCGGCGTCGCCTATTGCGGTATCGACGAAGTTCATCATATTCTGCTGGAGCCTATAGACGGGCTTGAGTATGCCGGGAGTATCGGAGTAGACTATCTGGAAGTCCTCCCCGTTCACTATCCCCATAATGCGGTGGCGGGTGGTCTGTGCCTTTGCGGTGACAATGCACAGCTTCTCGCCCACCATCGCGTTCATCAGCGTGGATTTACCCACGTTGGGGTTGCCTATTATGTTGACGAATCCCGATTTGTGCGCCATTATACGTACGCTCCCATTTTAAGGATGTTCACTTCTCCTTCGGTAAGATAACGCCATTCGCCCTTCTTCAGGCCCTTCTTGGTGAGGCCTGCGAAATAGACGCGGTCGAGGGTGCGGACTTCGCAGCCGACGGCTTCGAAGATGCGGCGCACGATGCGGTTCTTGCCGGAGTGGATCTCGATGCCGAGCTTGCGCTTGTCGTCGGGATCTATGAATTCCAGGGCGTCCGCCACGATCACGCCGTCACTGAGCTCGATACCGGCAAGTATCTGGGCCCGGGCTTCGTCGGTCAGAGGCTTGTTGAGGACGACCTGATAGATTTTCTTCTTGTCGTAGGAAGGATGGGTGAGGCGTTCGGATATCTCGCCGTCATTGGTGAACATCAGCACGCCGGTGGTAGCCTTGTCCAGACGGCCCACGGGATACACCCTGTTGGGGCAGTTCTTGAGCAGGTCCATCACGGTCTTGTCGGCGTGAGGGTCGCTGGCGGTGGTGACATAGCCGCGCGGCTTGTTCATCACGATATAGACTTTCGCTTCGCCCTTGAGGGTCTCGCCGTTGAACTTGACGACATCGTTGAGCACGTTGACCTTGGTTCCGAGTTCGGTGACGACTTCACCGTTTACGGTAACTACGCCGGCCTGGATCATAGTGTCAGCCTCGCGACGGGAGCATACTCCGGAGTTCGCGATGAACTTGTTGAGGCGGATTTCCTCCTTGATTCCGGTGTTGATCGCATCGAAATCGGAGAATTGTGCCTTGGGGCTGGCGGCAATCATGCGGTTTATGCCTTCGTTGGCTGCCTTGTTGGGGTTGTTCCTGGGCTGCCTGTTCATTGGTTTACGGTCGCCGTAGCTCTTGCGTTCGCCGAACTGCTTGCGGTCTCCGTACTGTTTGCGCTCGCCATACTGCTTACGCTCGCCGAAGGGTCTGCCTTCGCCGTAAGGCTTGCGATCGCCATAAGATTTACGTTCTCCGTACGGTTTGTGGTCCCCGTAGGATTTGTGTTCGCCATAAGCCTTGCGTTCGCCGTAGGGCTTGTGATCACCATATGCCTTGCGCTCACCGTAAGGCTTGTGCTCGCCATACTGCTTGCGCTCGCCGAAGGATCTGCCTTCGCCGTAGGGCTTGCGGTCGCCATACTGTTTGCGTTCGCCATACTGGCGATGATCATCTCTGTCCGTCGTGCTGTACGCGGGCTTTGCTGTTTGTGCCGAAGCCGACCTTCTCGGCCTGAGCTTGCGGCCATCTTTACTAAATTCTGTCATTTGTTTTGAAGTTTTACGCAGCCGCGACTCACGTCGCCTTTCTGCGCTCTTGAAATGTTATTGTAAATTAAAAATGTATGTTATCGTGCCTTCCTGCATCGCAGGGGCGTCGATTTTCTGGTCAAAATGAGCTTTCATCGCAGCGGCGCGTGCCTCCGCGATCAGTTTAGTGCTGGAAATCGTGGTGCCGTCTCCCACTATGGCCTTCTTCACGTTGCCGTAGTTGTCCACCCATATCCTCATTACTATCCTGCCGCTCTCCTGCACGTCGTAAGCCGGTTTCACAAGGGTGGATTTGTTTACCTTGCGGCCTTCCACGTGGGCGTTGGGGGTGCCGTCGGCCTTGGCGGTCGCGGTATTGCCCGTGGGCTGCCCGGCCCGGAACTCGGAAGAGGCCTCCTTGGCGTTATGGGGCGCGGTGAGGGTGGTATCCTTCTTGGCCATTCCGGGGAAGCTCGCCCTGGGGTCGAGCTTGGGTTCTTCCTCCCTGGGAGGTTCCGGAGTCTGAACGTCGCCGAAGTCATCCGGCTTGGTGGCGGGCGTCAGATTCTGCGCCACGCTCTCGTTGGGGGACTGGCTCCTCTGCACAAGCTCCACGTCTTTCTCCTTATCCACGTCCTCGCCCTGGGGCTCACGCCCGAAGACGGGTTTTACCTGGACCTCTTCCTCTTCGGCATAGTCGATAAGGAAGGATGTCTCTTCGGGAGGGGGATAGATATATTTGAGCCCCGAGAAGGAAATGAGGCAGATGGCCGCAGCGTGCAGCAGCACCGTGAGGGTGATGCCGCTTATCTTCGACCTGTCTTCGGTTCTCTTTCTTTCGCGGAGGTACTCTTTCATTTTATTCCGCCTGGGTTGCGAGTATTACTTTGTAATGATTGCGCTTGGCGATGTTCATCACCTGGACGATCTCGCCTATGGGAACGCTCTCGTCGGAATAGATGCTGAAGGTAGGATCTTCTTCATTCTGGAGAAGCCCCACGAGGTCATCTTCCACCTGCTCGATACCATTCTCGGCAAGCTCGTTGCCGTTGATATGGTAGGTGTAGGTCCCTTCTCCCCAGTCCTTGATGCTTACGCTGACGGTGGGCTTGGCGCTCACCTGGCCGGTGCTCTTGGGGAGCAGGAGCTTGAGGGCGTTGGGGTTGATGAGGGTGGATGTCACCAGGAAGAAGATGAGCAGCAGGAACACGATGTCGGTCATGCTCGACATCGAGAACGAAGCGTCAGCCCTGGTAGTTCTCTTGATTGCCATTACTCTTCAGGTTTTACGATAGCGGCGGATTCGGGGTCGTTCAGCACATCCATGAATCCGATGGTGGCGTTCTCCATCGTGAACACTACATCGGAAATACGGGAGGTGAGGTAGTTGTATCCGAAGTATGCGAGGATACCGACGATAAGACCGCCGACGGTGGTGATCATTGCTTCGTAGATACCTCCGGAGAGGAGGGTGATGTCGATGTTGTTGCCGGCGTTGGCCATATTGAAGAAGGCTCTCACCATACCCATAACGGTTCCGAGGAATCCGATCATAGGAGCACCTCCGGCGATGGCGGCGAGGAAGGGAAGCCCCTTCTCGAGACGGGCCACCTCAAGGTTGCCGGTATTCTCGACAGCGGTCTGGATGTCGCTCAGCGGCCTGCCGATGCGCTCGAGACCCTTCTCCACCAGGCGTGCGGTAGGGTTGTCGTATTTGCTGCAGAGAGTGATGGCGGATTTGGTCTTGCCGTCGTGGATATAGTCGCGGATATCGTCGATGAAGTTGTTGTCGACCTTGGATGCGCGTCCGATCTGGACAAGCTTTTTGCCGAAGATGTAAATCGCGATGACGGAAAGGAGCAGGAGGACTGCCATAAGCCATCCGCCCTTCATTGCCATGTCAATGAGCGAATAAGACATCTCCTGCGGAACCGGTGAGGCCTGCACGGCATCGAGCACGTCGGCCTGAAGTAAAGTAAAGAGCATAATTCCCATAAATTATATTATCGCGCAAATATAATCAAAATAATCGGTATTCCACACACCAAAATAATCGGTATCCCGCACGCCGCCGCCCTGCATCCCGGGCACTCCCGCGCTCCCGCCACCCTGCATCCCGGGCACCCAACCCATTGACACACAGCCACTTCCTGAAAACAAATCGTCCAATTTCGCCGATTTGTTTTCAGCATCTCGCTGACACTCAACCACTTAGCCGCCCGGCACCAAATAAGCGAATACGTCAAGATCTGTCCTGCGCCAAGACCCGACCAGCACCAAGAACTCGCCAGGCCGTGCTGCGGAACATATTATGTATCACCACGTTACGCAAAGAAGGCTGCTCGAAATCAAGCAGCCCTCTTTGCATAACTCCCAGTGCCACAACCACTTACCCAGCACGGCCATCACGCAACTTCCCAGCCATAATCACTCCACGGCTACCCTCCACACCATGACAACCACAATTCACCACGGCGGCCCTTCACGCCACGGCCACCTAAAGTAATACTTCAACCACTAGGCATATGGGACGCCCACAGGATAACGTGGAGTGTGAATGGTGTAATTTCACACCGGGGACCATTCACGCTGGAAGTGCACCGGTGGCCGTTTTGCGGGAATGGTGCCGGCCACGGAATTACACCATTCACACCAGAATCACTCAGACATCCCCTTACCGGCAAGCAAATCACTATTTCGCTTAACCAAATCGCTTATCCTGATATAAATTGACCGATATTGAAAAATGGCGTAAATCGTTAATGGTTGAATATCAGTCATTTATGTAAAACCGCCTATGCAAATCTGCATAGGCGGTTTTACGCAATTACCTAATACACAATACTTTACGATTTACGCCACATCTTTGTCGCGGTTGTGCGGTACTGGGTGTTGCGGTGGGTGGAACGTGGGTGGTATGCGGCGCATCGGAGCAGCGTGCGGAAAGCGGATGGTGCTGGCTGTGTCCCGAAACGCGGGACGTGGCCAGCGTTTTGGGCCTTTTTTGCTTGCTTCGTCCCTAAAAACGGGACACAGCCGGCAGCTTGGACAAAAATTGCGGCGTAGACGGCGCGCAATCGGGCAAGGTCTGATTTCGCAGGGGGGACCTTGCCCACGGGAACCACGTGGAGGGCCGAAATGCGGGCAAGGTCCAAGGCATAGAATTAGACCTTGCCCACTAAAACGCTGTGGAGGGGTAGTGGGTGATTCCGGTCTGTCACGTAGAAGGGGTGAGTGTTCCTGGTCTGTCATTGGGAGGGGGGACCGGGAACAAAAATGGCTGTTTTTGTTCCTGGTCTGCAAAATTTTGGCAGACCAGGAACACTAAGGTCCTATGCCGGCGCTCAGGATGGCAAGTGGCGCGCAGAAGCCAAGCAAGTGGCGTGCAGCGAGCAAGGTCGAAGGCATAAAATCAGACCTTGCCCATCAGAACCTTATGGAGGGCTGTGGGGGAAGGGAGGGAGTCGGCAGGAGAGGAGGGGGAAGGAGCGCTGTGGGGCGTTTGAGCAGCTTTAGGCGAGGTTTTTGCATCGTATGAAGCAAGGTGTCGCGTTTCGCGCGATTAGATATTTTGTATGAAGAATAAGATTTTGAGGGCCGCAGCGGTTTTGGCCGTGGTGGCGGCGGGGCTCGCGGGTTCTGCGGGCGCGTGGGCGCAGGGTGCGCAGGGCGTACGAGCACAGAATGCGCAGGGCGTACGAGCACAGAATGCCCAGGGTGTACGGGCGCAGGGTGTGCAGGACCGGGCGACGGTTAGTGGTTATATTACCGATTCCAAGACTGGGGAGACGCTGATTTCGGCGGGAGTTGTGGCGCGCGTTCCCAGCGCGCAGCCGGGCCAGGACGGTGCGGAGGGAGCGCTGGTCGGCGCGGTGACGAACCCGTATGGCTTCTACACCCTCACGCTGCCTAAGGGCATCCACGAACTAACCGTATCCTACATAGGATATTCGGACCAGACCATAAGGATTGATCTCCGGAGGGATACTACCATCAATTTCACGCTCAACCCGGACCTGCAGCTCAAGGGGGCGACGGTCGTGGCGACGAAGGATGCGGGCATTCTTTCCACGAAGATGAGCGCCATCGAAGTGCCGGTGACCGTCATCCAGCAGATGCCCACCCTTTTCGGCGAGGCTGACGTGCTGAAGACCATACAGCTGATGCCGGGCGTGCAGGCCGGCACCGAAGGCTTTTCCGGCATCTATGTCCGCGGAGGAGGCCCCGAGGAGAATCTCCTTCTGCTGGACGGGATCTCCCTCTATAACGCCGAGCATCTGCTTGGCATCTTCTCCATCTTCCAGCCCGAGGCGGTGAAGAAGGTTACCCTATACAAGGGATCCTTCCCCGCCAGGTACGGCGGCCGCATCTCCTCCATCATCGACATACGTACGAACGACGGAAATATGAAGGAGTACCACGGCTCCGTGAGCATAGGCGCGCTGAGCGACAAGTTCCACGTCGAAGGGCCCATCCTCAAGGACAAACTGGCCTTCAGCCTCAGCGGGCGGGCGATGCACACCTTCTTCTTCACCCCCATGCTGAAGGCGCGCGACGTGAACGGGAACTACTATTTCTACGACCTCAGCGGCAAGCTCAGCTGGCGCATCTCCGACAAGGACCGGCTCTTCTTCAACGCCTACAACGGCCGGGACATCTTCTTCTTCGACGAAGAAGATCAGGGCCATTATAGTTACGATGATACGGGCAAGCACTACTCCTACACCGAAACCAACGACATAGACATCCGCTGGGGAAACACCCTGGCGGCCCTGCGCTGGAACCACGTCTATAACAGCAGGCTCTTCTCGAACGCCACCGTCGCCTACACCCGCTACAAGATGAAGATAGGGGTGGGGATAAGCAGGACTGAGGTCGGGGATGGCAACGTCGAGCGCCTCAGCTACGATATGGACTACCATTCCGGGATGCGGGACCTCACCGCCAAGCTGGACTTCGACTTCACCCCCTCCCCGAGGCATCTGGTCAAGTTCGGGGCGGAGTACGTCAACCACACCTTCATCCCCGAGACTCTGGGCGGGGCCGTATTCGAGAGCCAGGAGTCCCAGGTGAAGGTAGATACCAGCTTCAGCCAATCCGCCAACAGCATACTCCACGGGCACGAGCTTTCCGTCTATGCGGAGGATGACATCTCCGTCGGCGACCGTCTGACCCTGAATCCGGGCCTGCACGCCGCCTTCTTCTACACCCTCGGCACGCCCTACTGGTCGCTCGAACCGAGGATGAGCGCGAAATATACATTTGCGGAAGATTGGTCCGCGAAGGCATCCTACTCCCGCATGGCCCAGTACGTGCACCTGCTGTCCCCCGCGAAAATCAGCCTGCCCATAGACCTCTGGGTGCCCATCACCGACAAGATCAAGCCCGTCACCTCCGACCAGATATCCCTCGGAGCCTACTTCAGCGGCATACCGGGATGGGAGTTCTCCCTCGAAGGATACTATAAATGGATGCACAACATTCTGGAGTACAGCGACGGAACTTCCTTCTTCGGGAACTCCTCGAACTGGCAGAACAATGTGGAGATGGGAGAAGGCCTCGCGCGGGGCGTGGAGCTCTTCATAGAGAAGAAGACCGGCGCCACCACGGGCTGGCTGGGATACACCCTCGCCTGGAGCGACCGCGTCTTCCCCTACGGCACCATCAACGGAGGAGAGCCCTTCCCCTACCGCTACGACCGCAGGCACAATATCTCCCTGGTGGTGAACCACAGGATAAACAAGAAACTCACCCTCAGCGGCACCTGGACCTACGCCACCGGCGGCACTATGACCATCCCCGAAAGACAGACGGTCGTGCTGTTCCCGGACGGGAACCAGGAGGAGAAGGAATACTCCCCTACGCGCAACAACTACCGTCTGCCGCCCAGCCACAGGCTGAATCTCAGCCTCAACTACACCAGGAAGAAACGCAACGGAGAGGCTCTCTGGAGCCTGGGCGTGTACAATGCCTACAACAATATGAACCCCAACTTCGTATTCACCGATTTCAGCGAGGAATTCGACCAGTACAGCGGGGAGACCACCGCCCGGAAGGTGGAACTCACAAAGATCACCATCCTCCCCATAATTCCTTCCATCTCTTACACCTATAAATTCTAGGACGCGATGAAAAAGATATATATGATGCTGGCTGCGGCGCTTTGCCTTGCCGCGTGCGACAATCCCTTGGAATACAAGCCCGCCGACAAGAACGACGAGCTGATAGTGAACGCGCTTATGGATGCATCCGAGACCAGCCACAAGGTGTCGGTGGCCATCAGCTGCACGGACAAGGTAAGGTCGGTGCAGCGGGCGGAACTGCGCTGCTTCGTGAACGGCAAGCGCGTGGCAACCACCAGGAATCTGCTGGACAACAGCGAATTGGGGGATTCCGGCAACTGGGGCGCCAAAACCCGCTGGCTGTGCTTCAATGCCTCCTTCAAGAGCGGGGACCTGGTGCGCATAGAGGTGCAGGCCGACGGCAAGTTCTCGGCCAGCTGCGAGCAGGTGGTGCCCGCCGCGCCCGACCTGGATTCGGCGGAAGCGACCCTCGAGAAAAAAGAAGGGGACGAGTATCCGAGGAAGTACTTCTTCGAGATCAAGCTCAAGGATCCCGCGGACCAGGTGGATTATTACAGGCTGTGTATGCGCAACCACGTGGTATCTACCTACTTCGACAAGGATGGGAACATTATTTCAAAGGAAACTTTCAGAAGGGAGATCCCTATGGAAATCGATAACGATCCCATACTGAACGAGGGACATATAGGCGGTTCGGGCGAACTCGATTTCGAATTGGGAAGCCCCAACGAGTTCGGGGCATTCTACGATTCGCTTTTCGACGGCAAGACCGCCACGCTGCGGCCGGCTATCGACAGGGCCTTCCTGGCCTCGTTCGACTACCAGATGCCCGAGCATACATATTCCGTGCAGCTTGATTTCTACGTGGACGTGGTGCTGCTGAAGATTCCCAAGCGCTATTATCACTACCTGCTGGCGATGAACCTGCTGCGCGGCGGTTCCGACGACCTCGCCCTGGAGGACATACAGATTCCGGACAACATCGACGGCGGCATAGGCTTCGTGGGCCTTTCCTGTTCCAGCGTCGAAACGGTATTACTCGAATCCAATTCGTTTGTTGTGAATTTGTATTAACTTTGCAGGGATGAGGACTGCTAACAGACTGTGTCTTTGCGCGTTGCTGCTGCTCGCCGTTTCCTGCGGGGGGCGGAAGAAGGCGGCGCCCGCAGCGAAGGACAGGCCCTTCCCGCAGGTAGTCATCCCCGCGGCATACACCGATCCCGACGAGCGCATCTCCTATGCCATAGAGCATTATTGGGACGGATTCTTCGGCGGGGACGGCCGCACCGACTCCGCCCGTGTGCTGGGCGTTCCCAAGGGGGAGGTGGAGCAGGCGCTGGCGAACTATATAGGCGTGCTTGGCCGGGCCCCTCTGCCGCAGGCCGGCAAGGCCGTTTCGGGCCTTTTCGACGCCCTGGCCGCCAAGCAGGCCGCGGACACTTCGAACCGGGTATATCTGGCTATGACGGAGATGGTGGCCCGCTATCTTTACGACCCCAATTCCCCGCTGCGCGACGAGGACCTCTACCTGCCTTTCGTGCAGAAGATGGCCGCCTCGCCCCTGACCAAGGAGGATATGCGCACGGCCTACCGCTATGAGGCGCAGATGTGCGCCCTCAACCCCCGCGGCAGCGTAGCTCCCGACTTCGTGATGACCCTCCGGGGAGGGACCCAGGTGCGTATGCACTCGGTCCGCGCCGAGCGCACCCTGCTGTTCTTCAGCAATCCGGGCTGCCATAATTGCAAGGAGATAATCGATGCGCTGCAGGCGGACGGGAACGTCCTGAACCTGATACGGGAGGGCCGCCTGGCGGTGCTGAATATCTATGTAGACGAAGATCTGGATGCCTGGCGCAGCTATATGCCCATCTATCCCAAGGAGTGGCTGAACGGCTACGACGCCGCCCACATCCTCCGCCAGGATGTTCTCTATAACATCCGCGCCATTCCCTCCCTCTACCTGCTGGACGCAGAAAAGCGCATCCTTCTGAAGGACGCGCCTCTGGAGAGAGTGCAGGAGGCACTTATTTTCTGAAACTTACGAAACGGGGACGGTCGAATAGGTCCCGTATGATTTCGACGGAAGAAAAGCCCGCGATGGTGAATACCGCGGCTGTTTCCTCTGCGAGCTCGGTGTTGATTTCCACTATGGCTCCGCCGCCGGGCGAGAGCAGCCTGCGGGCGGTAATGGCGATTGCCTTGTGGAAGGCCAGCGGGTCCTTATCCGGGGCGAAGATGGCCATATGGGGCTCCCAGCCCAGCACGTTCGGGCGCATCTCCGGCTTCTCCGAATTCATCACATAGGGAGGATTCGCGGTGATTATGTCGAAGGGAGCCTCCCCGACGGCGGCGATGGTGCCTTCTATGTCCAGCAGGTCCGCCTTCACGAAGCGGGGGCGCACCACCTTCTTGGACACGCGGCGGAACTGCTCCCCAGCGAGGGCGAGCGCATCTTCCGAAAGGTCGGTAGCGGTCACTTCGGCTCCTGGCAGGTCCAGGGCGAGGGTCCAGGCTATGCAGCCGGAACCCGTGCAGAGGTCCAGTATCCTAGGTTTGCCGGAAGCCGGCGCCATCTCCTCGGCCTTCATACAGAGAAGCTCTGTCTCCACTCGGGGGATGAGGGCGCGATGGTCCACCTTGAAGGTCCGGCCGCAGAATTCGGTATAGCCAAGCACATACTGGAGGGGCTCCGATTCCGCCAGGCGGCGCAGGTCGTCCAAGGCCTGCTCCAGAAGCTCCGGAGGCACCTCGGTCTTAGGTTCGGTGATATGCTGGTAGGACGGGAAACCGAAGATGTCGGCGCAGTAGAACATAATCATACTGCGGGCCTCGTCTTTCGGATACAAGGCCGAAAGCTTCTCGGTCCCCTCTTTGATGAAATCTTTCAGTAGCATAGATTATCTGCCGGGTTTAGCGCTGATCTGTGCCTGGGAGATATTGATGATGAAGTCCCCCATCTTCTCGAGGGAGTTCACGACGTCCATATAGAAAGCGCCCGTCTCGTAGGGATAGTTGGATTTCTCGACGTTCGAGAGGTGCTCCTCACGCAGGGAGTCGCGATAGGCGTTCACGTTCTCTTCGGCCTCCTCGGCGTTGGTGATGCTTTCGAGCTGCACCAGCGGCGTGTCGAGGTTTTCGTGCATCGCGGCGTAGGCATTATCTACCAGCGTGCAGAGCCGGTCGAGCTTGCGGAGCATATCGTCGGTGAACTTCTGGCTGTGGGCCCAGGCGCGGGAGAGTATCTTTCCTATGCTCTCGCCGCTGTCGCCCAGGGATTCCATCTCGCCTATGATGCGGTAGAAACTGCGTACGCGGGTCACTGCGTCATGGCTCATCTCGATACGGGTGGCCTCGTTGAGGTAGGCCGCGATCTCGTGCTCCATATGGTCGGTGATCTCCTCGTACTTGATAAGCTTCTCGTTGGCCTTCTCGAACTCCTCCTGACTCTTGGCGGAGATGGCTTCGCGGATATAGACCAGGTCCCTGCGGCAGAGGTCGCCGTAGCGGACGAGCTCCATCTTCACGGAACTGAGGGCCATATCGGCGGTGCCGAGGGTCCCGGCGCCGATGTATTTGAGGCGGAAGACCTCGTTGCCTTCCTTGGGGTTGGGCACCATCCAGGTGACTATCTTCACTATCACGGGGATGAACCAGACGAGTATGCAGGTGTTGATGATGTTGAAGAGGGTGTGCAGGGTGGCGACGCTGTAGGGCAGCGATGCTACCAGGGCGGCGCGGGTGGCCTCGTCGGCGGCAGCGAAATCGGTGGCCGCCGGGTTAGGGAAGCCGAAGAGCTCCACCACGTTGCCGAGCAGGCCCAGGAAGGGATGGAAGAGGCAGCAGACCCAGAACACGCCGAACACATTGAAGAGCAGGTGCGCCCTGGCCGTCCTCTTTGCGGAGACGTTGGCCACGCTGGCTGCTATGTTGGAGGTGATGGTGGTTCCGATGTTCTCGCCGAGAACCATCGCGGCAGCCATCTCGAAGGGGATGTAGCCGTTGGCCACGAGCACCATGGTGATGGCCATTGTGGCGGCGGAACTCTGTAGCATCAGGGTCATGCAGGCGCCGGCCACCATGAACAGCAGTATGCTGAATCCGCCCCATTCGGTGAGCGTGCCGAGGAAGTGACGCACGGGCTCGTTGTCGAGCAGTACGGTAGAAGTTTCCCTGAGGGTGGTGAGGCCCAGGAAGAGCAGGGCGAAGCCCATCAGGAACTCTCCGAGGTTGTTGTATTTCTTCTTCTTGTTGCTTACGAGCATGAAGGCGAAGAACATCAGGGGGATGGCTATGGTGCCCAGGCTGAAGGAGGATCCGCCGAAGGAGAGGGCGAAGATCCAGGCGGTTACCGTAGTACCGATGTTGGCACCCATGATCACGGCGACGGCCGTGGCGAGGGACAGCAGACCGGCGTTCACGAAACTCACCAACATCAAGGTGGTGGCGGTGGAAGACTGCACGAGGGCGGTGACCACTATACCGGTAAGGATGCACTTGAAGGTGTTGGAGGTCATCTTGGCCATAAAGGAGCGCAATCTGTCACCGGCCATTTTCTGAAGACCTCCGCTCATCAGCGACATTCCGTAGAGGAACATACCGAGTGAGCCAAGCAGGGTCAGGATCCTGAGGAATAGACTCATAATTGTTAAATTGCGAAAAATCGCTTAAATTTACTGAAAATAATTGAGAGTCCAAGCTATGAGAAGAGTCATACTTTCCATTTTTATCTTGGCGGCATCGGCAGGCATAGCCCGGGGGCAGGTTTTCACCCTCGGAGCCGACCCGGTGGACATCAAGTGGAAGAGCCTGGAGACGGAGCATTTCCGTCTGGTCTATCCCGAAGCCTCCGATTCCCTGGCGAGGGAATACGCCAAGAGCCTGGAGAGTTTCGTGCAGACCACACGTCCCAGCCTTGGATTCTCGCCCAATGAGTTCTATAAGCGTCGTTTCCCTGTTATATTCCATTCATATTCAGCCACTTCCAACGGAATGGTCAGCTGGGCTCCGAGGCGTATGGAGATCTTTACCAACGCCGATCTGTACGACCCCGAGTCCACCCCGTGGATGACCCAGCTTACGGTGCACGAGGGCAGACACGTGGCCCAGATGCAGTTTCCCCGCGGCAACAAGCTATTCCGTCCCCTGGGATATGTGATAGGCGAACTGGCCACCGGCCTGGCCACGGCCATCTATCCCGGCCCGGCCCTGCTGGAAGGGGATGCGGTGGTGGCGGAGACGGCCCTCACGGATTCGGGCCGCGGGCGCACCTCCGACTTCCTGGAATACTACCACGTCGCCCTCGCCGACAGCCTCTACCGGGATTTCTGGCAGTGGCGCTGGGGCTCGCAGAGGCGTTATACCCCGGACTATTACAGGGCCGGATATCTGCTGGTGGCCGGTATGCGTACGGCCTTCGACGACCCCCTCTTCAGCTATCGCTACTACGACAATATCAATAGGAAAACCCTGCCCTGGAACGCCTTGGGGCTGACTATATACCAGACCGTGCGCAAGCCCTTCTCGCTTGTCTTCGAGGATATACAGCGCTATTTCCAGGAGGAATGGGCGGCGGCCGACAGCCTGCGCGCCCCCTTCGTGGAAGGGCAGGACATGGTGCAGAAGGGGCGCCTTTACGACAGCTACATCTCCCTTACCCCCACGGACAAAGGCTTCTATGCCATCCACGGAGCTCTGGACAAGGCCACTGAACTCGTCCGCATCGATTCCGCCGGGAAAGTCAGGAGCGTCGTGCCCTTCTCGAGCCAAACCTCCCGCCTGACCTACGACCGCTTCTACAAGAAACTCATCTGGTCGGAACACCGCGGCTCCGCGATGCTGGAGCTTAAGTCCTACAGCATGCTGAGGTACATGAACGAGGATGGGACAATCCGCGATTTCAAGGTCAAGGGCCGCTTCTTCAACCCCTCGGCCAACGATATAGGGCCCACCTTCGCAGCGGTGCAGCAGTTCGAAGACGGGCACAGCAGCATAAAAGTATTTTCGTCTTCCATCGGCACCGTCCTGGAAGAGTTCCGTGCCCCGGCCGGCCTGCAGCCGGTGGAGATTGCCTGGATAGACGGTAAGATCTACGCCAGCGCCATCACGGAAGAAGGCTTCAGCATCTATGACGTAGATGGATGGAGGCCCCTGTTCGCCCCGGCGCATTCCAAGATCAACAGGTTGTTCGGCCGGGACGGGCTGATATGGTTCTGCTCCGACCGCAGCGGTGTTACCGAACTGCATTCCCTGGACCCTGCCAGCGGGGAGATGCTGCAGCGCACCAACCTCCGTTTCGGAGGGAAGGAGTTCGCCTTCGGGCCGGACTCGTCGCTATGGTACAGCGCACCTACCGCCGAGGCCAAGATCGTACGCCGCCTCGAGCCCGGGAAACTGCTGGCCAAACCGGTGGAATTCAATCCCATACATATAGTATCCGCCGAAATACTCAGCTCGCAGGAGAGTGCCTGGGACATCCCCTACGAAGGGCCCATCTCCGAAGGAAAGCGCTATTCCAAACTCTTCCAGCCAGTTCGCTTCCATTCCTGGATGCCCGTCTACGTGGAATATAATCCGGTGGAGAAACTATCCGGGGAGGAGGTTACCAACACCGGCACCTTGGGTGCGACGGTATTGTTCCAGAACGAGCTCGGCACCTCGTGGGGTTCCGCGGGGGTGAGTTTGGTGGATTCGCTGGGATTCCGTACCGGCGTACACGCCCAGTTCGTCTCGACCGGCCTGGGCCCCACCTTCGAATTACGGGCGGACTACTATGAAGAAGCCTCGTACTCACCCTGGACCCTGAACCTTGCAGCAGGCGTATCCTTCCCCATCAACCTCAGCAAGGGAGGCTGGAGGTCCGGGATAATCCCCAGCTATAAAGCAGAGTGGTCTTATTGGGGGCAGCTCATTAATCCGGTAATTTTTCGAAAAGCCAGTTTGACCGCATACACCATGCGGCCGGTCGCGCCTTCCGGCATCTTCCCCAAATGGGGCATAGGCGTAGAGACGGGGATGAGGTCGACGTACGATCCGTATTGGCGGACGCGCAGAGCATTCTACGGGAAGGGTTTTGCATATCTTCCCGGCCTCATGAGCACCCACGGCATAAAGCTTTCCGGAGAATTCGTCCGGGAAGAATCCTATCTTGCCAAGGCGGATTATGCCTTCCCCTTCCTGCCCCTCGATTACAGCAAGCTCTGCCCCTTCATGTACATACGCAACCTGGAGGGCGGGCTGCACGGTGCCGTGGAGAAACTGCCCGGCACCGGCAGGAACCTATATGCCGGAGCAAGCCTGAAGGTCCGGTTGGCGAACCTGCTGTGGTCGCCCTACGACACCTACTTCGGGGTTAAGTACCTGCACTGCTTCAACGATCCCTCCCGGTCCATGTGGGTACCGGTGTTGAGCGTGAATATGTGATACGTTAAAACTAAAACCTTTATGTCTGATTCCAAACTTTCCAAATTATGGAAAACCGAAGACTGGCTGGCATGCTGGCTGGGATTCATCATCATCGCGGCGGGAGCCGTCGCCGTCCTTACCAAGGCATTTGATTTTTCGGCACTCAAATTCAGCACCTGGGCGCTGGGCGAAAGCCTGAACGAGGCCCAGCTCGCCAAAGTGGTCCCGCTGGGCCAACAGCTGGGCACGGCCGCATTCTGGTGGAAGCTGCTCCGCACCTTCTGCGTGCTGGCGCTGCTTTTCGGCGCGGGAGTCAAGCTCCAGGGCGAGAAGCTCGGCAAGTTCATCCCCGCCTTCGTGGCGCTGTTCGTGCTGGCCATAGTGGTGCGCCTTCTCAGCGCGGAGTTCACCCTCAACCGCTATCTCGAATGGGCCTTCTGGGCCTTGCTGGTAGGCCTGCTGATTTCCAATACCGTGGGCACCCCCGCCTGGCTCAAACCCGCCATCCGTACGGAATTCTACATCAAGACCGGCCTTGTGATAATGGGCTTCAGCGTGCTGTTTAGCAACATCGCCAAGTTCGGCCTCTACGGCCTCGGCATAGCCTGGATAGTCACCCCCATAGTCATAATCTTTATGTGGTGGTTCGGCAATAAGGTGCTCAAGATAAACAACAAGCCGCTGGTCATCACCCTCGCGGCCGCGACCTCGGTCTGCGGCACCTCCGCGGCCATCGCTACCGGTGCAGCCGCCAAGGCCAAGAAGGATGACCTCTCGCTCGCCATATCCATCTCCATCATCTTCACCATACTTATGATGGTCTTCGAGCCTATGATTATACGCTGGGCCGGAATGAACCAGCTGATGGGAGGCTCGCTCATAGGCGGCACCGTGGACAGCACCGGCGCCGTGGTGCTGGCAGGCAACGCCCTCGGCCCCGAGGCTGAGCAGGCGGCGGTGCTGGTGAAGAGCATACAGAACATACTCATAGGCTTCATCGCCTTCTTCGTGGCCCTGTTCTTCGCCCTGCGCGTAGATAAGTCCGGCACTTCGAAGGTGGGCGCCGGCGAGATCTGGACCCGCTTCCCCAAGTTCATCATAGGCTTCTTCGTGGCCAGCCTGGTGGCATCCTTCGTATTCCTGCCCCTCTGCGGCGGCGGCGAGGTGAAGGCCATCAACGGGGTCCTGGACCAGTACAAGAACTGGGCTTTCGTGCTGGCGTTCACTTCCATAGGGCTGGATACCAACTTCAAGAGCCTCATTAAGCAGATGCAGGGCGGAAAGGTGCTCTGGCTCTACGTGGTGGGCCAGGTATTCAATATCGCGCTGACGCTCTTCGCCGTGTGGCTGCTGCTGAGCGGAGTGCTCTTCGACGTGCCCGTACTTGACCTCTACAAATAGTGGACAGGCGCAGGCTATACAGGGCGATGACGGCCGCGCTGGTCGTCATCGTCCTGTGTCTTGCCGCCTACATAATGGTCCACCGCCTCGGCCTTAGCCCGGACTATGACTTCGGCGCCGGGGCATACTACTATGCCGACGATCCCGCCATACAGGATATGGCAGAAAAGGCATCCTACCCCTCCTCGACGCCCAAATGGGTGTATTATTTGCTGTTTTTCGCCTGGGGAGCCCTGATGTGGTTCCTCTGGAAATGGATAGACCGACGAAAATGAAAAGACGCGATTTCCTCAAGACTTCGGCCCTGGGAGCGGCCGGGCTGACACTGGCCGGCGGGGGGCTTTCCTCCTGCACAGGGCCTGCGGTAAAGCCCTACAAGGTCGGGAGCAAGGCCCATCTGCAGCTGCGCTTCTTCCCCTATGAACTGCAGCTCCGCCACACCTTCACCGTATCCTCCTATTCGCGGAAGACCACTCCCGGAGTGCAGGTGGAGATAGATTACGATGGCTTCACCGGCTACGGCGAGGCCTCGATGCCGCCCTATCTCGGGCAGAGCGTGGAGAGCGTCTGCTCCTTCCTCCAGAAGGTGGAACTCGGGAAATTCCCCGATCCCTTCCGCCTGGAGGATATCCTGGGCTACGTCGATAGCATCTCCCCCGGAGACAGTGCGGCCAAGGCGGCGGTAGATATCGCAATGCACGACCTGGTGGGCAAGCTACTGGGGCAGCCATGGTACCGAATCTGGGGCTTGAATCCGGGCCGCGCGCCCTCCACCACCTTCACCATAGGCATCGACACCCCCGAGGTAGTGCGGGAGAAAACCCTGGAATGCGCAGGGCTCTACAATATCCTCAAGGTCAAGGTGGGGCTGCCGGGGGACAAGGAGATGATACGGGCCATACGCAGCGTGACCGACCTGCCTCTTGCGGTAGATGCCAACCAGGGATGGAAGGACCGCGAGGCCGCCCTGGACGAGATTTTCTGGCTGAAGGAACAGGGCGTGGTGATGGTCGAGCAGCCTATGGCCGCCTCGCGCCTCGACGACAATGCCTGGATTACCGAGCGCTCGCCGCTGCCGGTCTATGCCGACGAGGCCATACAGCGCCTGCGGGACCTGCCCGGCATCCGCGGAGCCTACAACGGAATCAACATCAAGCTGATGAAGTGTACCGGAATGCGGGAGGCCTACCGCATGGCATCCTGGGCCCGCGCGGAAGGTATGCGGGTGATGGTAGGATGCATGACGGAGACCTCCTGCGCAGTCAGTGCCGCCGCCCAGCTGTCGCCCTTGGCGGATTTCGCCGACCTCGACGGCAATCTGCTGATTTCGAACGACCGCTTCGACGGCGTCAAAGTGACCTCCGGCCGATTGGTACTACCGGACCGGCCGGGGATCGGAGTGGTGCCTATTCCTTCTGGCAGCGGAGCTGGTAGCCGCTGAATTCGCCGGCCGTATCCCTGGTATATACGTTAGCATCGTTGACGTAAGTGACATAGATGTAACTTGCGTGGTAGAAGTGGTTGAACCAGTATGTTCCCGCGCCGGAATAGTTCCCCGTCGGAGTAAGGCTTCCCTGGGGGAAGAATGAGGAAGCGGCATCCGTTACCACATACCCTCCGGCAGCGGGAGTTTGCGTGAGCGCGCTTACCGGGGTGGTCATCAGACGATATCCTGCAGGGCAAGGGTCAAGTATTCCCTTTGTGTTAGATGATGCCGTGGGGAACCAGTAATTATATATGGTCCTCAGGGCGTTTACCTTGCTGACCCAGCTCTTGTCGGATTCGGCGGACTTTACATAGAACACCGTGGGATTGGCTTTGGCAATATTCCAGCTACCCGCAGGCTCCGCAGTGGTGATTGCCGCGCTTGCTGCGTGGTTGCCCGGGAACGGGACGGGACGGAAAAGCTGGTAATAGAAGCCTTGGGCGAGTATGCCGTCGGAAGGGTCGGCGGAGACGGCTCCCAGGTTGCGGTCCATTATCGTGGTCGAGCCGCTCAGCGTAATATCGGCGGGGGCATCGGTGCACCAGATGTGGTAGCAGTGGTTATCCGTCCGTATCAGGGCGTTCCCCTCCTTGAAGCTGTCGGCGGTCTTGAAATACACATATTGGCCGTCGTGGCCGAGAACGGTGATGATGTCGCCTGCAGAAACGGGGGTGGCGCTGTTGTCGCTCTCCCAGACAACGGCTGCGGAAGTCGTGGCGGGAGCGGGATCCCAGAAGCCACGGCTGACATCGGGGGTCAGGGCCTTGAACTTATAATATCCCCCGGCGGAAACTACGAAAGACGATGCGCCGCCCGAAGCAGGGCTGAGGTCGGTGAAGTTCTCGACGAACCTCTCTGCCATAGGAGTAACCTTGTTGCGGTCGATGGTGACCGTGTTGGCCGTCGAAATCGTCTCGGAGGAGCCGTCGGAGTAATTCACGGTGATGACTATCCCGTTCATTGTGCATTCGGGAAGGGCAAGGTAGAAGTCCGTGGGGGTGGAAAGGTCGAGGGTTACCGGGGAAGATAGGTTCACGATATTTCCCGTGTTGTCATCTTCGTTCCAGACAATGTCCACGGAGCCGTCGGCTTTGAACTCCAGATCATAGGAACCATTAATAAAAGTGGCATAATCGGCGCTGACGATATCGAAACCGCTTACCGCCTTCCATCCCTTGAGCGAAAGCTTCAGCCATCCGGTGATGCTCTTGAATACAAGCTGCTCATCGACCGAATTCGCTATCATTACGTTGGCATAGCCCTTGGATTGCGAGGAAGAAGTGTAGAACCCTCCCTGCCAGACTCCGCAGAGGGTGTTGCTCCCGTTTGCGGAAGGCCAGGTGCCGTTGGTGGAATTATAGACCGCGCAGTAGTTGTCGAAGGGGCCCGTGACTGAAATCTCGGAAGCGTCCACATAGCTGAACACGCCGTTCGCGGCATCCGTGCAGGAATATGTCCGGCGGGCGGATCCGTGGAAGACATAGATCTGGTCCCCTTCGTTCCAGAAGTGGACATACTTGGCATTTACGTCATCGTAGTTGAAGCCTGCCTTGGTTGCGGCATCGACTTTGGCGTAGAAGACATCGGGCATCGGAGAAGTTGCCACTTCGGGGGCTTCCTTCCCGCAGGAAAGCAGCAGCGCAAAGGCTGAAGCAAATAAAAGCAGATTCTTTTTCATCGTACTACCCTCCATTTTACCACCCGACTACCGGATTCTCTCCGGAGTCTTCGATATTCCCGCTCGTGGCTATTACGCCCTGCAGAGCAAGTACCATAACCTCCGCTTCAGGGGCGAGGTATTCCCTATTTTTACCGTACATAATTATAATTGTTTGGTTATCGAGTCGTGTAATCTGTTGCAAATTAAGCCCTTCCTTATCAGAAAAACACCACCCAAAAAGGTGGTTTTTCAGCCTTTGGCGGATTATTTCTATCTTTGTACTATGTTTGAAATGAAATGCAATCGCTGCGGCGCCGCTTTCGAAGTAGATGCGGTGGCGGCGGTCAATACCGAGAGGAACCCCGAGCTCAAAGAGAAGCTTATAAGCGGAGAATTGTTCGTCCGCGAGTGCCCGCAGTGCGGTGCGCGCTTGCTGGCGAAATTCCCTCTGCTATACCACGATCCCGCGGAGAAGCTGATGATATGGCTTTCCGACGGCTCCGCTGACACCGAAGCCCGTATGCAGGCAGCGGTCGGCGGAGAGGATTTCGCGGGTTATACCGGGCGTATCGTGGACACCCCCGGCGCCCTTATCGAGAAGGTGAAGATATTCGATGCGGGGCTGGACGACATCTCCCTGGAGGTGGCCAAGTTCGTAACCCGCCAGGAACTCGGCAAGGACGTGGCCCTGCTGTTCTTCGGGCTGGACGGGGCGGACAACGAGATCACCCTGACCTACCCCGAGGCTGGGCAGATGCAGCTAGTGAAGATTGGATTCAACGTCTATGAAGACTGCGCCGGGATCATCCTCCGCAACCCCGACATAAAGAAAAGCGCGACCGGCCTTTGCAGGGTCGATCGCGGATTCGTGGAAGCTTTTCTAAGGTAGAAGGCAATGGCAAAGGTATTCATAAGCTACGCGAAGGCTGATTATATAGGGAGCGACGGCAACATCATCCCGGAAAGCCCCGTTGCGAAGATTGTGGAGGCCTTTAAGGATGCGGGGGTCCCCTTCTGGATGGACAGGGAAGGACTCGGGCCTGGCGAAACCTTTGCGGAACGCATCTCCCGCAGCATTCTTGACTGCGAAGTGCTGCTGTTCATATCTTCCGCCACGGCCAATGCTTCGGAATGGACCCTCAGGGAGATTAGCACAGCCATCTCCAACGGAAAACGTATAATTCCCGTGAGGATAGACGGATCTCCTTACGACCGGGCGGTGTCCTTCTATCTCTCTTCTCTCCAGTATATTGACTGGTATGACCTTGGCGAGAAGGAGGCACTCAGGCGTATAGTAGGGAACATCCTCCACCCCGGATTCGACTCTACGTCCGGCATCGAAGTGGGGAAGTTGCCGCGCCTGACCAGCATTATACTTTACGCTGCGCTGGTGGTGCTGACAGCGCTCTATGCCGTGCTGACCTATCTGTTCCTGTGGGCGAAAACGCTGCAGTCCAGCGAGGTGATAGGCGGCCTGATCGGCCTGACCCAGGAATTCTCCCTGCTTCTTTCCATATACTATGTAATAAGGTTGCTGCGTCGCAGGCACTCTACTTTTATCCTGCCTCTCTTGCTTGTGGGTATGTGCATATGCGCCGGAGGGCTGGCTTTGCGGATAGACCTGGTGTATTGCGCGGCGGCCCTGTTTACGGGATGGACGGGAGTATTTTTTGCCTGTCTGGTGAGGTCTCCGCGACGGAAATCCTTCTTTGCGCAGATGAGCCGCGAGCAGGTGATAATGAAGGTCAACGATCCCGAGAACCTGCTGATTATCTACCTGATAATCAAAACCATAGTGGTCGTGGTGGGCCACTACTTCGAAAGTTTTATGAATCTGGCGGAATTCCTGCTGATACTCCGGCGCTAAAACTCTATCCGGAATCCTCCGCTTTTCATCTCTTCGTAGCGATCCTTGTTGAACCTGTACGTGGTGGGCACGCGCCTGGGTGTGTTTTCGCTACGCTCTTTATCCGCTTCCAGCAATCCAAGATGAAGCATTTTGGCCGCGAAATTGCGGCGGTCGAAGTGCGTTCCAAGGATGGATTCATATAAGGACTGCAGTTGTGGCATGGTGAAAACCGGGGGAAGGAGGTCGAATCCTATTGGGCGGAAATGTATCTGTTCGCGAAGGCGGGAGATGGCTACGCGGAGGATACGGTCGTGGTCGAACGCCAACGCCGGAACTGCATTCAGCGGGAACCATCTGGCCTTGGAGGCATCATCTCCTCCGGCGACAGGGCCTTTCTTGACGAGGGCGAGGTATGCAATTGTGATGACCCGTTCGCGCGGATCGCGGTCGACATCGGTGAATGCGCCGAACTGCTCTATGTATAGGGGCTCGAAGCCAGTTTCTTCTTTCAATTCACGGAGGGCGCCGGTGTCGGCGTCTTCATCGATGCGCATAAAGCCTCCGGGGAAGGCCCAGCACCCGCGGAAAGGCTCTATGCCACGTTCTATCAACAAAACGGACAGCCCTTCCCTGGTGTCGTATCCGAAAATAACGCAGTCGGTCGTGACGGCCGGATGAGGATAATCGTACTTAAACATAATACAAAGATAAAGGTTTTTGCGTAAATTTTACTCAAAATGTTTGGACGTTTAATTTTTGTGTGTATCTTTGCGTAAAATTCACACAATATGAAAGCGCCTAAAAATTCTTTTTGGAAGTTCGCCTTGATTGGGCTGATTTCCCTGCTTTTGCTGATTCCCCTGGCAATGGTTAAAGATTTGATCCGTGAACGGTCCAACCGCGCTCAGGAAGCCTCCCAAGAAGTTGCCGGAAGTTGGGGAGGAGTCCAGGTTCTTGAGGGTCCGACTCTTATGTTTTCTTATACTCAAACCACAGGCGAAGGCGATAAGAAAACAGAAGAAATAAAGGAACGGACCGTGTTCCCCTCTATTCTGAATGGCGAGTATGTTGTTGACAACCAGATGCTTCATAGATCCATTTATGATATTCCAGTGTATACCGCCGAGATCTGCGAAGAGGGAGAGTTCATCATTCCCGCAAGCCTGGCAAAAGAAAGCAATCTGACGGTTATGACGACCATCAAAGTTGGCGACCTGCGGGGGATTTCCGGCCCCGTTGCGCTGGAACTTGGAGGGAGGAAGTTCGTTGCCGATGAAGGGAATTTGGACGAGGTTAGATTCCATATCAAGCCTGGCGACCTCCCTATGGACGGGAAGGATCCGGTTCCCTTTAAATTGAACTTCTCGATCCGCGGGTCTTCGTCTCTTTCCTTCAGGCCTTATGGCGATGAAACCTGCGTAAAAATCCGGTCAAACTGCCCTAACCCTTCCTTCAACGGGGACTTCCTTCCCGTCAGCAGGGAGATCGACGATAATGGCTTTTCTGCCGAATGGAAGGTTTCCAAGATTAACCGGGGCGCTCCCAGAGAGAAGAAAATAGGCGTAAGTTTCCTACCGGAAATATCTCAGTATCAGCAGTCTGAGCGTTCGGCAAAATATGGTCTCCTTATCATAGTTCTGGTATTTGCCGCCGGGCTGATGGTGGAGTTGGTGGGAAAGAAAAAGATCGCTCTTGTTCAGTATCTGATAATCGGCCTTTCGCTGGTGCTCTTCTACGCTCTAACCCTTTCCTTCTCGGAATTCATTTCCTTCGGCCTGTCTTATCTGATTGCCGCCGCGATGACGACGGCCGCCCTGCTCGGATACTTCCGGGGCATACTGAAAAGCAGGGCAGCATATACGCTTGCCCTGCTTGTGGCCGTTACTTATGCTCTCTGCTACATCCTCCTTCAGATGGGCACCTATGCCCTGCTGACCGGAAGCCTGGTGCTGTTCGTCGTGCTTGCAGTGATAATGTATTACACCGCCGGCATCGAGGAGCCCGACCTGCTGCAGCAGGAGGTTTAGAGCTGGCGGGCGCCGTCGCTCACGACAACGTCGTAAATCTTGGGTTCGTGGCCGAATTTGGCTGCGAACTTTTCTTTTGCCGCGGCGATGAAGGGCTCGTAGAGTTCATCTTTCACGAGGTTGATGGTGCATCCGCCGAAGCCGCCGCCCATTACGCGGGAGCCGGTGACGTCCATCTTGCGGGCAAGCTTGTTGAGGAAGTCGAGTTCTTCGCAGCTGACTTCGTAGAGACGGCTCATTCCGAAGTGGGTCTGGTACATCATCTCGCCGACGGTCTCGTAGTCGTCGCGCTCAAGGGCGTCGCAGACATCCAGCACGCGCTGTACCTCGCCGATCACATACTCCGCGCGGAGGAAATCCTCTTCGGGAATCTGGTCACGGACCTCATCCAGCCAGACGCGCTTGGCATCGCTCAGGAACTCCACTTCGGGGTGGTTCTTGCGGATTGCGGCGGCAGCGTTCTCGCAGGACTCGCGGCGTTTGTTGTAGGCGCTGGAGGCGAGTTCGTGCTTGACGCAGGAGTCGATCAGGACCAGCTTGTAGCCCTTTGGATTAAAGGGGAAGTATTTGTATTCCAGGGTCTTGCAGTTGAGGCGGATGAGACAGCCGGCCTTGCCGAAGCAGGAGGCGAACTGGTCCATTATGCCGCATTTGACTCCGCAGTAGTTATGCTCGGTGCTCTGACCTATCTTGGCAAGCTCGAACTTGTCGATGCCGTTATGGAAGAGTTCGTTCAGGGCGAAGGCGAAGGTGCTCTCGAGGGCTGCGGAAGAGCTGAGGCCGGCGCCGAGGGGGACATCTCCCGCAAATACGGTGTCGAATCCTTCTACCTTACCGCCGCGCTTGATCGTCTCGCGGCAGACGCCGAAGATGTAGCGGGCCCACTGCTCCTTGGGTGCATCCTCCTCGTTGAGCCCGAACTCGGTCTGGGCGTTGTAGTCGAGGCTGAAGGCGCGTACCTTGCCGGTGCCGTTGAGTTTGATCTCGGCGACGATGCCTTTGTCGATGGCGCCGGGGAATACGTAGCCGCCGTTATAGTCGGTGTGTTCGCCTATGAGGTTGATACGGCCTGCGGAGGCGAATTGGGTGCCGCCTTCTCCGAAGAGGGAGACGAACTTCTCGTGGATCTGGGTTTTCATTGACATATACTTGTTGTATTTAGTTTCAGCGTTTTAGCATCTTTCAAATTTAGTAATTTTTTTGGACCCGGCCATAGTTTTTTCGCTGGAGCCTAACTTCTTGTGCCCCAGCCACTTACGCTAAATGCCTGCTTGGTTTGCACGGCAGGCATTTTAAATAAAACATTATCAGACAGCTAGTTAAGCTCCAGGCATTCGAGGATTATCGGGTAGTGGTCGGAGAGGCCGCCGAGGTAGCGAGGGCCGGAGAAGGTGCGGAGGGGTTTGAGGCCGGGGTAGCGGGTGTCGCGGGTGGAGAGGTGGGGCGGGGCGAAGATGTGTTCGCGGGCCTCGAAGCCTTCCAGCACCGGGCAGCCGTCTATTTTCTCCCAGCGGCCCTGGAAGCGTATGGTGCCGGCTCCTTCCGGATATGCGGGTGTTACCCCCGGTGCCGGAGTCACTTCGTCGTTGAAGTCGCCGATTGCTATTATCTGGGAGATGCCTTCGGCCAGCAGGGAGTCGCGCAGTGCCAGGAGGCGGCCCATCGCCAGCTCCCGCCGCCCGTCCGATCCCCTCCCGACCTTCGACGGATGGTGGTTTATCAGAACCGCTATGCATTCGCGGCCGGGAGCCAGCCCCTGGAGGGCGTGTCCACCCCCGGACACGGGCAGGGGGAGGGGCCCGCCGGAGACAAGTGGTCGCAGACCACGCTGGATACGGTGGGAGGGGCCGGAGCGAACAAAGTGAGCGGAGTCCCTCCAGGGGCTGGACTCACCGGCCGCGGGAAGCGGTTCGAGAATGACCAGGAGGATGTCGCGGGTTGGGAGGATGTGACCGAGGGTGTCGGTGATATGGCAGGGTTTGCTGAAGAGTTCGCGGAAGGATGAGCGGCGGTAGAGAAGGGCGCAGTCGATGCCGCGACGGTCGGGGGAGTCGTAGTGGACGATGCCGTAGTCCAGTTTACGCAGAGCGGTGCGGGAAAGCAGTTTCTGCACCGCCTGCCGGGAATCCACCTCCGCGAGGCCGATAATGTCGGGGAGGGCACCGAATTCATCCCCCGCCAACATTATCGTCTTGGCTATGCCGTTACACTTGTCCCGAAAATGCGGCTTATCCGTGAAGAAGTTCTCCACGTTCCAGAACATCACTAAGAATACAATCCATTCCATTGCGGCAAAATAGCGATTCCGCCCGGAAAGGAACCCCCTGAAACTTAAATTTTCGGACCATAAAGTCCGATTTTTTAAGTTTCCGTATCGAAATTATTGAGTACCTTTGCGTTTTGAATCAAAAATTGAGAAAATGAGTCTTAAATGCGGCATAGTAGGCCTGCCTAACGTGGGCAAATCAACCTTGTTCAACTGCGTGAGTTCCGGGAAAGCGCAGAGCGCCAACTTCCCCTTCTGCACCATCGAACCCAACCTCGGGAGCACCAACGTGCCCGACCGCAGGCTCGACGTCCTCACCGAAATCTGCCATCCTCAACGGACCATACCCGCCACGGTGGATATCGTGGACATCGCCGGTCTGGTGAAGGGTGCCAGCCGCGGGGAGGGCCTGGGCAACCAGTTCCTCGCAAATATCCGCGAATGCGATGCCATACTGCACGTGCTCCGCTGCTTCGACGACGGAAACATAGTGCACGTGGACGGCAGCGTGGATCCCGTACGCGACAAGGAAGTGGTGGACCTGGAGCTGCAGATCAAGGACCTGGAGACGGTGGAAGCCCGCCTGGCCAAGGCCGAGAAGGCCGCCAAGACCGGCGGAGACAAGGAGGCGAAGAAGCTCGCCGACCTCCTCTCCCGATACAAAGAGGCCCTTCTCGCGGGGAAATCCTGCCGCAGCGTCGCCCCCGCGAACGAGGAAGAAGCGGCCATGGCCCGCGACCTCTTCCTCCTCACCAACAAGCCGGTGATGTACGTCTGCAATGTGGATGACGCATCCGCCGCCAAGGGCAATAAATATGTGGATGCGGTGCGCGAGGCTGTCAAGGATGAGAATGCCGAGATTCTGACCATCGCCGCCCGTACAGAGTCGGAGATTGCGGAAATCGAGGATTTCGATGACAGGAAGATGTTCCTGGACGAGCTGGGGCTGGAGGAATCCGGGGTAGTGCGCCTGATCCAGGGGGCCTACCGCCTGCTCGGGCTGCAGACCTTCTTCACCGCCGGGGCGGACGAATGCCGCGCCTGGACCATCCACAAAGGGGACAAGGCCCCCAAGGCCGCCGGCGTGATCCACACCGATTTCGAAAAGGGATTCATCCGTGCGGAGGTCATCAAGTACGATGATTTCGTGAACCTGAAGTCCGAATCCGCCTGCCGCGCTGCCGGCAAGATGGGCATCGAGGGCAAGGAATACATCGTGCAAGACGGCGACATAATGCACTTCCTGTTTAATGTTTAAGGCTAGACCGGAATGAAAATAAACGCACTATTCATAGTCGCGATGATGGGAATCCTCGCGCTATGCTTCACCTCCTGCGAAAAAAGGGGAACTGACATATCTTCGAAAACTCTTTTCAACCCCTCGGAGGAATTCTCGATTATATTATCCAAGGCCCTGCACGATAATGAGGATTTACGAGAGTTCATAAAGAACGAAGCTTTAGTACAATTTGACAAGGACTTCGACGTTTTCTATCCTTGGGCCAAGGGCAGAACTGTCAACAATGGGGAAACCTTCGAGAGTATTCTTCGCAAATATGATAATGACCTGCTGCTGGACAGAATTGTCGACGCTTTGCCTCGCCTGAATATTTCCGTCCCCGACTGGTCTGCTTTTGAAGGATTCAGCATCAAGTCCTGGGATACATCCGATTCGGATTTATCTGTTGCATTTGTGGACGACAACGGGTTTCTGTACACATATAACGATGGAAAGGAAGAGTTCTGTCTGAAAGACGGACAGATTCCAGGCTTCCCGACCCTGATTATTAAAGAGAATAAACGGATGAAGCAGATACCTTCAGCAAAATCCGCCAAGGAGCCCGCTTTTGGTTTTATAGATCCGGCATTTGACGGTGGATCGACTCAGGAAACAAAAGTTACGAGCAAGTATTATGATAATATCCTCGAAATCGAAGACTATTCAAATTTCGTGAGCGAACAAGAAATCGAAGAGGGTTTTTCCTCCTCGGTTACCGCTTACGAATTATTCAAGAATAACCTGTCAGCAGCTCATCGCGACTATATTTATTTCGGAATGGACAATGAGCACAAGTACGGGAAGTATAGTTTTCATTTAAGGGAGACTGTTACAAAAATCCGCTTCAATTCTCTGAACAGCCTTATAACTGAGGACGGCGATTTTGCGGACTGCCCCCCTAGTTATAAGACCCGCAGGAATGCAGCCAAGGCGAAAACCCTCTTGAAGAAGTTTTGTTATGAGGGGAATTTGGAGCTCTACATCAATGCACCTCTCATTGCTAAGAATGGTGTTTCACCGATGGGGCAGTCATTTATATCCGTATCATTCAACGATGCTTTCCAATTGGAACGGGTCCACGTAGAGTTTAAACATAAAACTTGGTTTACACCAAGAAAGTATGTTTACACCGTCGATGCCGACTGTTTCGCACCGAAATGGATAAAGACCAACATCGCACTCCCTAAATGGGATATCACCGACTGCTCTTCGATAATGGCCATCAACGTTGCAGAGTATGATGATCAGGCTTTCTGCGAAAGAGCAATTCCGATTATTTCATCGTTTGCGCAGAATTTTACTACGGAAGAAGATTTGATGAGCAATGGACAGGTTTCGACCAATATGATTGGCAATTATTCGTACCGTGGAAATATTGTTAAAGACGGATATGGCGTTGTCTCCGATTGTGATGCTATTGAGAGCGACTTTGTTGTGGTTGATGCCTGCGACGACTTGGGGACCGCATACCTTAACTATACATCTCCCATAATACTGGGGCCCGACACAGTCAACGGTGTTAAAGGATACAGAATAAGAGAAATAAACACCGGTTATGTCTGTATGCTGATACTTCCGAAATATGAATAAGACACATCTATTTTTGTAGGGCTTACGCCAGGATCTCCAAGTATCTGGACAAGAATACATTGTAAACCATATATACGGGATTGCCGGCGCTGGCGGAGACCAGGACCAGCTCCTTTTCTACAAGGGCATTGAGGCTCTTAAGGACCGATGCGCCCGAGCTGAGGCCGTGTTTTTTAAGGAAAGAGGATGCCGTAGGATGTTCTACCCGGCCTTCCTTGGCGATGGCCTTCAGGAGGGCCCACTGCTGCGTGGTGATAAGCCGGCGGATTTCCAGGAAATACTCCACGTTGGAGAGAAGTATATGGTTGATGGCCTCATACACGGTCTCCATTGTCACCCGGCTTTTGCTTATCATAAAGCATTCGTTGCACAGGGTCTGGGTATAGAAGGTATGGCCCCGGCTCCAGTCGAGTATGATCTTTATGGTGTCCCGGTCGATGGTCTTACCGTTTTCGGAGAACCTGTCGGAAATGAAATCGGTATAGACCTCAACATCCAATTTCTTCAACGAAAGCGGCGTAGTGCTAGCGTAGAAGGGGCTTTTGGCGTTGGAAAACATATCGGCCATCACGTGCTTCCTGCTGCCACAGAAGATGAAACGGACGTTGATCAGCTTCTGGATATGACTGCGCAGGACAGCTTCCATATTTACGCCTTCATATTCCCGAATCTGCTGGAATTCGTCTATAGCTACCACTACCGGTTTCCTGTTCTTTTCCAGGAATGACAGAATATTGCTCAGGGTGGCAGGCTTTTCTTCCTCGTTCCTGTAAGTAATTGTCAGTCCCGGGGAACCGGAAATGGAATCGTAGCTCAAGAGGGGGCGAAGACCACCCAGTGCAGAGAAAAAAGACGCTATCCGGCTGCGGTGCCCGATGGCCGCGACAACGGCCTGTGCAAAGACTTTGATGAAATCGTCGATTGACTGGGTGGCGCTGATATCCACATAGATGGTGTCGAATTCCGCACCACCTGTCTTTATTTCGTCGAAAACCCTATATATAAGGCCGGTTTTACCAAGGCGGCGAGGCGAAATCAGCGTAATATTTCGGCCGTTCCGCAGGTACTGAAGGATGTTAGACATCTCCTCCTTCCTGTCGCAAAACAGCTCCTTGGAAACGTACGGTGCCAATATGAACGGATTCTTTACCATAATTCCACTTTTTCAAACACCACAAAGCTAATTAACTTTTTGTAATTAACCAAAGGTTAATATATATTTTGCGTTTAGTGAATAATTAGTACATTTGAGATATGAGAGCTTTGCTTCCTAAGCTGTTATTCGCATCTTTGCTGTTCCTTCTATCTTGCGGGGGACGCGATTGCCGTAGTACCGCGGACGAAAACTCAGTGGTTATCATATTCGAAAACTGTCCCAATAACCGATCGACCGACAGGCTTTCGCTCGGAGGCCATAGAGCGACACTGTTTCATACACTTTCTTTTATGGATGAAGACGGAGTGTTTTCCTGGTATGAGCCAAAGGATAGAGGAGACACTATAAGCATACCAACATTTGACGGATATGCGGAAATAATGCACCTGTATCAATGCGAAGAGCATCGTTATTATCTATTGAAAGGTGGCGACACTGTTCTTGTCAAATATGATGCGGACCACCATCCATATCTTGTAAGTCTTGTATATCAAGACCTTTCCTATGTGTATAATCTTCCCTACTCAGTTCCACACTCCATTCAGAAGGAAGGATATCACATTGAAACCATCCTATCTTCATTCCGGTTCAAGCGAGCATATGAATATTTTAATGATAAAAGCTTGAGAGAAAGATACCCGGGTCTTGACCCGCTATGCAGGTCCATATATGTCAACTTGGATTCCTTGGCTGTCATATACGATAGTTACAAAAATATACTCTTGGACGAATTGGACTCTCTGAGAAAGGCCGGAACGATAGAGGAACGGTACTACGCATATTTCTATAGTCGCTTATTCCGGGAAAAAGAGTATTCCAAAAACGAGATACTGCATTCTGATAGTCTTTCCCGTTTTGTGTCCCATTTCATATTCGCAGATATGTCCGGATCCAGCGAGTCTCTGGTAGCATTATTTGACGAGACAGAAAAAGACACAACCATAGTCCGAAGTGCAAGGATGGGAATATTAAAACGAGTAACGGAATGGATGTTCCACTATCCGCAGTACGCATCTGTATGCGGAGATTATCTTGAACGATATGAGATGGCAAGCGGAGACTCCACAACCTTCAGTTTGTACAAACGACCCACCTTATCTAAAGAGATCGAGTCAACGCTGGCATTACAAGCTTTGGATGGAAGCATATGTTCCTTGGAGGAGATGCTCTCAAAGCATAAAGGGCGACTTGTTTATATAGATTTTTGGGCATCCTGGTGTGGCCCATGCATGTCACTAATGCCTGATGCAAGGGAACTGCATAAAAAGTACAAGGGTAGGGATATCGACTTCGTTTTCATTTCTATCGACATGAATGAGGAAGATTGGAAGAAAGCAGTATCGTTATATCCTGACCTTCATTCTTTCTCTTATCGGTCTATCAACTCCAAGGCTCCATTTTTTGGGGAGATGAGGCTGAACACCATCCCTCGTTATATGCTATTTGACAAGAATGGCACACTGCTGGACGCCAATGCCCCACGCCCGGCAAGCCTTCCGAAACACACTTTATTAACCCTACAATAACTCTACAATACCCCCAACAGAAAGGCCTGCAACGTTGATTGCAGGCCTTTCTCTTGTGTAGGGGGGAAGGCTACATTATTCCATGACGGCACGGACCGTGCGGCCGGTGCTGCGGATGGACACAGCCCAAGTATGACCACTGGTGCCGCTTTCCGGGCCAATATAAAGATAGAATGCCACAGCAGTATCGTTAAGGGTACCTGACCAATAAGAACCCTCGACATTCACTTTGGATTTGCTTGTATTAAACCAGTATCCCGAAGAAGGGAAGAAAATGCTGTTTCCCTGATAGCCGGAAACCTTGCTGGTAACCACGAAGCCTGTAACGCCGGTGCCGTTGTAGTCAGTCGTCCGCTCCCAGTTGAATTTACTCGAATTCAGGAGGACCTTCCATTCGGCGTACGTAGGCATGCGCCAAGATGACCCCCAAATCTGCCGGGCCGTGTCATCTTCGTAATCGTATGATGCTAAATCCTTGTGAGGTACGCCGTCTCCATTATCACCGACGAAGACGCCGTTCTGGTACCAGGCACAGTCGGTATCGTTGTCGGGAATCGTATATTTGAACATGCGATAATAATTTGTCGAACCCGAAGGCACAAAGCGGTAGTGGGGCCAGTTGTAGACTGTCTGGGTAGTGACGGAGCCCCAAGAGTAGTAGTCGCCTATCTCGTGAGGGAGTTCGGCGCCTATGTTGCAGACCGCCCACTTGAGACCGTCACCCATAAGAACGTACTGACGCATCTTCAATGTGGTCTGATAGTAATTACCTGCCGCAAAACTTACGCTTGCCTTGGAGCAGGTGAAGTTGTTAGAAGCGTCGTCCGTTGCTTCGAAGCTGACCTTCTTGCCCGATACGGCGGGAAGGGCGACATAAAGCACATCGGTAGCAGCAGCCGGAGTAACAGTGAAGTCCTGGCCGTCAACATTGATGACCAGCGGCTTGGCGTTGACCGGAGTCGTGCTGTTCCCGCTGCGGATGGTGAACTTGAATATAGCAAACTGTGCTGCAGGCTGAGCAGTAACCTCGAGATCCGGAGTCGAAACCTGAATACTGCCGGCGCCCACGCGTACATCAAGACCCGCATTGAGCGTACCATCCTGGTTTCCTATGAGTTCCGCCGCTTCTTTTACGCCGGAATAATCGTCTTTGCATGCAGATAAGGGATAGATTATCGAGCACGGGGTATCGTCAGGCGTGCTGCCATCTACGGAGAAGTTGATAGTCGCCTTGCCTTCGGCGTCCACGTCGATAATCTCTGCGTCGGCCATTTTCTTGACTCCACCAACTTCGTAAAGGATGGCAAGATGCTCGGACGTTGCCCAGGAGGCTATTATCTTGTCGCCACCGTCGGATACGGCTTTTACTCCGTTGGACTTGGGAGAGAGAGTCGCCGTAATTACAACATTTCCATCTCTATCTACGGGATTGACAGGGCGGAGATTCATTTCATTCTTGTTGCAGGCTAAGAGTGCGATAGCCAGAGTAAAAAGGCTGAATACTTGTTTCATGATATTGTCCTCCCCTAAATTAAAAGCCGAATGGATCGGTACCAGAAGAATAATCTGCGGGGTCGTTCAACCCGCTTGCACAAAGAACCCCGTTGGATTCGGTTTCTACGAGCTCTGCCTTGGGAGCCTCGTAGCTCTCATTGAATTTGATCGTTTCCATTATTTGTGTATTACACTAATTTCCCCTTTAGGCACGCGAAGATAATCAACGATAGGCAATTAACCAAAATTAAATTATCCTTCAACCCTACGGAAACCACCCATTTTAACTCTACAATAACTCTACATCACCCCCAATAGAAGCGACTACAATGCGGTTTTAGCTCTTTGCGCTACTCTACAAGGCTTTGAAAATAACTCTATTTCTCATATATTTACACCCAATAACGCGTAAGCAGAACCAATTATGGGCATTTCGGATATCTTCTCACGGAAAAAGGCCGCTCTCCTGTCGGAGAACATCGACGCATTGTTGGACAGCATCGACGGGGCCTTGCTGGTATTCAAAGGTGGTGTCAAGGATTACCTCTATGGCGAGGAAGCCGGCTTTGCCGAGAACCTCGCAAAGATGGCGACCCTCGAGACCGAGGCGCTCGCCCGCATAAGGGAGATCGAGAACACGCTCTACACCAGGGGATATCTGATACGTTCCAGGGGCGACATAATGCGCCTGCTGGAGCGCCTCGACCATATCATCTCCATAATTGCCAAGGACCTGGTGCAGTTCGAAATCGAAGCACCGAACGTGCCCAAGGAGCTCCGCCGCGAGTTCGTGAAACTCAGCGAACTCGCCTCCCTTGCAGTAGAGAGCTGCATCCCCGGCACCAAGGCCTACTTCACGGAGCCCCACAATGTGGCCGAAACCACGGCCCAGGTCTATTTCTACGATAAAGAGGCCGTAAAACTCAGCCAATCCATAAAACGGACAGTCTTCCACCAGATGGACAACCTGAAGCTCAGCGAAAAATTCCACCTCCGTTACTTCGCCCTACACATAGAGGATCTCGCCAATGCCGCCGTCAAGGTTGCTGAGCAATTGTCCGTAATGGCCATTAAACGTGCACTGTAGATGGTATTTCTGTACGTCATCATCTCCCTAGTCATCGCAGCGGGCCTGCTGGCCTGGCGCGATCTGCCCATACTCAGCGGGGCCATCCTCGCATCGGGCGCGGGAGAGAGGTATGGCGTACGCTTCTTCAGCCCCGTGATCATACTCGCAGGGCTGGCGCTTCCGGCCATCTTCCCGGAGCTGGAGGACATCTTCCGCATGCCGGTTCCCGCGATGGTGAAGAACTTGCTTCCGGTGGGGATTGCGACGCTGGTGGCGGTGCTTACCGTCTTCCGCTTCAGCCGTTTCCCCGCGGTGAGCTTCGCTTTCATGGGCGCGCTGTACGGCCTCGGACTGGCGAGCGGCGATGCCCCGGGGATTCCGGAAACCCTCCCCTACATCTATTCCTGGCTCGCCGCCCCGCTGCTCTGCGCCCTTCTCGCCGCAGGCATCTACCGCATTTATTCCCTGCATATGCGCAGCCGTAAGACCCATATGGCGGTGATGGAGGGACGGGTGCTGTGCGCCGCCACCCTGACCGCGCCGCTGCTGCTCGCCTCCGCCGCATACAACAACTCCCCTGTCTTCACCTGCCTGCTGCACGGAGGGGGATATGCGGGCGCCGCGATTGCCGCCGTCTGCGCCTTGCTGGGATGGCTGGCCGTGCGCGGGAGATCCGTCCGTGCGAAATGGAATATCGCGGACTACGAACTCGACACCAACTCCATCACAATACTGGCGCTGATGCTGGCGATGACCCTGTGCTTCGCGTTGTTCTCTTCCCCCATCCCCGCGATGGCAGGCCTCGCAGCCACCCCTCTGCCGGCCGGGACCTTGTACCTCGCCGCACTGCTGGGGATTAGCCTCGTGCGCAAGCGCGCGCTCGCGGACGGGCAGGAGATATTATTAGGAGGGATAGCGGCGGTGATTTCGCCGGTGCTGGCGCTGATGGTCGCCTATTGCCTGGGGATGATTCTGAACGGAGGTCTGCTGGGATCCGCCATAGTGCTGGGGATAGCCCTGGTGCTGGGCGGGCTGGGATTCTTCCGCCGCCGGCAGAACAGGCGCACCATCAGGGAGCAGCTCGTACGCAACCGCCAGGAGCAGGTGTACAGCACTCAGAAGGCCCTTTCCGCCCTGGAAGTGAAGGCGGAGATGACCGAGCGGGACCTGCGCAGCAAGCTGGAGGTCAAGCGCAAGGAGCTGGTGGACTTCGCCGTGGGCGTGAGCGACCAGAAGGAGTTTATGGAGAAGGTTTACGGCGAGCTGGCGGAGCTGCGCTCGATGGAGGACGGCCCGGCCAAGGACCAGGCGACGGATGCCCTGCTGGGGTCGCTTCGCGAGAGGATGTACTTCACCCGGGAGATGAACGATTTCTATGCCCGCAGCGAGGTGCTGAACGAGGATTTCAATATGAGGCTGAGGGAGCGCTTCCCCAACCTGACCGAGAACGAGCGCAAGCTCACGAACCTGCTGCGCCAAGGCTTCAGCAGCAAGTACATCGCTTCGCTCATGAACATAACCCCTAAAAGTGCGGAAATAGGCCGCTCCCGCCTGAGGGCCAAACTGGGCCTGAAGCGGAGCGACAACTTAATAAACTTTATCAAGGCCATTTAATTAACAACCATTCAATTATTAACTATGCGTAAAATCTTATTTGCAATCGCGCTGACACTGCTCACTGTTACGGCAGTTCAGGCCCAGAAGGCGGTCAAGTACAACCAGTACGGTGTGGCCGTCCAGTCCGATGTGCTCGACGTAGAGGCACAGGACGGCATACTCGTTATGGCGTCCCCCACCTCGAGCTACAAACTCTGGTTCGATATCCGTACCCAGATGGATGCCGCCGTGTTCTTCGGTGCCCCCGACTACGCCGACCAGATCGGTAACGGCGTCAGCATCCGCCGCGCCCGTTTCGCCGTGAAAGGCCAGGTCGACAAGAACTGGTACGGTGAATTCGATATGGACCTCGCCAACGGTCTGGTGGAACTGAAAGACGCCATCGTGCGTTTCACCGGTATTCCCAACCTCGAACTGCAGGCAGGTAACTTCAAGGAGAACTTCTCCATCCAGCGCAATACCACTTCGCGCTATCTCCAGTTCATCGAGCGTCCTATGGTCTGCTCCGCTCTGACTCCTTCCCGCCACGTGGGTATCAACGCCAAATACGCAAAGGATTGGCTGTGGGTCAGCGGCGGTGTCTTCGGACCCGAAATCGCCGGCGCTGAGGAATGGGAATACATCTCCGGAAACAACAAGGACAGCGGCTATGACGCTGGCTACTCCCTCACCGGAAAGGCAGTCTTCCGTCCCCTCTACAAGTCCACAACTTCCAGCCTCCACCTCGGTGCCGCGGCATCCTACCGCACTCCTAAGGCAAGCGCCGAGAAGTACGGCAGCTATCGTGCAAGCGCCCGCAACTCCACCAGCATCAACCGCAAGAAGTACCTCGACACCGACGACCTTCCCGGCTACGACCACAACCTCCTCTGGACCGCTGAACTCGCAGGCCACTGGAACGGGCTCCGCTATGAGGCCGCCTATGTGCAGGACAACGTCAAGTTCAAGGCAGATGCTGCCGATCCTACTCCCCGCAAGTTCTGGGGCTGGTATGCCCAGGCAGGATATCTGCTCTTCGGCGGACATCAGCGCTACGACGCCAATGGCGGCAAGTACACCAAGGTCAAACCCGGCAAGAACTGGGGAGACATCGAACTCTGCGCCCGCTATGAGTACTGCGACCTGAACGACGGCAACGTCTATGGCGGCGCCGCCCAGGCCTACACCCTCGGTATCAACTACTGGGTCAACAACAACGTCAAGTTCCAGGTGAACTACCAGTTCAACGACAACGACCGTTACGCCAACGGCAAGGGCAAGCTCTTCGTAGGTAAAGACGCCACCACCGGCAAACCCACCAAGGACTTCACCAAGATCGCCGACAAGAAAGCCGGTGTAGATTATCATATGCTCTGCGTCCGTTTCGAAATTGACTTCTAAAAATGACAAGTATTATGAAAAAGATATTGATCGCATCCCTGGCAGCTCTGCTGGCCCTGACCGCCTGCGTAAAGGATAATGTATATCCCAACGCCTCCTACGCCAACATCGCCAATACAATCGCCCTCAACGAGGAGACCGAGGTGACCATCACCGCCACCGTCACAGCCCTCGTAAAGATTACCAAGGTCAACCTGGTATATACCGCCGGCAGCGCCAAGCCCGTCACCGTGGCAATGACCGCCAAAGGCAATGTTTACAGCGCCACCATCCCTGCCCTGGCAATGGATACCGTAGTGAAATACTACATCGAAGCTACCACCGAGGGCGGCACCACCAGGTCCGCCGAGGCCAGCTACACCGTCGGCGTGAACCCCATCGACTACAGCCCTCTGAAGCTCAGCGAGCTCAACGGTAACGACAAGTTCATCGAGATAGTGAACACCGGCTCCGCCTCCATCAACATCAAGGGTATCAAGCTCCTGAAGGACAGCAAGGATGTCTGGACCGGACCCGACAAGGAACTGGCAGCCGGAGCATATCTGCTGCTCTACAGCACCGACGTCGTGGCTCCCACCGATGGCTCCGACCCCGTACATCCCGAATACGCCAACACCGGCCTGGTATTCAACTCCGGCCTTTCCGCAAAGAAGAACGTGACCGTGGTGCTCGCCTCCCCCGTGAAGGCTACCATCGACTACTTCAACCTTACCGGATATGCCGAGAAGTGCGCCGCTTCCTATAGCCGCGTAGGCAAGGATTATGGTTTCGACAAGTGGTATCACACCGCCGCTACCCCCGGCGAGGCCAATGCCAACGACACCAGCAAACCCGTCGTAGGACTTACAGAACTTTAATTCATATATTTATCTATGGCAGAACTTAAAATCGGCGAGATAAGCAAACCTCGCTTCGAATTCCGCAGCTTCGGTCAGTGCTTCTGCGAAGCTCACAAGAGAATGGCACGCCTCTCCGTCCCCGTGCCCGAGAAAGTATGGGAACGCAGCAGCGACGAGATCTACATCATCTCGGCCAAGAACGACATCAACAACACCAAGATCCGCGACGGAAAGATGGATATCAAGACCTTCGTACAGTCCGTGGACGGCCTCGAGCAGTGGAACCCCCTGATGAAGGGCGAATTCCCCATTTCCCGCGAGGTCCTCGAGAAGGAAGTGTTCCCCGCCTTCATGGTGGAGATGCCCGCTCTCACGAAGGATACCTATACCTATGAGGAGTTCATCGCAATGGTGAAGGCCTGCCCCGACCTGGCGGCGGTCCGCGTGCACAAGCAGCGCTTCGGCTATATGGTGAATAACACCATCTGCGAGGTGGGCAACGTGCTCATCAACGGTGCAAAGGTGGTGACCATCAACTCCGAATCCACCGAGATCGAAGATATCAAGAAGACCATCGCCGACTGCGGTCTGGAAGGTGTGGAGAACATCAACTACCTGCAGGCTATCAAGCGCGTGATCGGTATGAGCGACAAACCTCTTGCAAACGAATAAGCCATGGCACAGGAAATAGAAAAGAAATTCTTGGTCAAAGGCGATTTCAAAGCAGAAGCCTTCAAGGCCACCCGCATCACCCAGGGTTATCTTAGCAGCGTTCCCGAGCGCACCGTTCGCATCCGCGTCAAAGGCGACAAGGGATTCATCACCGTCAAGGGCATAGGCAACGCTTCCGGCGCCGCCCGCTTCGAGTGGGAGAAGGAAATCCCCGTCGAGGAGGTCAAGCAGCTGCTCGACCTTGCCGAGCCCGGCGTGATCGACAAGACCCGCTATCTGGTGAAGAACACCGACGGCGTGCACACTTGGGAGGTTGACGAGTTCTACGGCGACAACGACGGCCTGACCGTCGCCGAAGTGGAGCTTGCCGACGAGAACGAACCTTTCGACAAGCCCGCGTGGCTCGGCGAGGAGGTTACGGGAGATCCCAAGTACTTCAACTCTATGCTGATGAAGAACCCTTATAAGAACTGGAAGTAATTATGGCTGGACAGACCACTGCGAAGGCGGCTTTCGATCCGCTGGACATGAATAACTACAAAGTCGAGAAACTGCCTAAGATGCAGAAATCGAAATTCGAAGTTTGGATGGCCCGTCTGGGCGGTCCTCTGGCGGTCATCGCCTTCGTGTGGATCTGCTGGTTCTGCCATATCGGCTTCCTGGACAATCTCGACCAAAGCACCCTGGCCGCCTCTGCACAGAAGCGGCTGGGGGTCCTTGGTCTTGATGGTTTCATCCGCGCCAACTACGCGATGCTGGGCATATTCGTGGCCAGTCTCATCCTCTGGATGACCGAGGCCCTGCCCAACTATCTTACATCCCTGCTGCTGATACTGGGTGTGGTGCTGTGCGGCGTCACCACCCAGAAAGAGGCCCTCGCGCAGCTGGGACATCCTGTGATGTGGCTGAACATCCTGAGCTTCGTGCTGGCCTCGATGCTGGTCAAGACCCAGTTCGCCAAGCGTCTGGCCCTGGCCTTCGTCATCCGCTTCGGCAAAAGCGCGAAGGGGGTGCTCTGGAGTTTCCTGGTCATCAACCTGGTGCTATCCGCCTTCATCTCCGCCACTACCGTCAAAGCCACCATAATGCTGCCCATCTTTATGGTCATCTGCGCCATCTACGGGGCCTCGGACGGCCATAGGAACAACTTCGGCCGCAATCTGGTAATCCAGAACCTCTTCCAGGTAAACATCGGCGCAAACGCCTTCTATACGGGCAGCGGAGCGCATCTGCTTGCCATCTCCCTCATCGCCGGCTTCCTGGGCTCCTGCGACTTCGGCTATGCCGACTGGCTCGTGGCGGTAGGCCCTATGAGCGTCATCATCCTCGTGGTGGGCGTGCTGGTGGGGATGTACGTCTTCTTCCCCATGAAAAAGGAGGAACAGAAGCCCCAGATCGAGGGTGGAATCGAGCGCCTGCGGGTGGAACTGGATGCGATGGGAAAGATGAGTGCGCAGGAATGGAGGGCCGTGATCATCTTCTGCATAGTCCTCTTCCTCTGGGTCACCAAAGGGACCTTCCATAACATAGACGAGACCATCGTGGCGCTGCTCGGCGCCTGCCTCGCCCTGCTCCCCGGGATAGGGGTGGTGAAATGGAACGACGTGGACATCCCCTGGCACCTGATGCTCTTCTCGGCCGGTGCATACGTGCTCGGCAGCGGGCTCAATGCCACCGATCTTCCGAATACGATGGTCAACGCCGCATTCGACTCCCTGGGAATTACCGCAGACACCCCCTACTGGGTGCTCTACCTGGTACTTACCTTCCTTATGATGTATTCCGGACTGGTCTTCCAGAGCAAGACCATCCGTACGATGGTGTTCGTGCCCATAGCACTGGGCGTGGAGGCACGCTTCAAGTTCCCTCCTATGAGCCTGGCCCTGCCGGTGGCGATGCTCATCGAACACTGCTATGTGCTGCCGTTCAACAGCAAGCCGGCCGCACTGCTCTACAATACCAACCAATACAGCCAGACGGATGCCTTCAAGTTCGGCATCACAATGATGACCTTCTCCTGGCTGCTAATCCTGCTTTTCGGCCAGACCGTGCTGAAATGGCTGGAAATTACCCCCGGACTTTTTTAAAATTTTGATATTATGACGATAGAATGGAATTTCATACTTAGGATATTCATTGCAGGACTTCTTGGCGGACTGATAGGTTTCGAGAGGGAGTTCAGGGCCAAGGAAGCGGGAGTGCGTACGCACTTCATCGTGGCGCTGGGAAGCGCGCTGTTCATGATCATATCGCAGTTCGCATTCAGCGGGCGTTTCGATGCCGCGCGCGTGGCTGCGCAGGTGGTATCCGGTATCGGTTTCATCGGCGCCGGCGTCATAATATTCCAGAAGAACGCCATACGCGGCGTCACCACCGCAGCGGGCCTCTGGGTTGCTGCGGCGATAGGTCTCAGCAGCGGAGCCGCGATGTATTCCGTGGCGATAGCGGCCACGTTGATGACTATTATTGTGTTGGAAGCCATGCATTTCGTAACGCGCTGGCACGGGGTGAAAGAGATTTCCATCACCCTGTCCCCCGTCAAGAACGAGGAGTTGTTGGATATGATGAAGTCGCTCAAGAACAGCGGCGCCGAGGTGGTCAGCTTCACCCTGACCGACGGCGTGGCCGTATTCGAGCTCAAGATAAAGCAGAAAGACTACGCCTCCACCGTAGACACCGTCCTCTCCTTCTCCAAAGGCCTTAAAGTGGAGATTTCGTAGGGGGTGCGGTAGCGTGGGGCGAGTGAGGTAGGTGCGCTGGGGGCAGTGCGAAAGGCTTGGTGCGCAGGGTAGTGCGAAAGGCTTGGTGCGAGAGGGGTGGTGCGCAGGGTAGTGCGCAGGGTGCGGTAAGCATTCTGAGAAATCTGCAACCGACAAATCCTCATCCCCTCCACGTGGTTTCTGTGGGCACGGTCCCCCCTGCGAAATTAGACCTTGCCCGATCGCGTCCCTTCGCCCCTTCGCACTCTGGATCACCGCCCCCCCCCCGTCACCTCGCGTGTCGCCGCCCCACACCCCGCATCACACTCAGCTACCACACGCATAGTCGCACCCCATCTCTCCCCGGCCACCGCCACCTCGGGTGCCGCCGCGCCACACCCCGCCACCACCGCCACCACCCACGTTCCACCCACCGCCACACCCTTCACCGCACGCCCGCGACAAAGATGTGGCGTAAACCGTAAAGTACTGTGCGTTAGGTGATTATGTAAAACCGCCTATGCAGATTTGCATAGGCGGTTTTACATAAATGGCTGATATTCAACCATTAACGATTTACGCCATTGTTCAATAACGATCAATTGATATCAGGATAAGCGAATTGGTTAAGCGAAATAGTGATTTGCTTGCCAGTAAGGGGATGTCTGAGTGATTCTGGTGTGAATGGTGTAATTCCGTGGCCGACACCATTCCCGCAAAACGGCCACCGGTGCACTTCCAGCGTGAATGGTCCCCGGGTTAAAATTACACCATTCACACTCCACGTTATCCTGTGGGCTTCCCATATGCCTAGTGGTTGAAGTATTACTTTAGGTGGCCGTGGCCCGCCGCCCCCACGCGTCGCCGCACCCCATCCGTAACCAAAAACCTGCCTTTTTGGTTACGGAACTTTCTTCAAACCTCATTGGTAACCAAAAACACCCCTTTTTGGTCACGGAGCATTCTTCAAACCCCATCGGTAACCAAAACACCGCCTTTTTGGTTACGGAATTCCATGCCGCGCGGTCGAACAGGCGTTCCGAACTGGCGCTTCGGCCGGGGCCCTCACGGAAGCGGCCGCCTTGTGTGCCCCTGGTCATCTTCGCTGCTTCACCGCCCTCAGCACCGCCCCTCCATGGGGTTCTGATGGGCAAGGTCTACTTTTATGCCTTGGACCTTGCCCGCATTTCGGCCTCCCAGGCACTTCCAATGTGCAAGGTCCCCACCACGAAATTAGACCTTGCCCGATCGGGCCCCACGAAAAGGAATTCCGGAAGTTTGCCTGAAAATGCGAGCCGGAGTGGCGAGCCGGAGGGGCGGGCGCGGGAAGGTCGGGTATGGGAAGGGCGGTCTACCGCGGCACCGCCGCCGCTCGGTGGCAGGAGCGGCGGCTATAATCAGGCCGGCTGCGGGGAGCAACATCCCCGAAGGGCTCTCCTCGCCGGCCTGTTATTGCCCGCAGCCTCGGGCGGGGTCGAGAAATGTCCGGGTTTATAGATCTGCCTCGGACTCCACGCCCCCACCCGGCCACCCCTGCGCGAAGAAAGCGCAGCGGTGGCCGTGGTGTGAAGGCTGCCGTGGTGTGTTGCAGTGGTCGGGGTGCATAGTGGTGGCCGAGGTGGAAACTCGGTCGTGGTGTATGGTTTTGTGCCGGGCAGCTAAGTGGTTGAGTGTCAGCGAGATGCTGAAAACAAATCGGTGAAATTGGACGATTTGTTTTCGGGAAGTTGCTGTGTGTCAATGGGTTGGGTGCCCGGGGTTTCGTGTGCAGCAGCTAAGTTGCTGTGTGTGAGGGGGATACTGGAAAGAGAATCGGCGTATTTTGCCGATTCTCTTTCCGGTAAGGTTCTGATAATCAATGATTTGGCTGCTGCAGAAAGGGCCGGGGGGCGCTGGAGGCGCTAGAAGGGCCCGGGTGCGCAAGGGGGCGCTAGGGGCCGCTAGAACCAGACGCCGATTTTGAGGGAGAAGGAGTTGCCGAGGACGTCGGAGGCGAAGACGTAGGCGGCGTCGAGCTCGAGGTGGCCGAGGCAGAGGCCGAGGCCGGCGGAGGCGAAGGAGGGGAGGATGGTCTCGCCGCCGTAGTGGTAGCCGGCGCGGGCGTAGGCGACCTCCGCGAAGCCGTACTCAACGCCCACGCCCCCGCCGAAGCTTCCGGAGAAGTAGTAGTCGCTGCGTGCGGTAAGGCTTAGCTTATGGTCTTCGCCCAGCTCGAATGACTGTCTTGCGCAAATGTCCAGAGCGGTAGGCAGGGGGAACTTCCCCGTCGCGGTCTTCAGCGCCTCGCCTATGCCCGTAACCCCACCCGAAATCGTGGTTCCGCGATGGCTCCAGGTCGAAGTGACGTCCACCAGCACGGCAGTGTTGGAATTGCTCTTGGTGAGGTGCTCCTTGGCGTATTTGACATTGAATCCGAACGCCAGGCGGGGATTGAACTTGAATCCGAATCCCGCATTCACCAGTATCTCGAAAGGAGTGTATTGCAGCCCGGAGATCTCCTCGCCCGTGCCGCGCAGGAACGAAAGGCTCACGCCGCTGTTCTCGCCCGTCCTGGCCTGGGCACCGACGATGAAGTACTTGGTACCGCTCAGCTGCGGCATATAGTCCTCATAGCCTACTCCGGCCGCGAAATTCCATTTCATAAAGGGCAGGCGGGAGGCGCAGTTGATGGTGGTGCTTCCCATAGCGATGGTCACCGGATTGTAGTCCAGCTGCGCGAAGGGCATTGCATCCGACTCCGGAGTCCCGGCATATACGCTCAGCGAGACCATCCCCGCCGCCAATATCATAGCGAACTTTTTCATACTTTGACGATAGTTTTGTGGAAGACTTTCCCGTTGTACTTGACGGTCACCGAATAGCGCCCGGGCGCCAGATCGGTGGTATCTATGGAGAGAGGATTGAATCCGCTGAAGGTCTTGGTGGCCTCGTACACCACCTTTCCGGTGGAACTGACTATGCGGACATAGGTCTCGGCCTCGGCCTCGGTACGGATGGTAAGCTTGGTGGTGATGGGATTGGGATAGGTCTCCACGGGGTCGGCCGCGTTGGGCTTGACCATCAGCTGGAACTTGGTGGAGCACTGCCTGTCGCCATCGTCCGCACGCACGGTCAGGGAGGTCACCCCGGCTCCGCGCGCGATCACCTTCACCGAACGCCCGGTGATGTACACCTGCGTCACATCGTGATCGGAGGTGCTCACCTGATAGTTCAGCTCATCCTCGTCGACATCCCCGAACATATCGGTCAGGTCGAAATCCATCGAAGAATTCAGGCCGTAGAGGATCTGGTCGGCGGGGGTGGTCTTCACGAAGGGAGCGTGGTTGGGAAGGGTAGTGCCGGAGACTATCTCCGAAAGGTCGGAATAGTTGTTGGATTTGTCGTAGGCGATGAATCCTATGTAGTAGGTCGTACCGTGCGGCAGTCCGTCCACG